>JBBDXA010000146.1:0-24397 GCA_040902585.1 Phycisphaeraceae bacterium
CTCGCCGTAGACCAGCCCGCCCTTGACGCCGCCGCCGGCCAGGACCGTGCTCCATGCCTTCACGTAGTGATCGCGACCATCGCGGTTGTTGATGTTCGGCGTGCGACCGATCTCGCCCATCCAGATCACCAGCGTGTTATCCAGCAGCCCTCGCTGTTTCAGATCCTTCAACAGACCCGCCCACGCGTAATCCATCGGCGGCAGCAGCGACTTGTGACCGGTGAAATTATCCGCGTGTGTGTCGTAACCGCTTTGGCCTACCTCGACGAACGGAACGCCTTCTTCGATCAGCTTTCGCGCCAGCATGCATTGCTTGCCAAAGAGACTGTCGCCGTACAGTTCCTTGTTCTTCTCCCACTCATCATCGACATTGAACGCGGAGCGGGCGGACTGAAGGCGTAAGGCCGCGGCGTTGGATTCGCGGTGATACTTCGAAGTCTCCGCGCGATGTTCCTTCGCGTAGTTCTCTTCGAGGAACCCGCGCAGGCCTTGACGGCGATCATCGGTTTTCTCATCAACGCTGCGCGACGCGAAGGTGGGCAGGCGACAATCGTGGCCGAGTGAAAAGGGCGCGTACTTGGGGCCGAGGAAGCCTGAGCCGCTGTTGCCGTTGGAAGAGATCTTGATGAACTGCGGCAGGCTGGCGTCATCGTGTCCGTTGTACTTGGCGACGATCGCGCCGATTTCGGGGAAGCGGACGTTGGCGGTTTCCGAGTAGCCGGTGTGCATCAGGTGGATGCCGCCGGGGTGATCGATCTCGCTGGTGCGCATCGAGCGAATGACCGTGACCTGGTCCATCATCTGCGCCATCTGCGGCAGCAGTTCGCAGACGTGATACCCGGGCAGGTTGGTCTTGATATCGCGGAACGGCCCGCCGGTGGGCGCGCCGATCTTCATGTCAAAGGTTTCGAACTGGCTCGCGCCGCCGTTCATCCAGAGCAGGATGCACTGCTTGCTCTTCTTCTTCGCTTCGGCGGCGAAGGCGGGCGAGTCGACGAGGTTGCCCCAATTCATGATGGGCGCGGCTGCCGCGCCTGCGCCGGCAAAGGCGAGGCCCTTGAGCATGGCGCGGCGGGAAAAGTGATCGTGTGGATTGCAGAAGCCTTGCATCATCGGGCTCCGAAAGGGTTGACCACGGATGGCACGGATAACACGGATGAAGAGATTGGATTGAATTGTCTCATCAGTGCTGTCCGTGAAATCCGTGGTTGAGTTCGAGCGCTAAGCCGCGAGCGGCTAGTGGTTGAAACGGAATTCGCTGCACGTCATCAGGGCCCACATCGCTTCGCGCAGGCGGGTGGTGTCCTTGCCTGAATCACCGGCGAGGTATTCGACGAACTTCTCGCGCTCGCTGTCCGACGGCCTGCGCGACAGGATCGAAAGAAACAGGCGATCGACCTTCGCCGCCGGCTCATCCTTCGGATCAACGAGCGCATCAACGAGGCTGCCCTTGCCGGTGGCGATGAGCCGGGTGACTTCGCCGTTGTTCAGGTACAGGTGTTCCGCGAGTCCACCCTGGAAGTCGCCTTCACCGGTGACCGGTTCGCCGAAGAAGCGGTCGACGTAATCGAAGGTCAGGCCGTAGAAGCGGTTCTTTTCCAGCTCTTTTGTTTTGCCTGAGAGTCGGGTCGCTTCGTCGAAGCCGGTGGCGGTGCGCCAGGATTCGACGAGCTCTTCCGCCGACAGCGGCCGGACGCGAGCGCGTTCGAACCATTGCGGCATCGCCTCGGTCACTTCGCCGGTGGAGGCAAGCTGATACGCCTGACTGGAAACGATCTCGCGAATGAGCCACTTGACGTTGAACTCATGCGCGACGAAGGCCTGCGCCATCGCGTCGAGCAGGGCCGGGTGCGAAGGCTTGTTCTTCGTGCTCATGTTGTCCACCGGATGCACGATGCCCCTGCCCATGTACTGCGACCAGATGCGATTCACCGCCGCCCTCGCGAAGTAGGGATTGTCCTTCGCGGTGATCCACTCGGCGAGTTTTTCCTTGCGCGAAAACGCCGGCTTCGGCGGCGGCTTGTTGTCCTGGAATTTCACTTCCTTGAAATCCTTGGGCAGCTCCGGCTCCTTCAACTCGTCGCCGCGAAGGAACCGCGGGCTGACCGGCGTGCCCTTCTTGCCCGGCATCTGCTGCTTGGCGGGCGTGAAGTTCAGATCGCCCGTGCTCTTCTCGCCCAGCGCGAGCTTGGTGAGCTGATCCTGCTTGCCGACGGTGACGAGTTCGAGGCGCGAGAGGAACGCCGCCATCTCGTAAAACTCGACCTGCTTCCAGGGTTCGAAGGGATGATCGTGACAGCGGGCGCACTGGAGCTGCACGCCGAGGAAAGTTTCAGTCACGCTTTCGATCGCGTCCTCCGCCTTGCGCCCGAACTGCACGAGGTAAACCGGTGCGCCGTCATCCACCGTGTTGCCCTCAGCCCGCAGCATCGCGGCGACGATCTTGTCGTAAGGCGTGTTTGCTTCGAAGGACTTACGAAGGAAATCGACGAAGGCGTCATGCTTGCGCACGCGCGACTCAGGCGGATTGCGCCCGACGAGCACCTGGTCCCACACATCCGCCTGGTGCCGGGCGTAGAGCGGGCTGGCGAGGAGTGATTCGATGAGCTTGGCGCGTTTGTCAGGCGCGGTGTCATCAAGAAACGCGCGGGCTTGATCGTGGGTGGGGATGACGCCGGTGAGATCTAAATAGATGCGGCGGAGAAAGGCGGCGTCGCTCGAGGCGGGCGCGGGGGTGATTTTTTCCTTCGTCCAGGCGGCGAGGAGTTGGGCGTCGATGGTCTGCCGGAGGGGCGTGGCGTTGTCGGCAGCGCGGGAAGCACCGGCGGGGATTAGGCCGATCGCCAAAGCTGCGAAGACGAGCAGTCGGCTTGTTTGCATCGGCCTCATATTCGGGACCTGTACCAGGGGTGCTCACGCTCGAACGGGCGTTCAATCGATTATTGCCTCAAGCCGGCGACCGGTAACATGGGGCGGATCGGGGGCGATCGCCCCGGGCGTTCAGGGTGTATCAGCCTCGAGTTGCGACAGAATGCGAAGGGTGTATTTGACGGCAACGGGGGGAGCCGTGGTGTCCACGAGGTGACGCAGTGCGAGGGCCGCTTCGGGATCAGCGACATCTCCCATCACCCACACCGCGCCGCCCTGCCCCGTGTAGCGACCGAGCTTGACTTGCTTGTACCGCGCGTCGGCCTTCAGGAGCGGCTCGAGTTTCAGGACGTGTTCATCGGCGAGTTGGAGGTTGTACGCCTGCCGACTGTTGGCGGTACACGGCTTGCTTGCGGCATACACGGCTAGCGCGACCGTGCAAGCGAGCAAGGTGTAGACAGGGACGCGGGCGTTCATATGGATACGATAGCAGCCGAACCCAGCTATCCAAGCTTGCGCACGTTGATCCAGGTGCCACGAGGCACCGGAGGCACCACCCTTCCGGGATGGTGCTCAGGAGGAGATCGGCGCGCCGCCGGAGCCGGGGGGCTCGATGGTCAGCACCTCATCGACGAGGCCGTAGTCCTTGGCTTCCTGGGCGGAGAAGTAGCGGTCGCGTTCGCTGTCCAGTTCGATCTGCTCGACGGTCTTGCCGGTCTTCTTGGCGAGGATCTCGTTGAGGATGGATTTGTTCTTGAGGATTTCCTCAGCCTGGATTTGAATGTCGGAGGCCTGTCCCGTGACGCCGCCGTAGGGCTGGTGGATCATGACGCGCGAGTGTGGCAGGGCGTAGCGTTTGCCCTTGGTGCCTGCGGAGAGAATGATCGCGCCGCCGGACTGGGCCCGACCGATGCAGTAGGTCGCGACATCGCAGCCGAGGAAGTTGATGGTGTCGAAGATGGCCAGGGTGTCATCGACGCTGCCGCCGTGACTGTTGATGTAGAGGTTGATGTCCTTGTCCTTCTTCTGGTTGTGAAGATAGAGCAGGCTCATGATGACGCGGGTGGCGGAGGCGTAGTTGATCTCGCCGACGAGGAAGACGATGCGATTCTCCAGGAGCAGCTCGTCGATGGTCATCTCGCGATATCGCGTCATGGCGGGCGCTGCGACCTGGCTGGCGGGCATGGGCATGCCGGGCATCCAGAAGGTGGGGGTTGCGGGCGTGACGGCGATGGGGGCGATGGGCGAATGCGGAGTCGATTCGATCTTCATGTCGGGACCTCTGGATCAATTTGAAACGATATCGTTGCGGAAAACACACGTGGGCCTCGCGGACTCGGCCCGACCGCTAAACGAAACGGAACGCGCCGGGCATCATAGCCGCTACCGTACTGCTTGTATCGGCGCGTGCAGGGCGCAGCGTAAACACTCGACATCTCAAATGAAAAACGGACGCCTTATCGGCGTCCCTCTTCGTTTCATGACACGCATCCGTGCAGGGTTGGTTGGGTTGGGTTGGGTTGGGTTCCGGGTTCAGGGTTCAGGGTTCAGGGTCCGATCATCCGACTCAGGACTCAGGACTCTGGACTCTGCTTTCACGCCTGACTTTCCGGGCCTTCGTAGTCGCCCTCGGTGGTGCGGTTCTGCTGCTCTTCGAGCATCTTGCGGAGGTAGGCGTTTTCCCGGCGGGTCGCTTCCAGATCGAACACGAGGTACTTGATTGAAAGCCGAAGGTAATCGAGGCTTTCCTGGAGGTCATGCACCGTCTTCTTCAGCTTCTGGTGCCGCTCCTGCGTTTCGGCTGCGAGGGACGAGAGCTTTTCTCGTTCGTGCTTGGGCAGCGTTGAAATCTCGCCCATGAGTTCCGCCAGTTTCTTTTGAAAAACAACTTCATCCATTGTGTCCGCTCCCTTCGTTTTCCCTTCTCTTGGCGAGCGAGTGAACCGCGTTCATGCTCGCGCAGTTTTAAGTCTATCACAAAGGCGTTGCCAGACCCAAGGCGAGCGTGCCAGAGGCTGGCGACGTGACATAAAATGCTTGTTTTTATGGGTTTACGACGCTAGCGTCGAGGCCATGTGGTGGCGGATCAAAGGTCCGGTTGTGCGGGCTGTGGCCTGCACGCCACATGGTTGAGGTGAGAGAGGGACGTGCGTGCGAAAGAGATGGGAAACAGCAAGCCCGATGCATGGGTGCCATGGGCAAGCGAGTCTTCGAGCTTGCCCGTGCAGGTCGCACCTTATGCACCACGCACGGGTAAGCTCCGCGGACTTCGCTTACCCATGGCACCCGTAATCACCCCTACTCAGATGGGATCGAATCCAATGTAGGGAACAGGTCATTAGCTCGCGCGGCGATGGAGCAGATCATCACCCACCACGCGATTGCGCCCCGCAGCCTTCGCATCGTCCGCGCGACGACCGGCCACCGCAAAAATATCCGGCGGACAGTGGCCATCCTCCGGCGAACTGGCGACACCCAGGCTTGCCGTCAACGTCCAGTTGGAACCATCCGGCAACACGACGGGCGTATCGGCGATCACCTTGCGCACGCGGTCCGCCGCCGCGATCGCCATCTCCCGCGGCGTGTTGGCACACAGGATCATGAACTGCTTGCCGCCCATGCGTCCGACATCGCAGGACTTGCGCACTTTGGCGCGGACCGACACGCCGATGCGCGCCAGCAGCCGATCCGCCGCTTCATGCCCGAGGGCATCGTTGAGTTCGCGGAAGTGATCGATGTTGAAAACGATCGCCGCCCACGGATGACCGGGCCGCTTCAGGAGCTGTGCTGCCGCCATTTCCAGGTGCCTGCGGTTGGGAAGCGAAGTGACCGGATCGGTGAGTTCGAGACGTTTCATCTGCTCGTGGAACTGGGCCGTCTCGATGCGGGCGGCGACGAGCGGGAGCATGGCTTCGAGGAACTGAATGTGCTGGCGTTCGATGCGCTCGCCGCCGCGACGGGCGATCCAGAGAATGCCCTGCACATCCAGGGCGCATTTCAGCACGCCCGCGGCCAGGCAGGTCATGCCCGCCTGCGCGAACGCGGAAGTCCAGGCTTCGCCGCGCGAGAGGTCGGGCCAGTAGCTCACATCCTGCTGATCGAAGACACGCGGCATGACCTGCTGTTCGATCACGTCCACCAACTGACGATTGACCGAGAGAAGGTATCCGCCGGTGCCTCGATGAATGACCTGCTTGCTGCGACCACCGCGATGATCGCAACGGATCGCGATGCCCACCGATTCGACGCCGATCATCTCATGCATCAGGGCGGCAATGCGCACCAGCATCGCGTCCAGATCCGTCACGTCGCGCAGCTCCGCGCCCATGCGTTTGAGGGCATCAAGCTGATTCGCCTGCTGGCGGACGAGGCGCTCCGCCTGCTCGTGCGCGGTGATCTCCTGCACCACCCAGAGGCGGCCGAGGTAGCCCCCCTGTCCGTCACGCATGGGCACGCCCTGAAAGAGGAACGAACCCGCGCGCGTGCGCACTCGAAGGTGTGACGGGCGATCCTTTTCCGCCTCGATCTGCCGCATGTGCGTGATGAACTCGTCTTGTTCGAGGATGCCGATGTCGCTCCAGAATGATTCGAATTCATAGGCATCACCGGTCAGCGACTCGGGACGACGATGGAGCAGGGTTGCGAGTTGCTGATTGTGAACCGCGATCTTGCCGCCCGCATCGACGAGCATGATGGCATCGGACATGTGATCGACGATCAGGTTCAGCAGTCGCCCCTTGTCCGCAAGCTGACGCTGGAGAATCTTGATCTGACTGACATCGAGGATCGACATGCGAATTCGAAGCAGCGTGCCGTCCGCATCGCGCACCGGCGAACTTTCAATCACCGCGTCGATCCGCTTCTGGTTGACCAACAGGCCCAGCTCGCAGCGCGATGCATGGGCTGTGCCCAGACTGTGCAGCGACTGCCCGAGTGCGTCGCGGTCCTCGGTCTCCAGGAATTGCCGGATGTTGCGGCCGATCAGGTCCGGCGCCAGCGTCAAGCCAAACATGACCGTCGCGCGGCGATTGGCTTCGAGAATGATGCCGTCCGGTTGCAGGGAGAGAATCGCGGCTGGCGCGAACTGGTAGAGATTCTCGAAGGCCAGCTCGCGCTGACGCAGTCGTTCGCTGGTGCACTCCAGGCGCGTGAGCATGCCGGCGATGGCTTCGCACAGGCTCGCGAATTCGCCGGGCAGTTCGCCGGCCAGATCGTAGAACGCCGCGGGCCCGCTGCCGCCGGTGAAGCAATCAGAGACGACGGAGAACGGGCTGGAGAACCACCGTCGCACCAGCCACAGTCCCGCCAGCGCGATCACGCCGAGCACCAGCCACTGCATACGGATTTTCGCCATCACCTCCGAACGCGTCGCCGCCCAGGCACCGGCCCCATCGATGAGCAGCTCAAGCATGACGGGACGGTCATCCCTCTGAAACGGCGCGGAGGCGAGAGTCATGCGATCCAGATTGACCTTGCTCGAGAACCCCCCGCCGAACTCGGAGAAGTGGCGCTCGGCAGGCGGTTCATCGTCGGCGAGCGACCAGTTGCCGACCTGAAGCCGATCGCCTTGGGCCGACTCAATGCGCAGGGCCAGCACGTTCGGGTCCGATGCGACCAGGCGCAGCATCTCGGTAAGTTGCTCGGGGCGATGGCCCGGATCAGCATTGCGATAGAGTGACTGCGCGTTGCGCGCCACCGCGGTGATGCGTTGGGCAAGACTGAGCTGAAGAGAGGCGCGGGCCTGATGCAGCTCCGTCAGCCCGAGCCCGACCGAGAGCGCCACACCGCCCACCATCAGGCATGCGACAAGGCGCGTAACCACGGACTTGGTGAACGGCACCTGCAACGAAGACCTTCTCCCAGTTGGGGGCATCTGGAAACACGCCCGCTTCCACATGAGGTTTATCGGCACGCACCGCAGTTCGATTAACGTACATCGCTTGAAGAAAGGATCATCAACCACAGTCAGTCCGCGTGGACGCTCGTGCGCGAAGGTTCCGTTTCCGAAGTGCCCGGCGTGGTTTCCGGTTTCACTTCCGGCTTCGTTTCCGGCTTCAATGGATCGCCCGGCACAGGCGTCTGCTCCGGGGCCACAGGCAACTCCGGCGGCGCGGTGATCTTGTCCAGCTCGACGCTCAGGCCCGGATGAATCGCCTTCGCCAGTTCCACCGCCAGCAGAGGCAGCGAGGTGCTGGGCAGTTGCGATTCCAGGCTGTTGATCAGCACGATGCGCCCGTTCTTCACAGCCGGAATATCCAGACCCTTGAAATCCGCAAGGCGAGGATCCAGGTCCGGCACATCCAGCGGCGGCGCGCCGGGAAGGATCAGCACGATCACATCCGGCTTCGCATCCAGCAGATGCTCGCGATCCAGCAGCGGCGCGGTGCCGACCATCGCAGCCGGATCTTTCTTGAACCATGCCTTCACCTTCTCGGGGTCTTTCTGATCCTCTTCCGAGAGCGGCTTGAGTTCGGGAATCGCCGCGTTGTACCCGCCCGCGTAGTTGGAGAGCACATCGTGCATCACCGTCTCGGGACCGAAGGCCCGAACCTGCGGCTGCACTTCCATCACCAGCAGCACGCGCGGCTTCTTGCCCGGCGGCGCAGCCTTGTACGTCAACGCATCGACCTGCCCCATCTGCATCAACATGCTGTTGATCACCCGGTTCGCCACCAGCGGGTTCGTACCCACCAGGGCCGCCAGGCTGTCTTCGCCCAGGATCGACTTGCCAAGCTGCGACACCGCCACCGCCCCGCGCATGATCGCCGCCACCTCGGGCACATTCGTCGGATAGCGATAGGTCAGCAATTTGAAATTGCTGTTGGAAGCGAGCTTGTCCAGCTCCGCCGGCACGCCTTCAGCACCGACCATTGCCACCACGTGCGTGGGCTTGAGCTGAATGATCGCTTCGGTGTTCAACTGGTTGAACTGCCCGACCGTCGGCAGCGCGAAGCCCGCGAATACTTTGGGGTGGGAATCATCCACGCCCACGATCAGTCCGCCGCCGCCCAGGTCCTGAATCATGCGCGTCAGGGCCGGCGCGAGGGAGACGATGCGCATCGTCTGCCCTTCGCCTTTGGCGGAAGGATCGGTCGGAGGCGCGACGCCGTCATCGCACGCCACCAGCCCGCAGGACAGCAGACACCACGCAAGCGATAACCACGCCACGGACCTCAAGGCTTTCATACATGCATCCTGAAACACGCCGGCAAAGGCATTCCTCGGTCGAATGGAACGATGCCCGGCCATGACAACCATGACAACAAAGTCGGTCAGCACCGCAGGCGAATTAAGCTTACGTCGATTCATCTCCTTCAGGCTTCGTCGCATCCGGCGACGCGGCCGACCCTTCACTGCGCTCCTGATTCTGCTCCTGTGCTTCCTCAGGCTCCATCTTATCGGGCACCGATGCGCCGGTCGACTGCTCCGGCTGCTCGATCGGTTCCTCCAGATAAACATCCTCAAAACCCACGCCGTCCGAACTCTTGCGGAGCAGCAGATAAATCCACGTCTGAGCGCTGAAGAAAAACGTCACCACGTAGGCCATCGTCAGCAGGATCGTGAAGAACATCCAGCAGCGGACGAAGATCGCCGCGATGCGGCCGGACCAGTCGAGCATCTGATAATCCGACGTGTAGCTCAGCCCCGTGCCCCTGGGCGAAGGGAAGATCACATCGAACCGGTTCACGCCCAGGTCCGTTTTGGTGACCACCCAGAAGCCGACGAACTCGTGAACCACGTTGACCAGCAACACCAGGAGAAAAGCTATGAACAGGTAGGTGACCGCGCCGTAGAGCAGCGCGAAGAAGTTGTAGATGAACCAGCGCCAGGGCCTGTTGATCACGTAGTTGAACACCCGGGCGATCGCGTCGAACACGTCCGCGCCTTCGACCGCCATCGCGGGGTACGCCAGCGGCATGGCGGCGGTGGAGAGCACGACGGTGAGCGTGATGATCGCGCCGCAGAGGATGGTGACGATGAAGAGCAGACCGCCGAGGATGTCCACGCCCATGGCGGGCGGGCTGAAGAGGATGAACCCGCCGATCATCATGAGCAGGCCCACGACCAGAACGACGCCGATGGGCGCGATGGGCGCGATGAAGAAGGACCACGCGCGGGCGCTGCTGAAGCGAAGGCATTCACGGATGCTGATCTGTTCGCTGCGCGTGGCATCGAGCGCGCACATTCGGGAGATCGCGCCGCCGAGGATGCTGTAGAGGAGCAGCGCGACGAGCATGTACACGATGAGGAACGTGCGGTGCTGCGACCAGAGCCAGCCGGGCAGGATGAATACGAGATCGCGCAGGGCGGCGATGACGGTGGTCTGGTCCTGATAGGCGCTGTAATCCGCGCCGCCCACGACGATGCCGGGCAGTTCATCCTCCATGCCCGGCGCGGGCACCGGGGCCGGAGCGCTGACGGCGTTGTCGTGCCGGCCCTGCCGCGACGCCAGTTCGGACCAGCCGATGTTGAAGGTCACCGTCGCCCGCGCCAGGCGATTGAGCGCATCGAGCTTGAACTGGAGAGCGGTGTGAAACGTGCCGTGCGGTCGCAGGGCATCGACCGCCAGCAGTTTGGCGCGGCGGACATCGCGAATCGTCTGAAGCTGCGACTCCCAGTTGTCGTCGCCGCCGACCACGTCGCGCAGGTAAATGACGTCTTTGTACTGGCTCAGATAGTGGGCATGAATCTCCGCCTTGGCTTCGGAGAAGGGATCGGACTTGGCGAGCACCTGGCCGATATCCGCTTTGAAGTTGGGAATGCCGCGAAGGAGGACCGCGAGGGCATCATCGGAAGTGCGTCGTCGCGATTCTTTCCACTTCTCGAACTCGCCGGGCGTTTGCAGGCCGTAACGAAGCTGGCGGTATTGATCGATCTCGCCTGCCGGTGCCGCATCGCCTGCGATGAAGTCCATCACCTTGCCGGTGAGGAACATCGAGGTGAGCAGAATCATGGCGAGCACGAGCTTGCCCGGATGCATCGCCATGCGAAAGCAGCGAAAAATCTTCAGCCACGGCAGGACCGCCGGCCAATCGACCTCTTCTAATAGAACACGATCCGTGTGCTTGGGCATGACAGAACTTCCGCAGCGTCGTCCGAAGGACGCATCATAGGGGCCGGGCGAAAGCGGGCAAACAGAGAAGCGCGGGAGCACCATCCCGACAGGGTGGCGCTGTTAACATCCGCAGTTCGTTGTGCCAACGTCGCTGCTGAAGTTCGCTCGGTAATAGCACTACCTTTTCGGGATGGTGCTCCCGGATGCTCCACACCCATGAAGATCAAGTGCCAACCTGAAGACTTTCGCGTCGAGGAATTGACGGACCTGCCGCTCAAGGGCGGATCGCAGGCGATATATCGACTGACGAAACGTTCGCTGGGCACACCCGAAGCCGTCGATGCGATCGCTAACCGCTGGAAACTGCGGCGCGAGACGTTTTCCTTCGGCGGCATGAAGGATCGCCACGCCCTGACTTCGCAGCACATCACCATCCACAACGGCCCGAAGCGAAACCTGAAACAGACGAACATCGAACTGGAATACCTCGGCCAGGTGGCGGAACCGTTCGGACCGCATCACATCAGCGCCAATCGCTTCACACTCGTCGTGCGCGACCTGGCTGAAGCGACCAGCGCCAAGGCGATGACGGCCATCGAGGAGGTCCGCACTCACGGCTTCCCCAATTACTTCGATGACCAGCGCTTCGGCTCCGTCGGCGAGTCGGGGGCGTTCGTCGCCAGGGCGTGGTGCCTGGGTGACGTCGAGCGCGCCCTGTGGCTGGCGATCGCGGAGCCGAACCAACACGACCGCCCTGCCGGCAAGGAACACAAGCGAATCCTGCGCGAAGGCTGGGGCAAATGGAAGGAACTGGCGGCGGCGATGGAAGGTTTCGAGCATCGACGAATCGTGCTCAAGCTCGTGGAGAGGCCGGAGGATTTCCGCAGCGCGATGGCGGCCCTGCCCGCGCCGCAGCGTGACACTCTTCTCTCCGCGTTTCAGAGTCACCTGTGGAACCGCATGCTCGCCCGGCTGATTCGTCAGCATTGCAATGAAGGCTCGCGATTTGATGTGAAGCTCGGGCCTGATGCGGTGCCTTTGTTCCGCACGCTGACCGTCGAAGCGAAGGCGGCGATGGCTGAGTTGCAGTTGCCGTTTCCTTCAGCGCGTGAAAGGCCGGAGCTGGAGCCGGTGAAGACGCTGTATCACGAGACGCTGGCGGAGTTGGAGTTGAAGGCAGAGCAGCTCAAGGTGAAGTGGCCGCGTGATGTGTTCTTCAAGAAAGGAGCGCGGCCGGCGCTGGTGATGCCGGCGGGCCTGAGCGCGGTATCCAATGATGATGAACTGTATGAAGGCCGGCGAAAGGTGACGCTGGCGTTTGACCTGCCGCGCGGGGCGTACGCGACGATCCTGGTGAAGCGGGTGTTTGGATGAGGATCAGGTCCGGGGTGCCACGGCACCCTTCCTTTGCGGCAGGACGCCATCTGGTTCTTCGCTCACTCGATGCCCAGTTCCCGCTTGCTGATGAACTGATAGCGGCCGCCCGTCTTCTCCGCGATCTGCTGGAGCGTATTCGATTTGTCGTTGTCGGATTTCTCCTGGAAGAGCAACTCAATCGTGTTGATACGGACTTTTCTGCTGTTGAGTTTCACAATGTCGTCAAGGATTGCGCCCTGGGTCAGCCTGTCGCTTCCTGCGCCAAGCGCCCCGCCGCTGTAGAGAATGATCAGGTCGGGCTTACTCTCGATCGCCTTTTGCAGTGCCGCGACAAGCCGCTGACCGCCGCCGGTCCGAGCCGAGGCCTTAGGAAACTCATCGCGGAGCCATTTGTTGATATCGGCTCCAAGCTCAGGCACGACTGGACCAGCCGGGGCGCTGACCACCACGCCGTTGCGCTGGTTCGCGGGGGCGTTTTTCAAGGCACTGCGCAGCTTTGTTTCAACCTCGCGTTGAAGAGCCGGATGATCCAGCGGCCCGTCGATGATGTAGACCACGTTCCTGGCGTGGCCGCCGCCGGCAATGCCGATGATCCCCGTACCGGACTTCAAGTCCGGGTAGATAGCCTCGGGTTCGCGGTACATATCGATGAGCCCCACATTGCGGTAGCGCGCGCCTCGCGCTGCCGCCATTGTCTGGACAACATGCGACCATGCAATGTTCTTCGCGGCTATGACGATAACGACCGGCGTGTCGCGCGTGAACAGCCCGGTCGGCTCCTGGAGGCTGCGGAGCATCTCCTCGAGCTCGTTCAACGTCTTCGGGGCGGTCGGGCTCTTGTCGATGACCAACCGGTAACCCCAGTCGCCGCGCTGGGTCAGCATCACGTTGATGGACTTGTCGGGCCCCTTTTCTGTCGATCGGCGGTCGAACTCCACTTCACCTTCCGTCAACACGATGCCTTCGTGCTTCGCCTTCAGGATCGCGGCCTGTTTCGCATCGATGCGGGCAACGAGGACGAACGACTGCTCGGGCATCGCGGCGATCATCGTCCTGAACACCGGCCTGATGTCCTGAAAACTGACATGCGGCGGCACGACGAGCTTGAACTCCTTCAACGGCTTGCCCGCGTCGGCGGACTTCTCCACGTGCTCCTTCAAGGCCGCGGTGACTTTGTCCAGATCCTTCGCATCGAACTTCGTTTCACCCAGCGTCAGGCCGGCGAGCTTTGCAGGATCATCCGCATCGGCGATGGCAATGAGTTCATCCACCACAACGGGCTCGGCGGCGGCAGCGCTGCCTGCGGCGGCGAGGAGCGCAGCGAGGCACAGGGTCAGACGGGCGAGGCCGGGGCGAGAAGCGAGGGCGTTTGTCCGCATGGCAACCCCTTTGGAAAAGGCGGAGGTTCGGGTTGAAGAATGTGATCATTCTAATCGCAAAGTCTTGGGGCGCATACAGGCGTGGCGGTGGTTACAGAAGTAGAAAAACGCCCGCGACAGTCGCGGGCGTTTTTTAAGGTCTATTCAGTTGTAAAGTCGTGCGAAGCCGCGAGCGGCTCAGTTCTTGCCGCCGCTGCCGGCGACTTCTTCGCCGAGCAGTTGGGCGACGAGTCGCGACTCGCCGACGGTCGTTTTGATCTCGCCGGGGGTGAGGGCGCCGCCGGCTTCGGCGATCGCCGCTGCGTCTTCGAGTTCTTCTTCGCGGCTGGGCGTTTCCTGGGCCGGGGGCTCGGCAAGCTTGACCACGCGAAGCGAAACGTAAGGCTTGAAGCCCGTGCCCGCGGGGATCAGGTGACCCAGCAGCACGTTTTCCTTGAGGCCCTCGAGCGTGTCGATGCGGGCCGCGAGTGCCGCCTCGGTGAGCACCTTCGTGGTTTCCTGGAAGGAGGCACCGGAGAGGAACGACTCGCTCTGGAGCGAGGCCTTGGTGATGCCCAGCAGCAGGGTCTTGGCCATCGCGGGCTTGGCCTTGATCGCCTTGGCAGCGTCCTTGCCGTCGCCCTCCGCCTTGGCGTTGGCGTCGCGGATCTCGCGCTTGGAGTAGAGCGAGCCGAGGGCCAGCGACGTGCCGCCGACATCCTTGATCTTGCCGAGTTTGATGATCTTGGCGTTGGCTTCCTTGAAGCGATACTTGTCGATGACTTCGTTGGGCAGGAGCGGGGTGTCGCCGGGGTTATCGATACGGACTTTGCGGAGCATCTGCGACAGCATGATTTCGATGTGCTTGTCGTTGATGGGCACGCCCTGGGCGCGGTACACGTTCTGTACTTCGTCGAGCAGGTAGTTGAACAGGGCCTCTTCGCCCTTGATGCGAAGGATATCGTGGGGGACGAGCGGGCCGTCGATCAAAGGATCACCCGCGGTGACGTAGTCGCCGGGGTGAACGAGCAGATGGCGGTCCTGGGGAACATGGTGTTCGACATCCATGCCCGATTCGCTCTTGATGATGATGGTCATCTTGCCGCGACGGCGATCGGTGCGAAGCTCGACGCCGCCGGTGATCTCGGCCATGACGGCCGCTTCCTTGGGCTTGCGGGCTTCGAAGATTTCCGTGACGCGGGGAAGACCGCCGACGATATCGCCCGAGCGGGACGATTCACGCGGCTGACGGGCAAGCATCTGGCCGGCCGCGATCATGTCGCCTTCCTTGACTTCGATACGAGCCTTGGCGGGCAGGTAGTGGAAGTCGAGGATCTTGCCGGCATTGTCCACGATCTGAATCTGCGGGTGTTTCTCGCCCTTGTGTTCGATGACGACGAGAGCTTCGCTCTTGGCAGCGCCCTTGCGCTTGCCGGTGCCGCTGCCTTCGCTCTCGGGACGAACGGTCTCGCCGATTTCGACATCGACAAAGTGAACCTTGCCGGCCTTCTCCGCGAGAATCGGCGTACGGTGCGGATCCCACTGGATCAGCAACTGGCCCTTGCGGACCGTATCGCCGGGCTTGGCGAGAATGTACGCACCGTAAAGAATTTTGAACTTCTCAAGCTCGCGGCCCTTGGGATCGGTGATCGCCAGTTCGCCGTTGCGCTTGAGGGCGACGAGCACGTTGTTGCCGTCGTCATCCTTCGTCGGCACTTCCGACGCGTCGCGAATGACAATAGTACCTGCGTGATTGGACTTGTAGCTGGTTTCAGCCACGCCGCCACCCGCGACGCCGCCGGTGTGGAACGTACGCATGGTGAGCTGCGTGCCCGGCTCGCCGATGGACTGGGCGGCGATGATGCCCACCGCCAGGCCGGATTCGACGATGTCACCAGTGGACATGTCCTGTCCGTAGCAGAGCGTGCAGACGCCGCGGCGGCTGTCGCAGATGAGCGGGCTGCGAACCATGACGCTGTCGATGCCCAGGGCCTCGATCTTCGCCGCCGCCTCGGGCGAGACCATCTCGTTTTCCTTGACGATGATCTCATCGGTGATCGGGTTGGCGATGGTTTCACGCGCGGTGCGGCCGACGATGGAAAGACGCAGGGGCACGTCGATCTCTTCGCCCTTATAGATGGCGCGCTTGGTGACGCCCTGCTTGGTGCCGCAGTCGTACTCGCTGATGAAGACGTTCTGGGCGACGTCAGCGAGCTTACGCGTGAGGTAACCGGAGTCCGCCGTCTTGAGCGCCGTATCGGCCAGACCCTTGCGGGCACCGTGCGTCGAGCTGAAGTATTCGAGAACGGTGAGGCCTTCGCGGGCATTGGCCTTGATGGGCGTTTCGATAATCTCGCCTGAGGGCTTGGACATGAGTCCACGCATACCGGCGAGCTGCTGAATCTGACTGACGTTACCACGGGCGCCCGAGTCGCTCATGAGCCAGACGGGGTTGAGGTAACGGTGCTCAGGGCCCGAGGTGATGGGGATCGGGATGCCGCCGGCATCGCGACGGTCGTTCTTCAGTTCGTTGAGCAGCTCCTTGGTGACCTGTTCGCGGCAGTGTGTCCACAAGTCGATGAGCTGGTTGTAACGCTCGCGCTCGGTGATGGCACCGGCGTGATACGCCTTCTCAACCTTGTCGACCTTCTTCTGCGTCGCTTCGATAATGGCGTGCTTCTCAGCGGGGATACGCAGGTCGGTGATACCGAAGGAAAGGCCGGCCACGGTCGAACGCTTGAAGCCGATTTCCTTGAGCTTGTCGAGCAGGTCGATCGTCGCGGGGCGGCCGACGCGGGCGTAGGTGTCGTCGATGACGCGGGCGCAGCCCTTCTTGCCGAGCGTGCAGTTGTAGAACGCCATGCCCGTTTCGAGGATGTCATTGAGCAGCAGCCGACCGACCGTGGTCAGGATGCGGCGATTCTCGGGAATGGGCTTCACTTCGCCGCGCTGCTCGGTGACCATGTCCGGGAACCGATCCTTGGGCAGGCGCACGAGGATCGGCGTGTGGATCGTGATCCGCTTCATGTCGTAAGCGAGGAACGCCTCGACCGGGTCCTTGAAGCGCGGGCAGGTTTCGAGATTCGCTTCCGCCTCGGCGGGCATGACGGTGATGTAATACACACCGAGCACGATGTCCTGCGAAGGCGAGATAATCGGGTTGCCGTTGGCGGGACTGAAAATGTTGTGCGTCGAGAGCATGAGGCACGAGGCCTCAGCCTGTGCTTCGATGGAGAGCGGCAGATGGACGGCCATCTGGTCGCCGTCGAAGTCGGCGTTGAAGCCGGTGCAGACCAGCGGGTGAATGCGGATCGCGTTGCCTTCCACGAGCGTGGGCTCGAAGGCCTGGATACCCATGCGGTGCAGCGTGGGGGCGCGGTTCAGCAGCACAGGGTGCTGGTAAATGACTTCTTCAAGAATGTCCCACACCTCGGGATCGCGACGCTCGAGCATCTTCTTGGCGGACTTGATCGTGTCGGCGAGGCCATGCTCCTTGAGCTTGCGGATGATGAAGGGCTGGAAGAGTTCGAGCGCGATCTTCTTGGGAAGGCCGCACTGGTGGAGCTTGAGCTCGGGCCCGACGACGATCACGGAGCGGGCCGAGTAATCGACGCGCTTGCCGAGGAGGTTTTCGCGGAAGCGACCCTGCTTGCCCTTGATCATGTCGGTGAGCGACTTGAGCGGGCGGTTGGAAGAGCCGAGCACGGGGCGACGACATCGCCCGTTGTCGAACAGGGCGTCAACTGACTGCTGCAACATGCGCTTTTCGTTGCGGATGATGACCTCGGGGGCGTTGAGGTCCATCAGCTTCTTGAGGCGGTTGTTGCGGTTGATGATGCGGCGATACAGATCGTTCAGGTCGCTGGTGGCGAAGTTGCCCGACTCGAGCAGAACGAGCGGACGCAGGTCCGGCGGAATGACCGGAATCACGTCGAACACCATCCACTCGGGCTTGTTCTGCGAGTGGCGGATCTGCTCGACGATCTTCAGACGCTTGGACAGATCCTTGATCTTCTGCTTGGACCGCGTCTCGGTCATGGCCTGGCGCAGGTCAGCCGCGAGCTGATCGAGGTCGAGCCGCTGAAGGAGTTCCTTCATCGCCTCGGCGCCCATGAGGGCTTTGAACTTGTTGCCGTGCTCTTCCAGAAGCTTGCGGTGCTCGTCTTCGGTGAGGACCTGGCGCTCCTTGAGCTCGGGGACATCACCGGGATCGGTGACCACGTAGTCCTGGAAGTAGATGATCTTTTCCAGATCGGTGGTCTTCATGCCCATGAGGTTGCCAAGGCGTGAGGGCATCGCCTTGAAGAACCAGATGTGCACGATGGGCGCGGCCAGGTTGATGTGGCCCATGCGCTTGCGGCGAACGCGCGAGTGCGTCACTTTCACGCCGCAGCGATCGCAGATGATGCCTTTGAACTTCGTGCCCTTGTACTTGCCGCAGGCGCACTCGTAGTCGCGCTCCGGGCCGAAGATGCGCTCGCAGAACAAACCGTCCTTTTCAGGGCGGTAGGTGCGATAGTTGATCGTCTCAGGCTTCTTGACCTCGCCGAAGCTCCACGAACGGATGTCGTTGGGGCTGGCAAGAGCAATCTTGACGGCGGCGTAATCGTTAACTCGGTCGTAAATGGCTTCGCTGGTCATATTGAGCTGACTCCACTAAACGGGGTCACTTGAACTTGAGGTTTTAAACAGGCCGGATCACAGTTCCGGGTTACCGACGCTGGTCAGGAAGACCGAGAAGCCTAGCTTCTTAGCTTTCGGCGTGACCTCTTCTTCGATATCCGTTAGACACCGGACATATTCCAACATGTCAACGTCATCCTGATCCGTGTCGAAGTAAACTATCCAGCGGTCGTGTGCCGAGTTGTATCGTGCACGTTTGAGGATCAGCCGAAAGTCGCTCGGTTGATGGCGCTCCACCGAAGGCTCGAGCAGTCGCATGACCTGGGTTGCCGTCACCTGCCCTTTCCGAGCGGTTTGCTTAACTTTTTTCGTTGAGCTCATGGTCTAATTCCCAGAATCTGAAACACGAATCCCACACACCGCAGACTCAGTGTCGCGGACTTTCCGTCCACCGTAATGCTCGCGTGGTAGTCGGCGTCCAAGCGATTCTCATACAGTTGCGTGAACAATCCTTTCAATGCCCGTCGCTCGTTGACTCGCAACCGGGGCATGTTCGACTGAATTAGCTCCGGCACGGCCGAATGCGCCGGCCCTTCATCGCCACCGAACGAAAGTCCCGCTTCCGTCAACCGTGCGGTCAATGCGGCAAACGCCGCGTAGTACGCTCGGCTTACCGAACTTCGGTGTCGCCCAAGCCGGGACAACTCACCGGCGGCATGCAATCCATCGATGGCTATTTCGCGCCACGTCATGCATCACCCCGGCTTCGATCACAAAATCCCCCCGCCTTCCATCGCCGCTTTCTCCAGCGTGATGTTCAGGCCCAGGCCCTTGATCTCGTTGCACAGCACGTCGAACGCCACGGGCATGCCCGCTTCCAGCGAGTTGGTGCCCTTGACCATGCTCTCGTAAATCTTGGTCCGGCCTTCCACGTCGTCACTCTTGACGGTCAAGAGTTCCTGGAGGATATAAGCAGCGCCGTAGCCCTCGAGCGCCCAGACTTCCATCTCACCGAAGCGCTGGCCGCCGGTGCGCGCCTTGCCGCCGAGCGGCTGCTGGGTGATGAGCGAGTAAGGGCCGGTCGCGCGGGCGTGGATCTTGTCATCCACCAGGTGATGCAGCTTGAGCAGGTACATGTAACCCACTGCCGTGCGCTGATCGAACGGTTCACCCGTGCGACCGTCGTACAACTGCACCTTGCCACCGGGCGGCATCTTGACGAGGATTTCGTTCTCGCCCGGAGCCTGCTTCTTGTCCGCAAGTTCCTTGGTGCGCGTCTCAACGTATTTGTTCGCCTCATCGACCACCGCGTGGATCTCATCTTCCGTCGCGCCGTCGAACACCGGCGTGATCGCCTGGAACCCGAGCACACCGCAGGCCCAGCCCAGGTGCAGCTCGAGAATCTGCCCGACGTTCATGCGCGAAGGCACGCCCAGCGGATTCAAAAGAATGTCCACGTGGTTGCCGTCTTCGAGGAACGGCATGTCTTCGATCGGCACGATACGCGCGATAACACCCTTGTTACCGTGACGACCCGCCATCTTGTCGCCGACGGACAGGTGCCGCTTGGTGGCGAGGTAGACCTTGACCATTTCAAGCACGCCCGAGGGCAGCTCGTCGCCGCGCTTCATGTGCGCGAGCTTACGCTGCTTCTCTTTGAGCACCGCCTGAACGCGCGGCCAGAACGCTTCATACTGACGCTCGGCTTCTTCGCGCGTTTCCTTACCGCCCTTAATCCACTTGGCGTTGAAGGTTTCGATCTGCTCCATCACCACTTCCGTGATGTCGCTCGCCGCCACCTTCTGCTTCGTGCCCGGGTCGATCATCTGCGTGCCGGTGATCTCGTTGACCTTGTCCACCATCTGGCGGAACAGGTCGCACGCACGCTTGTCCATTTCCTCTTCGTAGGCACGCATCTCTTTCTTGAGTTGCTTCTTCTGATCGTCATTCATGTGCATGCGTCGGCTGAACCGCTTCGCGCCGATGACGATGCCTTCCGTACCCGCGGGCACTTCCAGCGAATCATTTTTCACATCCTCGCCCGCGCGGCCGAAGATCGCGTGCAGAAGCTTTTCTTCCGGCGTCAGTTCGCTCTTGCTCTTGGGGCTCACCTTGCCGACAAGAATGTCGCCGGGGCGAACGTAAGAACCGAGGCTGATGATGCCGAACTCGTCGAGCTGCGACAGCATCTTCTCGCTGACGTTGGGGATGTCGCGGGTGAACTCTTCACGTCCCAGCTTGGTCTCGCGGATTTCGACGTCGAACTCTTCGATGTGAATCGAAGTGAACACATCCTGCTTCACGAGGCGTTCGCTGATGACGATGGCGTCTTCGAAGTTGTAACCGTCGAACGTGTTGAACGCGATGAGCACGTTCTTACCCAGGGCCAGTTCGCCCTTCTGCGTGGCAGCACCGTCAGCGATGATCTGGTCCTTCTTGACCTTCTCACCGAGCTTAACGATCGGGCGCTGGTTCTGGCAGGTGCGTTCGTTGAGGCCGCTGAATTTGCGGAGGTGGTATTCGTCCGCGTTGTCGATGACGATGGTCTTGGCATCGACGAAGGTGATCGTGCCGGCACGAATCGCGCGAACGACCATGCCCGAGTACTTGGGCACTTCTTTTTCCATGCCGGTGCCGACGCAGGGCGGCTGCGTCTTGATCAGGGGCACCGCCTGGCGCTGCATGTTGGAACCCATCAGGGCGCGGTTGGCGTCGTCGTGCTCGAGGAAGGGAATCATCGCAGCCGACACGCCCACGACCTGCTTCGGGCTGATATCGACGTAGTGAATGTCCTTGCTGTTGCACTGGGAAAGTTCGCCATCGACGCGGGCCAGGACCATGCCTTCCTGGAGCCTGCCGTCTTTCTCGATGATGTCCGTCGGGCCGAGGGTGATTTTCATCTCCTCATCGGCGCGAAGGTAGACGACTTCGCCGGTGAGCTTGCCGTTCTTGGCGACGCGGTACGGCGTCTGGAGGAAGCCGTACTCGTCGATCTTGGAATAGATACCCAGCGAGGCGATGAGTCCGATGTTGGTGCCTTCAGGCGTTTCGATCGGGCAGATGCGGCCGTAGTGGGAAATATGCACGTCGCGCACTTCAAAGCCCGCGCGCTTGCGGTTAAGACCACCGGGGCCCATCGCACTGAGCGTGCGCTCGTGCTTGAGCATGGAGAGCGGATTGGTCTGATCGACGACCTGCGACAGTTCGCTGCGGCCGAAGAAGTGCTCGATCGCGCTGCTGATCGACTTGCTGTTGATCAGGTCGGCGATCTTCGCAATCTCGTCCGGCTCCTTGACGCTCATGCGTTCCTGCACCGTGCGGCGAAGCTTCAGGAAGCCCTTGCGGAGCTCCTCGGTAGCCAGCTCGTCAAGCGTCCGCAGACGGCGATTGCCCAGATGGTCAATATCATCCACGTGCGCCTTGTTGCGGTTGGAGCGCAGGTCGAGGATGTACTTGATCACGTGCATGAAGTCTTCAGCACGCAGCGCCATCTCAGCTTCGGGCACGTTCAGATCAAACTTGCGGTTGATGCGGAACCGGCCAACCTTGCCGAGGCGGTAGCGGTTGTCGTCGAAGAACTTCTCTTTGAACAGAGCCTTGGCCTTGTCCACCTGCGGCGGATTGCCCGGACGAAGGCGCGCGTAAATCTGAAGGAGCGCCGCTTCATGCTCGGTGACCTGGAGGCCTTCGAACTGAACCTGCTTCTCTTCGGAGATCGAGTTGATGATCAGCTCATCGCTGACATCGGCGATCACATCGACCGTCTTGAGGTTCGACGCCTGGATCTTGCCGATCGCTTCGCCGACCTGTTTGCCCGCGCCGACGAGTTCCTCACCCGTTTCCTTGTCGATCACGGTGGAGGCGACGAAGTGTTCGGGGCGAAGGTCGGTCGTGCGGATGGTCACCACATCGTGGAACAGGCGGATGAGGCCTTCGGTGGTGGAGTATTTTTCATCGATCGCGCGGAGGAAGGTCGTCGCGGGAATCTTCGTGCTCTGGTCAATGCGCATGACCAGCACGTCCTTCTTCGTGACTTCCAGTTCGATCCACGACCCGCGCTCGGGGATGATGCGGGCCGAGTGCAGCGGACGATCGGCTTCGCTCGATGCGATCGAGAAGTCCACACCGGGCGAGCGGTGAAGCTGGTTGACGATGACGCGTTCAGCGCCGTTGATGATGAACTCGCCGCCGCCCATGAGGACGGGGATTTCGCCGAGGTAGATTTCCTCTTCGGGAATCTCCGCGACGTCCTTGCGCTTGAGCTGCACGCCGATGCGGAACGGCATGCCGAAGGTCAGGCGCAGCTCCTTGCATTCCTGCGGTGTGTACCGCGGCTCATCGAGCTTGTAGTGCAGATAGTCAAGCTGCATCGTGCCGTCGTACGACACAATGGGGAAGACCTCGCGCAGCAGGCCCTCAAGACCCATGTGCCCATCACGCTTTTCAAACTCCTTCGTGAATTGCAGGAACCGCTCGTAAGCAGCCTGCTGGACCTGAACGAGATTCGGGATGGGCAGACCATCTCCATGCTTGGAGAAATCGCGCACGGTGTTCATCAACATCGATCACCTCTGGCAAAATGCAACTAACCCTGTCGGAAACAGGGTTTTAGTAAGTCCTTAATCATGGGTGGCATCGACCGCAAGTCCCGTATTGTAGTCATGTGGAAATAATGCTGCAAGTCGCTAAATCGGCGATCCGGCAGGATTTTTGCAAGTCGAACGAAAATGGACGTTTGCGGGGGTAAAACCGCCCCTCCCCCCGGTTAGCGGCGCGGCCGAGTCGGCGAGGCCCGCCTGTCCCCGCCACTCACCCGAAAACCCGCCTTAAATAGGTAATACTCTTGGCCGCGATCACGTCCGGCCCCGGCGAATAGTCAAACACCTCCACCGACACCCAGCCGTCGTACCCCGTCTTCTTCAGGGCTGCCGCGATCGGCACGAAGTCGACCTCCCCCATCCCAGGGCCCAGCAGATTCGGGTCGTTTGCATGGAAATGGATCGTCCACGCCTTGTTCGCCTCAATCACCGCCGGCACCGGCTCGCTCTCGCTGCCTGACATCGCTTTCACATCCAGATGAAGCTGACAGGCCGGGTGATCCACCGCCTGGATCAGCTTCACCGTCTCCGCGGCTGTCGTCAGAAAGTTCGTTTCCCTGGGCGTCAAAGGCTCCATCGCGATGCGAACGCCCAAGGGCCCGGCCACCTCCGCGACCGAGCGAATCACCTCCACCGCATGCTTGAACCCCTCCTCATAAGGTTGCCCTTCCGCCAAATTCCGCTGCTTCGGGCTGCCCCAGACCATCACGCCGCCCGGCTCACCTCCGCGCATCGCCGCACAAAGCCGCGCCAGGTGCTGGCCGAACGCCGCGGTTTCCTTTCGCACCGCCGCATCAGGCGTGGTGAGATGCAGCCCCGGCGGTTTCACCAGCAGCCAGTGCAGGCCGATCATTTCCAGCCCCGCTTCGCGCACAACACGCCCCGCTTCGACCGCATTCCTTTCGGTCAGCTCGCGCGGGTCTTCTTTTAGCGTGAACGGGGCCACTTCCAGCCCGGTGTAGCCGGCCGCCGCGGCAGCGTCACAGGTACGCGGAAGATCCCAGCCCTGGTACGTTTCATTGCAGATGGCGAATCGCATGGCGGCAGTGTAATCGCTAACCCGAAATATTCACTTGACCCCCTCAAACATCCGATATATCCTTTAATCCGGATTACCGGATGAATCAAACCGCACCCCAACCCGCCGCCCTTTTGAACTGGATGGACAGTCTCGCGGATGCCACGCGCCTGCGTTTGCTCCACCTGCTTCAGCGGCAGGAACTGGGCGTCGTGGACCTATGCGAGATTCTTCAGATGCCCCAGTCCACGGTCAGCCGGCACCTGAAAGTCCTCAGCGATCAGGGTTGGCTCATCAATCGTCGCCGGGGCACGACCAATCAATATGGCATGGTGATGGACGAACTCGAACCGCCCGCGCGACAGCTCTGGCAGCTTGCCCGCGAACAGACCCTCGACTGGCCCGCGCTGAAACAGGACGCGGTTCGCCTCGAGCAGCGCCGCCAGCAGCGCCCCGATGCCCGCGCGTTTTTCGCAGGGGCGGCCGGCGAATGGGATCG
>JBBDXA010000147.1:0-24230 GCA_040902585.1 Phycisphaeraceae bacterium
CGTCGGTCCCCATGCCAAGTTCAATGCCAGTTTTCATCATGTGGCCGCATGGCGTTTCTACAAGATCCGCCCGCCGAAAGGTGCAGCCGATCCCACCAAGACAGATCCTCAGTACTGTCATTACGATGAAGCCCACAAGGACTATGTCTACACCGATGGATGGAAGCGGTTCTTGATTCAGGAGATGAAGAAAGCTGGGCAGTACGAAAAGGTGATGAAGGCAAGGACGCCCAAGTGACAGTAGAAACAACGGAGTTGTACCAAGGGCATAAGTCTCGGCATCTACCTGCCGGAGCCTGACGTGCTGGCCCAGGAGATCGCGGATGATTTGCAGACGGCGTTGGATCAGTTCACGTCGATTGCGGGTGAGTTGAAGGGGTGAGGCATTAGGCTAGGAGTGTCGCAACTGTTAGGGCACATGCCGAACACGATTGTCGTCCCCCATTACAAGCTGCTCATTCCTTTCGTAGGACTTAAACACGCCCAGCAGTCGACTGCGGATCCTCGCCCCAGTCCTTTGAAAGCCGAGTTTTCGAGCGGTTGCTTGCAAGAGTTCGTCCAATGGCATTGCTCCGTATGTCTCTATGTTCCGGATCATGACAGTACCAATGACGGCAAAAGGAACATCGTCAATACTGGCGAACGAGAGTTCGTCTTCACCATTCCCGTGACTCCGGGTAAGTGGGACGGGCTCGTTGAATGTGGCGGCAGCACGGGTCTGTGGCGGACTTGAAGCATCTGCGGCAGCTAGAGCGGATCGATACGCATCGAGCACCTTCTCAATCTGTTTCTGTGGATTGCGGATCCAATCAGTTGACCAAATTCGCACGATTCGCCAGCCTAGGTTTTCGAGGACTTCCTGTCGCAGCCGGTCTCGATCTCTAGCGGTTGCAGAACTGTGGTACGACGCCCCGTCACACTCAATACCCAAGACGTATCGTCCTGGGCGTTCTGGATGAACCAGAGCGAGGTCAATCCGAAATCCGCCGCAGCCGATCTGCCGGCGAACCTGAAGGTCGTGTTGTGCAAGTGCCCTTGCGACTTGTTCTTCAAACACAGAATCGAAGCCTCGCTCACCATCCGAGGTCACCGCTGATACCAACGCTTCTGGGCCGCGTTGAGCAAAGTCCAAGTACGCACGCAATAGTTTCGCACCCCGTGAATTTGTCCGCGATAGGTCAATGTCGTCGGCATTGATCGAACTGAACACGATGAGAGACTCTCTGGCTCGTGTAACGGCCACATTCAAGCGCCGCTCCCCACCTTGTCGGTTTAGAGGACCAAAGTTGTGATGAAGGACGCCGGCGTCATTCTTCGCGTAGCCAATCCCAAGAAAGATCACATCTCGCTCGTCTCCTTGGACGTTCTCAAGATTCTTGACGAAGAATGGTTCAGACTTCTCCGTTGAAAAGAATAGTTCGTTGTGACGTGACGCACGTCGTAATCGCTCGATCTCCTCCAAGACCGCCATTTGCTGTGCCTGGTTCATTGTGATGACGCCGAGTGTCTGCTCTCCATTCTCCTTCACATGCCGCATCACCGCCTTGGCCAGCTCCGTTGCTTCAGCTCGGTTGACACCACCCCCAGCCGCACCGTTCCAACGGCCGTTCCTTACAGGTCGCAGCTCAACACCGCTGGCACCCTCGACATCCCGGATGCTCGGGAAAGTGATGAGCTCATCGTCGTAGAAGTGGCGATTGGAGAATGCGATAAGTGATTCTCGTCGGCTGCGATAGTGCCACTTCAGACGCTGGCGAGGCATCCTCAGAGTTGCACAGATGTCGAGAATGCTCTCAAAATCGCCAGTGCCGATATCGTCCTCATCGTCATCCGACCCAATCGCGTCATTGAAGGCAAGCCGCTCAAAGAAGTTCGTTGGCGGCAACTGCTTCTGGTCACCAGCCACGATCAGTTGACTGCCGCGATAGATTGCTGACACGGCGTCATGGGGCCGAACCTGCGATGCTTCGTCAAAGATCACGACGTCGAAACGCAGTTCGCTGGTATCAAGATAGGTGCTCACTGCGAGAGGACTCATCATCAAGCAAGGCTTGATCTTTAATAAGAGGTTGGGAATCCTCGCGAACAGCTTTCGAATCGGCAGGTGCCTCCGACGTTTGTTGGCCTCACGTAACAGAACTCCAGCCTCGGAGCTCTCCGGAGCGTTAGCGGCCAAGTCATCGAAGTTCGGAGCCAGGCCCGTCAATCGGGTGCGGACCCTTGTGAATCCGTGGGCGATCCAAGCTTGGTCAACCTCCCGAAAGCGATCGAGCGTATCCGAATGCTCGTGTAAGTCAAAGTCTCGCAATGTCGGCTCGGATCGATACGCTTCGGCCAGCCACGACATGTAAAACCGCTTTCGGTACACGTCGATGGCTTCAGTACAGGGAACAGATCCCGCCAGAATCTCGTCCCGAAGGACGCACAAGCCGAGTCGCTCCATCTTGTCGCGAGCCACGGTGAAATCAACCCACTCCCGCATTCGGCTCACATCTGATGTTCGTTCCCTAAGCCATCGTTCCAGTTCTCTGGCAGGCAACTCCTTGAGCACAACGTCTGTCGAAACAGAGCTGTCTAGTGGGAACACCGCCTTCAGAAACGACAGACTGTCAGCAAAGGCCTGGGTCTGAGTGGTTCGAATTGCCTCCGCTGCTTTCCCTAACTCAGCGTGTACCGTTTCGTCAGAGATGGCCGCGATGACTTCCGGTGGCAAGTGGCCGTCATACCTCTTTGTGGCGTTGACGAGCTTCTCTCCTAGGTTGGCTTGCGACTCCCAATCACCAAAGCCGTAGGCCGCGCCTGGCAGAACTTCATCCAGTTCGTTAGCCATACTCTCCGCACGTTGCCAAAGGACTCGACTTTCGGCCAGGATCCGGGCTTGTGAATCGAGCTTTTCGATCGGCGAATCCTGTTCGGGCTTTAGCCATCGGGCGATCTGGCATACGCGGGCATGTTGCTCGCGGCACTCCACAGCCATTTCCAGGATGACCGTGGCCATGTGTTCGAGCGGATTTGAAGCACTCGCCGCAGTCCGGGGGAGGGACTGAATGTCGACCGTATCCTGTAGGCCAACCAACTCGCGACGGAATTGATCACAGTTCAACAGCAGTTCATCGGCCGATGATCCGATCTGCCTTCTCTTCTCATGGTGTAGGCCGCCCAGGGACTTCTCGATCCAATCAGCATTCTGAAACTCAGAAGGAAGGTTGCTGATGACTTTGAGCCTTTGAAGTAGACCGTCCCAATCAAAATCAACATCACCATTCCACCCGCATGTGTCCGTCAGGGCATCCCTCCTCGTGTCTAGTATTGCCGCATACTCTTGGTATCGCCGCAACTGATATGCATCATCCAGCAATCGTCTGGCTCGTCGAGGTGGGTCGATATACAACGCCCCGAAGTCCTGGCGTGATCGCCGCCATGAGCCTCCGAGCCGCCTGAACCAGCTACTGTGCTGCAGCACATTCTCGATAAGCGGGCGTGACACTGGTGCGAAGGCCAGTGAATGGAGCCGATCACTGAGCAATCCACGGATGCCTGCCGCAAAGTCTGACACCTGCTTAGCCTCGTTGGTAAGCTGCTGGCACTTGTTGCGATGGGTTGGATCGAACCATTCTGGTCGCACTTCGCCGAGTTCGGCCAAGGCCTTGGCACGTTGTCCAAGGGTTTCAGCATCACTGACTGACAGTCGATCTGGCAATGGAATGGCGAGCGATTCACTGATCGAAGCTGTCGCGGTCACGATTCCTTTCGCTGCGAGGCCCAGACGCTCCAGCCGCTCGATCATTGATGGCAAACGTGAGCATTGTTCCCGCACCGTCCTAGGTAACGATGGTAGAGCCTTTCTCAAGGCACGGTCTGCGTTGCCGGTATCGATCAGTGTCACTTCATCAAGTTCCAGCAGCCTGTCAGTGCAGTACTGAGAAACGCCAGACACGAGGATTCGGAGTTCGTCGGTCATATCCCTGAGCGAGCAATAGCCTTCCGCCGTCTTTGCCAGACCGCGAAGGGCCCAGGCTTTCGGCACAATAGGCAGTGCGATCACCTCTTCGGCGTGATCAAGTGCCAACTCGATCTCATCAAGAGAGGGTTCGGACTTGAGGAACTGCAATGAGCTGAGGGCTTGTGCCGCGTCACTTATCGCGGCCACCCCGCCTGCTGCTCGACCGAAGTGGAAGCGGAGGTCTTCTGGGAGGGTCAGGCTGTAGAGGTCCGTTCTGACTCCCCGCCATGGATGCTTCCCGCCGGAAGCAACAATTGGACTGCATTTGACAAGGGCAGCTATCGCCTCTTCCCTTTCACTCAGTTCTTCCTGACTGATGGTGAATGGTGATTCTATGGAAACATGAGAGATGCCCGTTGACCGTATCTGTGCAAGGCGTCCGTGAACAACAAAAGGCGAAAGGCTGAGTCGCGAAACCTTAAGGTGCAAGGCGCGAACATATGAGTTAAGACGATCTCTTGTTCTTTGAAGTTCTCTGAGCTGATCATCGAGTGGGGGATACGTCTCGGGAAGACGCTTCAGACAGCTACCCAACTCCTCAATGATGGCTTTTTTGTTTGACTTATGGCTGTGGCACTCAAGGCAAAACGCACCAATCTTCTTCTGGTCCAGTCTCCGCTTTACCACCTCCAACGCTGCCGCCTTTTCGCTCACAAACAGTACGGTCTTACCTTCGGCCAGGGAGTCAGCAATGATGTTTGCAATGGTCTGACTCTTTCCAGTCCCTGGCGGTCCGTCGAGGACCAGGTGCGCGCCCTGCTTTGCCACTTGGACGGCCGCCATTTGACTGCTGTCACAGTCGAGTATGAGGTAGCTCGACTCAGGCGGGTAAGCTTGGTCCTGATCTCTCTCAACGTGAGCGTCACCTGAAAGGGACTCGGACCTGTCACCCATCATGCTCCGGCAGATCGGATGTTCGGTGATGGTGTCATGGTTCTTTCGAAGGTCCATCCACATGGAAATCTTCTGAAATGCGAAGATTCCGATGCCCGCGGAGCGGTCCACTTGCCACCGCGGATGATCCGCTATGCACGCTTCGACTTGGGACAGGTATGACGCAAGGGCCGATGAGTCGTCGGCACTGTTTTCGTCATCGAAGGTTGGGAGTTCCAGCGTAAATTCTCTTCGAAGCAGTTCGATGAGCGGGTAGTTCGGCAGGATTTCGTCGTCTACGGGACTGAGTTCCCAACATGAGTCGGCACTGCCTTTGGATAGGTTCACAGGCACAAGCAGTAAGGGCGAGATCAACTCGATATCACTGTCAACGGACTCGTACCACCGAAGAAAGCCGAAAGCCATGAACAGTGAGTGCACGCCTTGCTCGGAGAGGGACTCACTGGCGACAAGAGCCAGTCGTTTGAATCGATTGTCAAGTGGCTTATCCCAGAGGGTTGTGAGGGCTTGGTCGTCGCCCAACTGACCTGACTCGACTATTGCATGTACTTCGTCCACAGTCAGCGTGGCTTTTGTCTTCTCGGTGGGCTCCTCGATGCCGGCATCACCTTCGGTTCGGCTCCCGACAGCACTCTCGACGTACTCGTCAAGGGGTTTATCAGACGGATCGAGAAGGCTAGACGGCCACGGAAACTCCAATGACCGACTCTCATCAACGAGCTGTGCCCACAGCAGGTCAAAGGAGGGAAAGTAAAGTCGGACGACGCCTCGGTTGCCGAAACGGGAGTTGATCAGCCGGTTTCGCTTTGAAGTGTCGAGCAGTTGTCGCCGCCACGCTTCAATTTGAGCGTCAAAGTCGACAGCTTGTTCGTCTTGTCTTTCCATGGCTGGAAGTAGGCGATCGAAGGATGTCCCCGCGATCAATCTGGGTGCCCCGAGCACATTACGGACGGCCCATCATACGAAGATTCAGGACCTCGTTTCAAGGATTCTGGGATCGGGACACTCGCCCCGAGATCGGCCGAGTTCAGTTGACACCTGCCGATTGAGTTTGACCATCTCCAGTGGGCAATCACGCTCCCTTACGTCCGTGATTCGGGATGCCCCACGTCAAGACCTGTTGGCAATTGGTCCCGAACTTAAGAAATCGCAAAATCACGTCACTATCTCTTAAGGCCCTTAGCCATCCCTTCTCTCCATCCTTATGCCGGCCCTTTGGGCCAGGAGCTATCCCATGCCCATGCAGGTGACCATTTCTCGCAACCGCAAGACCTCGGAGAACTACAACTCGGAGGGCTACGGCGTCTCCCTCACCGTGGAACTCGACCAGACCCTGCTCACCAAACCTCAGGAACTCCAGGACAAGATCGCCTACCTCTACCGCGAGGCTGATGCGGCACTCGATCAGCAAGCCAAGCAGCAGAACGGTCAAGCCCACAAGAACGGCAATGGCAATGGCAACCCCAAGCCCAACGGTAACGGGCACGGCATGACCGCCGCTCAACGCCGAGCGATCCAGTCCATCGGACAGCGGCTCGGACTCGATGTGATGGAAGAAAGTCGCCACGAGCTGGGCACCGAGCTTGAGCAGCTCACCGTGAAGCAGGCCAGCCGCTTCATCGATCACCTGAAGCAACTGGAGCAGCCGGCGGGAAACCGGAACGGGGGTGGGCGTTGAGCACCGCCATGCTCCCCAGCTTTGCGAAACGTGATTCACCAGGCGAGATTGCCCAGAGCATCAGCGGACGCGATTACCTGTCCTGGAGCCAGGTGGACCAGATGCGTCGTTGTCCCGCCAAGTATGGGTTCGGCTACGTGGAACAGAGCAAGCCGGCGTTCCTGCCCTCATCACTTCTCTTCGGTAGTGCCATCCACTCCGCCCTGGAACATCACTTCCAACAGCTCCTGGAAGGTCGCCTCACGTCTCAACGTGAGCTCATGGCTGTCTTCATGGATGAATGGCGACGTCGCGACAATGAAGACCCTGATGTGCCGGTGCGGTTCAACAAGTCTGAAAGTGAAGCCTCGCTGATAGAGCTCGCTCAACGCATGCTGGCCGCCTTTCTGATTTCGCCACTCGCAAATCCGCAGGGACAGATCATCGCGGTGGAAGAGAAGCTCCGCGGTTGCCTGAAGGCAAGCTTGCCCGATGTCGTTGCCAGGGTCGATGCCATCTGGCTCGATCGACAGGCAATGCACGTGATCGATTTCAAGACATCTCGCTCCAGGTGGAACGCCGACAAGGTGAACGAGTCGGCCGACCAGCTCCTGCTGTACCACCACATGGCACAGTCGATGTCACGGCACACGGGTCTGCCGATCAAGCTGCACTTCGGCGTGATCACCAAGGGTAAAGCTCCCGTTGTACAACTGCTCGATGTGCCCGTCTCGGCTGGCCGAGTGGAGCGAGTGGTGAACCTGATTGAGCAGGTGTGGCAGGCGATCAAGGCCGGTCACTACTACCCGAGCCCGTCGCCCATGAACTGCTCAACCTGTCCCTTCAAGTCGCGATGCCCGGCTTACGGAGATCCGGTTCACGCGGCGATGCATTCCGAGCACGTGGCGTCGTGAATCATTTCTTCGTGGGCGAATAGAAGATCTTGTCGAGCAAACGTGACAACGGCTGCCCACCAGGAGGTTCGGGAATCTCAGTGGTCAACGTCCAAGGCTGATCGAGTCTTCGCAGCTCGTTCACCGATAGACCGCGACGTTCAGCAAAGATCCTCAGGTCAGCAAACAACTGGCGATTGAACGCGGTGAAATCTTTCAGTGGGTCCACGAAGCCAAGTCGTTTCATCAGAGCCCTTGAACTGGTGTCGAAGGGCACGATGCCGTCGTAGTAGAGCTGCGACCACATCTTCGCGTCATACAGATGCGTCACGCTTTCCGTGATGACGGGAACACCTTCGTCACAGAGCCCGGAACGAGTGTGGCTTCGTACCTGGGTCACCACCATGTCCCAGTGCTCACCTAGCCACTGAAGCGGTGGGACTGCTCGCCGCTGCCGACCTTCAAACTTCGCGTTGTCGAGAACGGCTTGCTTGAGGATCTGCCGGGCATTCGGAGGGGCCCATAGCTGAACGTAGCGGTCAAGGAACTGCTCGAAGGTGATGGGCTTGAGCCGGTAGTGCCCTTGGCAGCCGTGTTGAGCACACCAGCAGGTCGAGGCACACTGGCATGGAACCATCTCGTAATCGTTCTGAATCGCCCGGCTTTCCCAGATCACGTACTGCTGACTGCCATTGAGTGAGTCTCGATTCGAGGCGGCGACCCGTTCGCCAAGAGTCGAAGGCAGCAGTTCAGCGATATGTCCCATCGGCACATGTTCATCACACTCAGCTCAGTGAGCAACTCTGAACGTTCATACCAACTCATCAAGGAGATCATCATGCTTCGATTCTTCGGATTCAGCAGAAAGCCCAAGTTGCCCTCAGTGTCCCCGGCACCCAAGGCAGAGCCTCCGCCTCCGCCGGCCAGGACACTTCGGTCAGTACCTTCACCTCCAGGGATTCACGACTTCGCGGTGAAGACTCGAATCGCGAAGGCAGTGGGCAAGGACGGCCGCTATGCCTGTGGCTCAGTGCGGGCCCTTCCTTCGGTGCACAAGGGTGAGGTGATCCTGCAGGCTACTGACGGTCACCAGGCTGCATGCGTCATGACGCAAGGCCAGATGAACTCGGCAAGGCTGGTGCCCACCGCGGTGCTCCCTTCTCGCCAGGTGGCAAAGCCGGTGGGAATTCGACTGAGTGATGGCCGATGGGAGGCGACGGATGGCAAGGTGGCTGGCGACAACCCGCCTGACATCGGATTCCCCACGCTGATCGATGTCTTGCCGCAAGTGGGCAAGCATCCTTTCTTTGAAACAAAGGCCCAGGCCGATCAGAGGAAAGTGCACGACCCGGCACCCGCCATGGTGGTCATGCTCGGGATCGATCTGGACCTGCTTCGCAAGTCGGCCGATGCCCTCGGCACTTCAAAGCTGACGCTATTCGTGCCGGTGCCGGTCAAAGACCCGAACCAGAAGCCGAGCGAGGTTCACGTCAACAAGCCCGTAGCGGTGTGTCCGGCCTCTCGCTCTGATACCAACGGAGTGGCGGTGGTGATGCCATTGACGCCGGAGCACGGCACCAGCTACTACTCGAAAGTGCGTGAGACGGTGGTGGCTGCTGAAAAGCGGGCTGCGAAGCAAACAAAGCCGGTGATTCGCAGGGCGGGCTTGTAAACTATCCGGTAGCCCGTCACGGAGATCGTCATGACACGCACCACTCGCCTTATCGCAGCATGCCTGGTTCTTATCTTCGCTTCCTCAGGACTTGCCCAGCAGCAAACACGACGATTCCTCTATGCCAGTTCCCCCGATGGTGCCCAGGCCGATGGTCGATCGGGCACGGGCATCCTCGTGTTCGACATCGACAACGGCCACAAGTTCGTTCGCCGGATCGATGTGCCCAGCTTCAAGGACGGCATCCGCGGGTTCACCGGCAATGCCAGGAACCATTGCGTCTACTTCTCGACCACGAACCGTCGCCTCGGCTGCATCGATGTGGAGACCGACAAGGTAATCTGGGAGAAACAGTTTGATGGTGGCTGTGACCGGTCTTCGATTACGCCGGATGGCACCAAGATCTATGTGCCCACCGGGTGGTGGTATTCAGGCAAAGATGGCGGCTTCCTGGTGGTCGATGCCAAGACCGGCGAACTCATCAAGAAGCTGCCCGTGGGACCACAGGCTCACAACAGCATTGCCAGTCTGGACGGCAAATATGTCTACCTGGGCACCCGCACCACGCTGACCGTCTTTGACACTTCCGACGACAGCGTGGTCCGGCAGATCAGCCCGGTTGGAGAGAGTGGTGTCTTTCCGTTCACCGTGACCAGCAACAACGAGAACGCGTACGTGTGCCTGGGCAAGACCGTCGGTGTGGATGTCGTGGACCTGAAGACCGGTAAGGTGCTGCACCGCGTGACCGCCGGGGATAGTCCCATCAAGCATCGCACGCACGGAGCGGGGCTCACACCAGACGAGTCTGAACTGTGGATCAGCGACCAGGACGGCAAGAAGCTGTTCATCTTCGACGCCACGAAGATGCCGCCGGTACCAAAGGGGCACATCGATCTTTCCCAGGGCGGACACGGATGGGTCTGTTTCAGCCTGGACGGTCAGTACGCGTGGTGCCACACGCCTGATGTCTTTGATGCGAAGACCAAGCAGCTTGTCACCACCTTGAAAGACGAGAAAGGCAAGCCGTTCAGCAGCTCGAAGTTCATCGAGATTCACATGGTGGACGGCAAGGTCACCCGTATGGGCAACGAGTTCGGGCTCGGTCGAAAAGCCCGTACTGATTGAAGCAGCCCTGAGGGCTATGGGATCTCGAGCAGTTCTGGAACCGTCCAGTAATCGAAGCGATCCTTGGTGGCTTGGCGAACACGAGCCACGTGCTCTGGCAAAATGGGCACGTCCGCCTTGCCGAAGCGTGATCGAACTTCTGTAAGGACTTCAGCCACTTCTTCATCACCCAGAACGGGCCCGAATCCCAGCATCTCGACTTCGAATTTGGTTCCGTTCACCTCGATCGGTCCACGCAGACCATTCAGCACGATGCGAATGATTCGATCCTCCGAACCGCTGACCCAGGGTGAACCTGCCAACGGAGGAATACGACCCGGCATTCCCGATCCATCCGGCTGATGGCAAGCCGCACAGTAGTTCTGGAAAAGAACCACCCCGCGCGGCGGGCTCGGTGGTGGAGTGCTCACTTGCTGCTTCTGGTTGCAACCGCCGATCAGGAATCCGAGCATCAACAGCAGTAGATCACTTCGCATCGCGGCCCATTCTACGGCCAGACAAGCTGCCACCTTCTGCTGGGTGTCGCCGAGAACAGCTCATTCTTTTGCTTGGGCCTTCATGTAGACCGTCGCAGAGTCCTTGAAGGCTCCAAGCTTCAGCTTCTTTGCCAGTTCGGCTGTGCTTGCTTCAACTTCGACGGTGTACTTGTCGTAGGTATCGCCACGGAATCCGCCTTTCACTTGACCGACCCGTTTGCTGGATGACGTCTTGATCGAGTCAGCCGGCAGGTTGTGCGTGGCAACGGGCTCCGGAACCTCCGGGTATAGGCCATCCGAATGCTGGTTGTTGATCCATTTCCCCAGGTCTTCCGGGGTAACACCCTTCGCAAACTGATAGACCTTTCCGTCGGCGGCAAACTTCTTGTTTGAGTTGTCGATGTGAATCACGACGACGGCACTCTGGGTTCCCAGGGTGTAGAAGATTCGGGTGCTGGAGAAACCGATCTGGGTCTGGTTGGCCTCGAACCGCTTAACGCCATCGCCCTTGACATCGAGGATGACCGGGTCCTTGGCTTCTTCTTCTGCAAGGGAGAGAGCAGAGCACGCCAAGAGGAGAGCCAGTGCCATTGAGGTTCTTCCAACGAGGAACATAGATGTGCCTTTCTTCAGGCTTGGAGATTAACGGGCCGGCCAGTTCGGCTTTCAGTTGTTCTATCGAGTGGACCATTCTACGGATGATCTTCGACTCACAGCTTCACACCCAGCTTAGGCAGTAGCTGAAGCTCGAGGTAGTACAGCCCCGCAGTGACCAGGCAGCCCACAATGAGTCCCGGCCAGAATCCCCAGCCCGCACGGATCAGAAGTGGCAGCACGATGAACAACCCCAGCGATGGCAGCACCAGCCAGAACACACCGGTGGCGAAGCTGGCTAGCTTCGCGGTGTCGCCGGTGTCCAGGTAAAGCCAGATCATGGCCAGCACCGAGACCAGCGGCAGCGAGGCCACCAGTGACCCCCACCATGCTTCCTGCTTGGCCAGTTCGGTGGCAATCACAATCATCGTGGCCGAGATGATGACTTTTAGTGCGTAAAGCAGCATCGCTGTTCCATCCTATATGCGAGTCTCCGCGTTCAGGGCATCCGCCTGCTACTTGCGTGTCTTCAGTGCCGTGGCGATCGCGGCTGCCGCTTCGTTGGCCACGAACTGGTTGCCTTGACTGTTCAGATGCACCTTGTCGCCGGTGAGAATTCCCCGGTCCTTGTTCTCCTTGTTGTGCTCCTTTAGATAGTCGATGAATGCCTTGCGAAGGTCGCAGAGCACCAGCTTGTTCTCGGCGGCAACCTTTCGGCTGATGGCTGCGTACTCCTCGAGCATCTTGTCCATCGAGTTTGAACCGTCAGTCTTCTCGCCAATCACGCTGGGTGTCGCCAGCACCACCAAGGCCCCGGCATCCTGGCATCGCTTGATCACATCGCCCAGACCAGCCTCGTAGTCTTCCTTCTTCGTGCCTTTGCCGTTGCCCCAGTGCCATACATCGTTGATGCCGATGTAGATGAACACCACCGTCGGCTTCTTGCTCAGCACATCTTTATCAAGTCGCCGTTGAAGGTCCGGCACCTTGTTCCCGCTGATACCTGCCTTGATGAACTGAACCTTCTTGTCGCCTTGGGACTTGGTCACGGCCTGCTCGATCAGCGTGATGTAGCCGGTCTTTCCCGCACCCGCCTGGGTGATCGAGTCCCCCAGGAAGGCGATTCGGTCGTCCGCCTTCAGGGGCGAATCCTTGCCCGTCAGAGCGTCGATGCCCGCCGGGACATCTTCCGCAAAGGCGGCCGAAGGCATGAGGGCGGCAGTCAAGACAAGGACAAACGTAATGCGAGCGTTGAACATGAGTTTCTCCAGAGGGTAAGGCGATGCCATGGGTTGTCTCGTGAGCCCATCAGGTTAGCGACGAAGCCCCTCAGTCGCTCATGACCAACAGGCGGGCAGACATTGCCGCCCATCCCTCAACGCCATCGCCACAAGTTCCAGCACCGACCCGTCGCTGATCAACGTGATCAGCGACAGCTATCCCTCTTTTTCACTTTCAAGGATCTCTTCCATGACCAGCTTCATCCCTATGTCGCAACTGTCCCCTTCGGACCTCGCTCGCCTGGGCAACAACCTGCCGCGGAAAAGGAGCCGCCGCGTCGAGCCGGTGCTGAGCACCGAGCCCATCCGCCGCTCCCTGGCAGTGCATGAGCCGGACTTCCTCAATGGCGAGGAAGCCGAACTCTACACCGGCCAGCCGGAGCTCTCTGACTGTGCCGCCGCGTAGCCGGGGGGCACGGGGCGGGAGATGAGAACCGTGAGACTTTGAGACTTTCAACCTTTTTCAGGAGATTCGCATGATCGCGTTCATTCAGCCTCTTCTCGCTTCGCTCATCGGCCTGGGGCTTCTGCTCTATGGCATCATTCACAGCGTCAGCGGCTTCCCGCCGGCACAGGTGTTCGTGACCTTCTGGGATTCGATCCCGCAGATGTTCAGCCTGCTGGTCTTCCTGCTCTGCGTCGCTGCGGCTGTCACTGGGCTGGTGATGCTGGTCATGGGCATCAAGGGGATGCGACGCCGCATGCTGGAACTCCGCCACATGTACGGCAGGCGGCAGCACGGCTACGGCTATGACCAGGAGTACGGGGACCCGCGCTACCAGTGAGCCGTCAGGCAGCAGTCTGACAGGCGTGGTGACAGCCGTCTGACTGCGAATTCGCCCGTCTTGCAGGTCTTACAGGGTTTCTGGGTTTCCAACTCTTCTGCACACCGGAGAGTCCCGGGGGCCCGCACACTCTCTCTTCTTATTCTTCTATTTTTTCTATTCAATAGAGAGAAAGGGTGTAAGACGGGTAAGACGGTGTCAGACGGAGCATTTTTTCGGTACCACGGCGGCCTGACGGTGTCAGACGGGTGGGGTGGCTTGGGGACTTCCGGGGCTTTCCCCAGTCGGGCAGAAATGGGCTCCTGTCCGGCAGCGTTGAGGCAGCCGTCCGGCAGCGAAATTCGCTCGTTGAGCACGTCGGGCAGGATTTCCGGGTGTATCTCTCTATATTCTTCTCTCTCCTCTGTCTCTATCTCTCCTCCTCTCTCTCATTTAGAAATAGTTTTAGAGAATGTCTGCCCAACGTGCTCAACGGTGCCCGACGGGGCACTTTTTCTGCCCGACGGCTGCCCGACGGAGGGTGATTTCTGCCCGACGGGAGAGGGCTGGGACCGTGTCCTAGGCGGAGAGCAGCTTTGATCCGATCGATGTGTCACTCAGTCCGTCCGACACTGGAGACGGAGGCAATAGAAAAAAGCGTTTCCGATAAAAGCTCTTCACCATCATCATGGCCAAAAGGTGGATTCACCACTTGTGCTGCTCCTGGCGGTCTTGATCATCGCTCTGATGCTGCTGTTGGCGTCAGCGGCGACGTAGAACCGAGGTCTGGGGAAATCGCCACGTCCGACGGCGTCCGGCACCTGTCCGACAACCAAAATCGGCGTCCGCTGCGTCCGACAGCGTTTCCGACATTCTCTTCTTCTCTCTACGCCTATCCCTGGTCGGTACCTTCCCCACTACCACTTCACTCCAAACAATACTTTTTGAATAAATGCTGTAGGACGGAGCGAACGGCGTTTTTTGCGTTCGGACGGAGGCCGGACGGGTGCCGGACAGAGGGTGATTTCTGCCGGACGGGGGTGCAGCGTTTTTAGTGACTCATCCAATCACTTGAAATCCAGCAGCATGCCAATCGTGTTGCTGATCGGCTGCCCCTCGGGATGATCTTTCGAAGGTGGCTTGCACAGGCGAAAGAACGCCGCAATGGTTTTGGGGCAAGATCCACCTCGCTTGGAGACCGCGTCGCTGATCGGAGCGTATTCGAACGGCACCTCTCCCTTGGGAACAAACGCAACCGGAGGATGAAAGAACTGCACCACGCTTGCACACCCAGTCAGCGTGTAGCTGAGTCGCAGAGCACAGGGACCTAATCCCATTGAGGCACGGTCAATGTGGCATCGTCCGGTGATCGGTTCATCAACCGCTGTTGTTCCGGGGCGATCGACCTCGATGTTTGACAAAGTCACCGGCATATCGCCAGGTTCGCTCAGATCGTGCGGTGTGTGTTCGTAGACCCCAATGAGCTTGGTGTCGACAACACCGAGATTCGCAGCCTGTCTCGTGTTCAGCTCGAATGCAAACATCTCGCGTATGAAACAGCAAACAAGAAAGGGAGACCCAGATGCAGTGAGGCGAGATCCGACCTTGATCGCACAGGGAAACCCCTTCGCAATCGTTTGCTCAAGAGCTGCGTCGAAGTTCCTTTGAACCCTCGGCGACGGGCAATGCCGGCGGCCCCATGCTTTGGCCATCGTCAGTGACATTCACAAACAAGATACCGAGTCAGTGTTCGGTGGCACAGCAGCGTGTCGAACCGAGAGCGGCGGATCACATCACGACCTTTACTAGGAGCAACCCATGACGCTAACTCAACGGCTGGCGGAGTACGTGCGCGCGTGCTTCACCGGCCTGTGGATCGAATCGCATGAGCATGATGACGGGATCAGAGAGATCGCCCAGCTCTGTGCCCAGGAGCAGTGGCAGCTCGCCACATGGAACGTGGCCACGGGCCTGAGCATCGCAGGCCAGTCTGCCGAAGAAGCTACCGCAGCAGATCCCCTGGCAGCCATCCGGGCCCTGAACACCCTCGGCTCTGAAGATGGTGCCGCACTGCTGGTGCTGGTCAACTTCCATCGGTTCCTGGGCAGTGCGGAGGTGGTCCAGGCACTGGCTCAGCAGATCAGTGCCGGCAAGCAGAACCGCACGTTCGTGGTGGTGCTGTCGCCGGTGGTCCAGATCCCCATCGAGTTGGAGAAGCTGTTCGCGGTGATCGAGCACGAACTGCCTGATCGCCAGCAGCTTCAGGAGATTGCTGCGGGTATCGGCACGGATTCAGGTGAGTTGCCCAAGGCTGCAGAACTTCAAAGGGTGCTGGACTCCGCCTCGGGACTCACTCGCTACGAAGCGGAGAACGCATTCAGCCTGTCGCTGGTTCGCCATGCAAAGATCCAGCCTGATGCTGTGTGGGAACTGAAGACCCAGATGCTAAAGAAAAGCGGCCTGCTCTCACTGCACCGCGGCAGTGAAAAGTTCAGCGACCTGGGCGGCCTCGATGCACTCAAGGCCTTCTGTCTGCGAGCCATGCGTGGTCGCGTGGATCAGAAGCTTCGGCCTAAGGGTGTGCTGCTGCTTTCTCCGCCTGGCTGCGGCAAGTCGCAGTTCTGCAAGGCTCTCGGCAACGAGACCGGCCGCCCCATGCTTCACCTGGATGTGGGCAGCCTGATGGGCTCACTGGTGGGTCAGTCCGAAGAACGCACTCGCCACGCACTTCGCATTGCAGATGCGATGGCACCCTGCATTCTCTTCGTAGATGAAATCGACAAAGCTTTGGCAGGCGTTTCAAGTTCAGGCCAGACTGATTCAGGTGTCTCGGCACGCATCTTCGGCACGCTGCTCACATGGATGAACGATCACACCAGCGATGTGATGGTCACGGCCACATGCAATGACATCTCCAAGCTGCCCCCGGAGATGTCCAGGGCCGAGAGGTTCGACGGTGTGTTCTTCGTGGACCTGCCTACGGCGGAACAGAGGAAGGCAATCTGGCAGATCTATCTGAACGCGTTCGAACTCGACGCCTGCCAGAAGCTGCCGGCGGATGACAACTGGACCGGTGCCGAGATCAAAGCATGTTGCCGGCTGGCTGCGTTGCTGGACCTGCCGTTGACTGCGGCCGCACACAACGTGGTGCCAGTGGCGGTCACAGCAGCGGAATCGGTGGAGAAGCTCCGGACCTGGGCAAGCGGCAGGTGTCTCAGTGCCGATCACGTGGGCATCTATCGGCGTGAGCAGGCTTCGGGTAAACGCAGGCAGGTGAGGGCGAATCCGGCAAACAACTGATCAAACAAAAAACCCACCCGTGGCATGAAATGCCAGCGGGCGGGCTTCCGGGGGCATCAATCCGATTAGCAATCGGTTGGCAGCGTGTCGAGAGCAATCTCAATCATGCGATTCCTCCACTTCCACCGTCGCCGCAATGACCTTACCGGCCACCAGGAGCGGCCCATGCGTATTAGCATGAAGCGAAACAGTCACCTCATGTTTACCCGGTGCAAGTGGCGGAAGGTGGAACCAGTGTCCATACAGTCGAGCAACCTTCTTGCCATCCACCATCAGGTGAGCGTGGCCCTCTCCTGGGATGTGCGACCCGCCCGCCGACTGCGGAGCAAAACTAAATTGCGTCGTGATCAGCTCCAGGTTCCAACCTGAGTGCGGATCACGATGGATTCGCAGCGTTAGCGTGGGTGCCGTCGCGGCATCAGCGACTTCGACCGCCTGAGCATGACCATCATGCTCGTTTGCATGGACAGTACGATCGACTCTCTGGTACATCCATTGGGCACCGTAGGCATACGGCAGCAGTACCGCAGCTAACGCCAGTGCAAAGCCGACACCGGCAACAGCCAAACGCGGCATGAAACGTCGGATCCAGTGAATGGGTGACTCGAAGTGCCCGCCCGGCCCCTCAATGAGCACCACGATCAACGCGGTGTGGATCATGGTGTGCCCCATCAGCTCGGTGCGGCCAAAGACGGTACTGGTGCTGATCACCGTGATCGTGATCGTCAGTGCCAGCACACGACCGAGGAGTCCCATCACCAGCAAGTAGCCCAAGCCAAACTCGATGAACGCACAGCAGAGAAGGAACACGCGATGGTCCATTCCAAAGGTGAGTTGCGGATGGCCTTCGAGCAGGTAGAGACTCCACTGGGGATAGATGATCTTTTCGGCGGCAAGCCACATGAGACAGAAGCCAAGCGTGGCGTAGACCACGGGCAGGCCGGTGGCTCGAAGCCGTTCCGATCGGGCATTGGCGACGAGCAGGTAATAACCCACGCCTGGCCAGAGCAGATAATCGAGCATGGGAAAGAAGCCAAACTGCATGATGGCCCACAGGTACAGGCAGATGATGCCCGCTCCAGCTATGGGCACCAATCTCGGAATCAGCAGCATGAGAGCGATCACGAACTGTGCCCAGCCGACGGCCGGTGTCCACTCATTCAGCTCCGGTACCAGTAGCACGCGGGCCTGCCAGCTCATCAGCAGCACGGCAAAGATGCCGATCCGCATGACCAGCAAGCTATGGGGCTTGTACGCGGCAAGCCGGCGTTCCACATTGACGGCCCACTTCTGGTGGCTGAGCAAGCGTTCCAACGTGACCAGCAATGAAACCGTCGCCAAGCTGACAAACGCCAGCAGCCAGAACACCGGCGTCAATGCGTCGGCAATCGGCAAGGGCTCATCGCCATAACTGAATTCACTGAACCACTTGACGTGAGCAAGAGCCGAATGGGGGATGAGCAGCACTGCTGTGGTTGCCAACAGTCCAAGTCTGGAACGCTCACTCATCATCCGTACAACACCCCAAAGGATCAGCATGGCAGCGGACGGTCTCGCCTCGCAGTTTGACTAACCACCATCGCCAGGAGTTTGAGCCGCAGCCATTATGCAGACCTGACCGCCTGATCCGCCGTAGGGATTGCCCTGATGTCGTCAACAGTCGCTTTCACTTACACCAAGTGACTCTCGTGGCAGCTACCGGCGAGCCCAATTCAATCACAGAACTCTGTGCGGCGTCACTGCTTCGCCAGGCTGAACGAGTAAAGCTTCGCGTTCTTGAGTTCGAACCGAAGGCGGATTGTCTTCAACGTGATTGGCTTGTTCAGTTTGAGGTGGCCGTCTGTCACCGTCGCACGGACAACTTCCGCGTTCGACAAGGCCTTGCCGTTCGGATCAAGAATGCTTACGGCGATTGATCCGCCTTCTGCGATATCGGCACTGAGGCGGATCGTCTGATTGGCATACGCGATCGCAGTCGTGGTGATGACCGTGGGCTTGTCCGGAGATTCCTGGACATAACCCGCGAACCCATCCGGCCGAAGCGTGGCCAAGGCAAGCGAACCTGTTCGCCAACCAAAGTGCAAGTAGTCGCTCGCCCCATAGTAAATGCGGATTTCACCGTCGCCGATGATCGGCGTGATGCACGCGTAGATGCAGCCGTAATCGTAGTCGAGCGGTTTCTCCGCAAGCGGGATCAGCGGCGTTCCTTCCGAGACGCGATGCCATGTCTTGGTGTCGATGCTCCAAGCCAACTCCGGCCACACGCGATCGACCGGCGGCTGGTGATGAATGGCAAGGATGCCGATGTAGACCCCGGCGTGATAGAAGACCGACATGGCATACGGCTGGAGTTCATAAACGTCCGGCTTGATGATGTCCTCTGCTTTTGTCCATGTCTTGAAGTCCGGACTTTCACTGCGTGAGACCACACGGGCACGGCCACCTTTCTTGCCATCGCTCTCTGGGATATCCATCATGCTCCGCGAGATCAAGACGTACCTGTCCAGAGTGGGTGCCCAGAATGCGTTGTTGTGCGTATCGCCGCGGCCGCCGATGGCATCCTGTTTTTCTGCCGTAGCCCAGTGCAGGCCATCGGACGACGTGGATGTTTTGACGCCCTGCATGACCAACTTGTAGCGACGCTGGGAATCAGTCTCGTGGGCGTCCTTGAAGATGCCGGCACCATGCGGCCCCGTCCAGATGATGTTGTTTGCTTTGCTCCCCTTGTAGTCCACAAGGTCGAGTTCAGGCTTCTCCCAGGCAATGCCGTCCTTTGAGGTTGCGTAACAAATGCTCATGGTCCGTCCGGGCCCGGAGTTGTACTTCTGTTGCCGCTGCTGAAGAGACATTCCCTTGGCCGAACGGTCCTGCGTGAAAGGGCTGTACCAGCACTTGTAGATCTTGTCGTTCTGATCGTAGATCACGTTGCCGTAGAGATTGTCGAACCGCATCTCCCAGGGCTTGTCTTCAGTGAAAAGGGGATTCGCCTTGTGCTTCGTCACCGTGCCAACTTCAAGCTTGGCATTTTCTGTCGTTGCGATGATGCGGCTGTCTAAGAGCAGAAACCGATCTTGGGTTATAGCCTTCTCCGCTTGGCCGAATGCGTGCGTGACCACAGCCAAGGCAAGTACGCAGCAAGCTGCTGTTATTCCGAATCCGTGTTTGCCATTCCTCATGTCGCGATCCTTTGTCCATTGACGAAGCCTGCGGTGTGTCGAGTGCAATTGGAACTTCAAGTATCAGAGTTCGTCGGCGGTAGGGTCCACGGCGTGATTCTGGGAATCCACCGGGGTACATGTTTCCTGTACTCAAGGTAGTCGTCGCCGAATCGTTTGATCAATCCGGGCTCTTCAAACATCGGGAGGTAGACCATGTTTCCGATGGTGAAGATGCCAAACCACACTGCGATTGCCCATGAGCCGAAGATCAGGCACTCTGCCAGGAGCAGGAACACCACGCCGGTAATCATCGGGTTGCGAACGTGGCGATAGGGTCCACGCACTACCAGATTCTGTGGCGGGTCCCACGGTGCTGCTGTGCCGTTGCCGAATCGAATGAACAGCCACACGTTCCAGCCGGCCAGCGTCAGCCCTGGCACGCTGATTACCAGTCCCACCCAGAAGTACCACTCACCTGTTGAAGATGCAGTCATTGATCCATGCACCGCCAGCAGGATCAGTGACGGCACCACCACCAGCACGACAAACGGCAGTAGCAGGACGGCCTGTAACCAACGCAGGATGGCGTTGCCCTTTGCCATTGAAGTCATCGTAGTCAGTTCTCATTGTCGCATTACCTGAGGAGCAATCATGACCACCGCACTTGATGATCCTCCGGCTCGCTCACAGAGCGGACCGGCGGATCACTTACGCAGATACGCCGCTGCCATGCGGCTCAGCTTCACCTGGTTCGGTGTCCGCAAGACACTCACGCCGCAGCAGAAGGAGCAAGCCGCCGAGTCGTTCGGTGCCGAGGGCCAGTTCCTTTCCGCTGGCAAGAAGCTGATCGACACCAAGCACCCGGCCTTCAAAGCCGTCACGTCAATCCGCAATCGCATCACCTCCTATTGGCGTGGGATCTCGCTGCCTTTCCCTGAGCCGGGTATCCGGCTGATTCGCCAGGACGATGTGAGCAAGGTGGACGACCGGCTCAACCAGATGAAGTCTGAGCTCAACGATGCAGTTTCGGAACTGGATCGTGAGTTCGCCGACCTGAAGCTTGCCGCACGGCAACGGTTGGGCAGTCTGTTCTGCGACCGGGACTACCCCGACTCACTGCGTGGGTTGTTCGACATCATGTGGGATTATCCTTCAGTGGAACCGCCGGCGTACCTCCAGCAGCTCAACCCCCAGCTCTATGAACAGGAGTGCCAGAGGATCACCTCGCGATTCAATGACGCCGTTCAGCTTGCTGAGCAGGCCTTCTCTGAAGAGCTGTCCAAGCTGGTGTCCCACCTGACTGAGCGTCTCAATGGTGCCGATGACGGGAAGCTCAAGGTGTTCCGCGACTCCGCGGTGACCAACCTGACCGAGTTCTTCCAGAGGTTCAAGCATCTGAACATCCGCTCCAACGAGCAGCTCGACCAACTGGTTGAGCAGGCTCAGCGGGTGGTCCGTGGCGTACACCCTCAATCATTGCGCGAGAGCGAAAGTCTGCGAGAACGGGTGTCCAAGCAGTTGGCCGGTGTGCAGTCGGCTCTGGATGGACTGCTGGTGGATCGGCCACGACGCAGGATCATCCGCGGGCGGCAGGAAGGAGGCGGATAGTGGAGCTGATCATCTCTGCCGGCGGCACGATCAGGTGCATCTACGAGGAGGTGATTGATCTTTCAGCCTTGGGCAAGCCGGAGATCAGGAGAGCGAGCCACGTGGAGCCGGACTCGGAGGGCAATTGGTGGGCGGACATGTCGCCAGTAAACGGGCCCAGGTTGGGACCGTTCAGTAAACGTAGCGAAGCGTTGGCGGCAGAGCGGGGGTGGTTGAACCTGCACGTCATCAAGCAGGAGAAGTCGCCGAGCGGTCACAGAACTGAAAATGCCTCGGACAGCAACTCGCATCTAAACTCCTCATCACACACGGCTCGGTGAACGACGGGGCGATGGTGTTTCCAGTAGTTCGAGTAGTAGCACCGCTCCAACTCGCTATTTGCTGCATGTAGCCAGGCGTGCATCAACTTCATCGGCATGGGCGTGAGTGGGTTCCACCGGACCATCACGGGTGGGCGTTCTTCTGCTCGACTCGTCGGCCGGAATTCAAACTCAATTCCCCCGTGCTTCAAATGGTTGGCATCTTCACGACTCAGGATCAACGCAATCATCTGATCCTGTGGAATCGGAACGATAACCCATCGTCTATTGATGGTCGTTGGCACCAGCCGATATCGGCCGGTGACCTTCGGCATTGATGTGACGAGGCTCGGGTCAGCCTCAATCAATCCGGTGTGTCGAAACAATCGGTGCAGCAGGTCTAACCATGCCTCGGCCCATGCCTTGTTTGGCATACGACGAATCCTGCTCACGAGCTGCCTTCGGTCGGATTGATTGACCCGTCGGTCAGACTGCTCGCCGGGTAAGGTCGCCTTCAGATGACTCTGACTTCTGACCGGCTCGCGACCCAATCGCACCATCATCGGGCAATGGTCGCTCCTCGCTGCCCACTTCGCATACGAACCAACCGTTACTTCGACGATCTGTGTCGCCCGCTTTTCCGGGAGGAAGACGTAGTCAATGTGGTATCCGTTGTCCGCCTTACGTCGGAAGAAATGAGTGTGATGGTGCTCATCGCGGGGTGGACGCTGGTGATAGACGTGGTAGGCACTGTAAAGGTTGAACTGTTTGGCGAGTCTCGAAACCAGCACGTCATGACCACGCCTGATGAACGCGTTGACGAACCGACTATTACTGTTGAAGTCGCCGGCGATCACCGTAGGGCCCGACCGGATCAGTTCACGATACGCATAAACCCCCTGGAGCAGCGTTCGGACGTAGCTTGGCGGCTGAATCGCCGGCTTGGCCCAGACGCCGATGAGGTTGAAGGGAATTGGTCCTTGTACCTGGACCGGATAGAACCACTTCGGTGAACTTCGCACCCTTGGTAGTTCAGTCAGCGTAAACGGACCCGATGCGCGGATGAGCACGCCCTTGATTGCATCACCTATCCACAATTGCTTCGCATCGGTGTGTCGTGGCCTCGGGCATTCCTGAATGATCTCCACATCCGCGCCGAGAGCCGCAACGACATCCGACTTACTTGGGTCGCCATTGAAGAACCCGCCTTGGCAATTCCAAGTGAGGATGCGCAATTGCTGGGTGTTTGAATTCCAACTCATCATCACAGCCTACATCATCCTGAAACGGCACGCGGCGTACCGGATGTTCCGGTGTCGGCCGCTGTCAGTTTGCTCACAACTCTGGAGATTCAAACCATGAAAATCTTGTTTCTCAACAATGATGGATCGGGCTTCGCCGACCACATCGAAGTCCCCGAGGGAATTACGGTGGCGAAGTTCTTCGCTGACCAGATGCCTGGCCGCAAGCCCGAGGACTACCTGATCCGCGTGAATCGCCAGCCCACGTCACGCGATCAGGTTCTGCAGCCGGGTGATCGCGTGTCGATCACGCCAACGAAGGTGGAAGGAGCGAAGCTGGCGGCGTAAGTCACTCATTCAGTCACACCCTCAAGCGAAGGCGGTTCCCCATGGAGCCGCCTTCGTTCTTTTCACCCCCGACGGAGCCCGACATGGCCAAACGTTTTGACCGGATCGCCTGGCGTGTGGCTGGGCGAATCCGTGAGCAGCTTCAACGTCTCGAGTTCAACCGACTGTTCGAAGTCCGGCACGAGTACTCGGATCTGTCCGCCTACATGAATCGCTGGCGGAAGTCTGTAAGGCACACGCAGCTTGTGGCTCAGAGAAGGTGGACTGGCGTTCTGCCTGCCGTCAGACGCCGCCTGGACAACCTGTTCACCGATCTGCAAAGAGAACTCACTGCAGCACGGCGAATCACTGAGCAGTGGGAGCCGCTGCCCATTCCTTCATGCCGTGACCTGATCGCTGACCTGGGACAACTCAAGGAAGAATTCGGCGGCTGGCAGTTCAAGAACAGCAATCTCACGGTCTCTACAGAGCCCATCACTCTGGAAGGTGTGTACCTCGGAGCTTTCTCCATCAAGCTGGAGATCGACCGGCTCGACTCACTGCATCGGCAACGGGTGTACCAGGTGGAGGCTCTCGATCCGCATCCTGCCGAGGGCCACGACAACACCACCCATCCCCATGTCCGTGATGACGAACTTTGCGAAGGCGATGCAAGCGTGCCGATCAAGTCCGCACTGGAGCACGGCCGCATCGCCGACTTCTTTCTGCTCGTTCAGAGTGTGCTCACCACCTACAACAGCGGCTCACCTTACGTGGCACTGGACCTGTGGGACGGCGGTGTGAGCTGCTACCACTGCGGCACCTCGGTGAGCGAAGACGAACGCACCTACTGCGAGCACTGTGATCACGACGTCTGCAACGACTGCACCGGTAAGTGTGAGGCGTGCGACAGCTACCACTGCACCGAATGCCTCTCGA
>JBBDXA010000148.1:0-8383 GCA_040902585.1 Phycisphaeraceae bacterium
CGATGAGCCTTATGTGACCTACGGCCGGGGCTTGCGCGGACTCCAGCCCCAGCCACCCAGACATGGTCATCGACTACACTTCCCCCATGCGAACGCCGCGACTTGATGCCATGATCGCACTTTCCCTTGCCCGTGGCCTGGGGCCGACCCTGACCGCGCGGGCGATCGATGCGCTCGGTTCACCCGAAGCCGCGGCTGCCGCGAGTGTCTCTGAGTTCTCCCGCATCGAAGGCTTCGGGCGCTCCACCGCGCAGCAGGTTTGCGATTCACTCGCGGAGATTCGTCAGAAGGATTGGGTCGAACGCGAATGGGATTTGATTCAGCGCTTCGGTGTCACGCTGCTCTTGCTGGAGGATGATGACTACCCCGCGCTCTTGAGGCACATTCACGATCCGCCGCCGCTGCTTTATGTGCGCGGCCGGATCGTCAAGCAGGATGCCCTGGCGCTGGCGATCGTCGGTGCCAGGCAATGCACCGGCTACGGCCGCGAACAGGCGGATCGTTTCGCCGCGGTCTGTTCACAGGCGGGACTCACGATCATTTCGGGTGGCGCATATGGGGTGGATATCGCCGCCCACCGGGCCGCCCTGCGCATCGGCGGGCGCACCATCGCGGTCCTCGGCAGCGGACTGGCGGAGCCGTACCCGTCGCAGCACATCGAGGTGTTCGATCAGATCGCGGGGTCGACGAGTGACCATGACAAAGGCAACGGCAACGGCAACGCTTCGCGCGGGGCGGTGATCAGCGAGCTGCCGATGAGTACGCCGCCGATCCCCCAGAACTTCCCACGTCGCAATCGCATCATCTCCGGCCTGTCGCTGGGCGTGCTGGTCATCGAAGCCGCCAACCGCAGCGGCGCGCTGGTCACGGCTCGCGTCGCGGCAGAGGAACATCATCGCGAAGTGATGGCCCTGCCCGGCCGCGTGGACTCGCCTCTCTCGGCCGGCTGCCATCGCATCCTGCGCGAAGGCTGGGCGACGCTGGTGACCAATGCCGCGGATGTGCTCGATGCCCTGGGCGAAACGGGCGAGCTATTGAAGGCCGGGATGACGACGGATGAAAAGGGCCGCGCGCGAGAGGAGTCGGAGGCCAGTACGCTCTTCGCGCAGGTGTTGAGTGATTCGCAGAAGAAGATTGTGGATGCGTTGAGTGAGCCGCGCGGATTGGATCAGCTCTCGGCGGCGACGGGGCTGGCGGTGCATGTGATCCAGGCGGATATAACGATGCTTCAGATTCGCGGGATGATCCGCAAGGAAGGCGCGATGTTCGCGCGGAAGTAGTCATATCGCTCCGCGAGATGGAACGAAGAAAAAACGGACCGACAACGACATGCAGCTTCAGACTTACAAACTCGACAACGCCGGTGACCTGGAAAACCAGCCCTGGTTCATCGACCTGCGCAAAAGCGCCCTGCCCGGCGGCGAAGTCGCGGCGACTGTTTCCGCCATCATCGATGACGTGCGCAGTCATGGCGATGAGGCGCTGGTGAAGTACATGCGAAAGTGGACGGACCCTTCGTTCTCCGCCGATCGCATTCGTGTCGCACCGCAAGAGATGAAGAACGCCCTGGACAGCCTCGAAAAAAAAATGCGCGGCGTCCTGGAACGCTCCATCGAACACGTCGCGGCTTACCAGAAACACATCCTGCCGACGGACCCTGCGCCGATCACGATCGACGGCGCGGAAATGGGCCTGCGCTGGACGCCTGTATCGAGCGTGGGCCTGGCCGTGCCGGGCGGGAAGGCGGCGTACCCATCGAGCGTGATCATGCTCGCGGTGCCGGCTCAGTCGGCGGGCGTGAACACGCGCGGCATCAGTGTCGTCACGCCTCCGCCGACGCGCAAGGGTGATGAAGCACACGCCGCCGCAGGCGATATCGCGCCCCTCGTGCTGGCGACATGTGCGATGCTCAACATCGAGCGCGTCTACCGCATCGGCGGCGCACAGGCGATGGCGGCCCTCGCCTTCGGCACGCAGTCCGTCGAGCCCGTGGACATGATCGTCGGCCCCGGCAACGTCTTTACCCAGCTCGCCAAACAACAGCTCATGGGTCGCGTCGGTATCGACGGGTTCTATGGCCCGAGTGAAATCGTCGTGATCGTGGATGACTCGGCGGACCCCTCGCGCGTCGCGGCGGACCTGATCGCCCAGGCGGAACACGATCCGGGCAGGTGCATATTGATCGCGTGGTCGCAGGGGGTGATTGATGGCGTGAATAAGGCGATCGGTGAACAGGCGCTAAGCCGCAAGCGGCTCAAGGCGATCGAGACTTCGCTTAAGGATTGGTCGGCGGCGTTGCTGGTGAAGGATGAAGCGATGGCGGTGGCGGTTTCGGACATCATCGCGGCGGAGCATGTGAATCTGGCGGTGAAGGAACCGGAGAGGCTGTTGAAGAAGCTCCGTCATGGCGGGGCGTTTTTCCTGTCGGACCATTCGCCGGTGGCGGCTGGGGACTATTACGCCGGCCCGAGCCACTCGCTGCCGACAGGCACCACCGCGCGGTTCACCAGCGGCGTGAGCGTGTACACGTTCCTGAAGCGCAGCGGCACGGTGTTCTATCGCGAAGGCATGTCGGGGCAGACGATCGATTCGATCGCGACCTTCGCGGAGGCGGAGGGGTTGGACGGACACGCGGCGTCGGTGAAAGCGCGATCCTGAGCCGCTTGCGGCTTCGCAGGGTTGGGCGGAGTGCGAAGCCGCGAGCGGCTCAGTGGCGGCGATCGTGAGGGTAGCGACCGACGGCGCGGAGGCGCTGGGCGTAGGGGGAATTGGGGCTATGACCGGCGTGCAGCGGCCAGTTGTCGTAAGGCGTCACCAAGTCCCACACCTGACGCGCCCAATGAATTTTGACGGGGTTTTCTTCGACATAACGAATCGTTCGCCACACCTCTTCAGGGTGATCGAGAAAGACCTTCCAGCCGGGGCCACCCCTGACAGGGTGGTCTTCGGCGCGCAGCCCGAGGGTGCGAAGCCGCGAGCGGCTGGCGTTCTGGAAGTGTTCGATCATTTCTTCGGCAGTGTGCTTGTGTTTGCGGACGATCAGGTGAATGTGATCGGGCATGATCGCGCAGGCGTAGCAGGTGTAATTCTGCTCTTGAATGACGGCGGCGAAGGCGTCGGCGATGGCCCGGATGGCAGGAGTGTCGAATGTCAGCAGGTCATATTTCAGAGCGCTGGCGGCACGCTGGTAGAATTCACGGATGATTGCGCCGGCGGGCTGAAGCGTTTTGCGGCCGAAGTGGAGATCGCCGAGTTCAGCGATGAGATCGCTGGCGATGAGATGGGACATGCTTCCGCGAGGATCGTTGGGGAGCCACCAGCCGTACGCCGTCCAGATGAGGTGGTGAGCGATGACGATGGGGTTGGGCATGAAGGTCGAGAGTAATCAGGGGAGTGCGAAGCCGCAAGCGGCGGGAGGGGGAGCGCCAACCCGCAAACGCCTACCTTCCGTAACGACTCAGCGACTGCACCACGATGCGATGCACTTCCAGCGGTTGGGCGACCATCAGCCAGGCCGCTTCGTAGCTCGCGGTGCCGGCTGTCGCGAACAGGATGGTGCCCACGCCCACGATTCTCTCTTTCACCGTGAACACGGTCTCGGTGTGTTGCACCTTCTTCAGGGGCGTCTCGAAGACCTGCACGCGGAGCACGCCCTTGATGCGGATGATGCGCTGATCGGTGAGTACGTAGATTCGGCTGAGCCATTCGAGGAACTGCCAGAACAATCGGATCCCCGCCAGGCCGATGACGCAGAGCACGATGTCCTGCCGCGTGAGATAGGTCAGGTGTCCGGCGTTGCGCAGGGTGATCGCCACGACGGCGAGTACGACCAGCCCGATGAGAAAGCTCAGGCTCGGCAGCAGGACGAACCACAGGCTCGGCTTCAGCAGCAGGATGATGATTTCATTCGGTTGAATGAGTTCGTTGGGCAGGAGCGACGAGACCTGATTGTCGATCTCGGCTGCGCCTTCGGGTCCGGACCCCGGCTCGGCATGAGCGCGCGGCGCATCGCCCTCGTGCGGAGTCATCTGCGGAGTCATCGCGCGGGGCGAAAAAGCGGGACCTGGGTCCGCGGTCTCATGCGTCGGCAAGCTGGTGGTCAACAATCGCTTCATGGGCGCGGACTCGAAGAAGGCCCTGCGGCCGATGGCGAAGGTGTCGCCTGCGGTTCGCTCGTGCCGCCGTACACATGCGGACGAAGCGTGGCGATGTCAGGCAGGTTGCGATAGTAGTCGTCGTAATCCAGCCCGTAGCCCACCACGAACTCATCGGGAATATCGAACGCCAAGTAGTCCACGTGTGTCGCCATCGCTTCGGGTCGCTGCTTGCGGAGCAGGACGCAGGTGCGAACGGAAGCGGGGTTGCGCTCTTGGAGAACGCCGGTGACGAGCTTGAGCGTCTGGCCGGAGTCGAGGATGTCGTCGATGACGATCACGTGCGTGCCTTCGAGGGATTGGGGCAGCGTGGTGAGCTCCTCGCGCAGGCGCGCTCCGCGCGAGCTGGTGGCGGTGCCGGGGTAGCTGCTGACGGAGATCAGGCGGATCTGCATCATGAGGGGAAGCTGTCGAATGAGGTCGGCTGCGAAGATGAATCCGCCGGTGAGGATGGGGATGAAGGTGATCCCGCCGGACGCGGGGCCGCCGGGCAGGGTGCAGGCGGCCGGGTCATCGCCGCACAGGTCGCGGGTGATTTCCTGGGCCAGTTCCCGCACGCGGCTTGCGATGGTGTCGCGATCGATGAGGATGCGTTCGATATCCGCCTGCATGACCACAGTGTAACGGCTGGTGCATTGGCGGTCCTGCGCGGCGGCTCACTCCCGCAGTCTCGCCTGATACTCGGCGAGGAACTGCCGGGCGATGAGCTCGTGCCCCGCTTCCGTCCAGTGGGCATCACCGGGGATGAAGTACCGATCGAGGATTTCCTTTTTCTCCGGCGGCGTGTCGGCGGCGAACTGGGGGAAGTGATTGATGAACCGCGCGCCGTGTTCGGCGCACCACTTGCGCCACACCTGGACCTGGAGCGAATCAGGCGAGGGGTCACTGACCACCTGATCGGGCCAGGGATAGACCGCGATGGTCAGCGCGATCTTGCGCTGGGCGAGCAGCGCCGCGAGTTTCGTCATCGACTCCCGAGCCTTGGCCAGGCCGCGGTCGCCGTAGTCAGCGAGCGCCGCCTTGTTGTAGGTCCAGGCGCATCGCCGCTCAGCCGTGGGATGGTTGAAGGCAGGCTTCTGGGCGTCCAGTGCAGGTGGCATGGACGCGCCGGCGGGGGCGGCGCCGTCAGGCTGCTGGTCGCTTGCTCCCTGCGACGCGCTGGCGGACCAGCTGCGCACGGCGTTGAGGATGCTGAAGGTGATCACCGTGTTCTGCTTGATCCACTCCGCCACGCGTTCCTTAAGAGTCGCGGCAACAATCCTGCTTCCGCTCAGGGCATAGCGGTCGACTTCGTCCGCGATATCCGAGATATCGATGTAGACCACGACTTCATCCACCTTCAGTCCGACCTCTTCGATCAGATGACTGACTTTCCGCTGGTAGATGATCGGGCTGTAGGAACTGGCGGCGGCGTTGAGGACGTCGATCTCCTGCTTGTCGAGTGAGGCCGCGATGCGACCGACGAAGGTCTGCTCGTACTCGACGCCGATGCCCTCGGTAAAGGAGTCGCCGATGAAGAGGATGCGATGCCGGTCGGTGCGAAGAGGCACCGCGCGCACGATCGAATCCTTGAAGCCGAGCGAGTTGGTGCGCAGCTTGTACCGTCGGGCGCCCCACCTGGCGTCGTCGATCGAGCGGTTGGGCGCCAGGCCGTGGTGAAAGACGGAATGCTGGATGCGATAGGTGCGTTCGACATCGCCTGCAGGCCAGTTGTGGCCGTTGATCCACCAGTAGAGCTGGGCCAGCAGCAGGTCGCCCAGAACGAACGTGAGCACCAGCATGCCCAGCAGCGTTTTCCTGCGGTGTCGCTGGAACCAGCGAGGCTTTCGGACTTTTGAAGTGGATGGCATGGCCAGGCGAAAAAATGGGGATCACAGCTTTCGGCATCAGGCGGATTGAGCAATCCGATCTGAACCACTGAATGCGGACGCACGCTACATAGCTATTCGGGCATTCTCCGATTCAACCTGAACTTCGAGCGAACAGACGCCTCTGCGGGGCGGACTGGCCGCGATGCGGGTCGCCTTGATGGATATGATTGTACTGACGGGATTCGAGGCCGGGTCGTGAATCCCTGCCCGCGGCCCCGGTCTATTCCGTTGTAACCTCTTGATTCCCTTGACTTTTCCGCTCGATTTGGGCACAATTCGGTAGACGATCCTGCCACGATAAATCCCTCCTGATGGTGGCCAATGATGACCCAATGCATTCCTTCGCGTACCCGGCGTGAAAACGCCGGGGGCTCTTGGCTTTGCGGCCGATTCCCGCACGTCGCTGCTGCCGCGCTGTCGCTCTCCCTGGCGCTGCTCATGACCGGATGCGGCAGCGACGGCCCCAAGCGGGTCAACTCGCCGCCGCCCGGCCAGACCTTCACCGGTGAAAGCTACCTGCACGGCACCGTCGGCTCCATGACTTCACTGCGCAGCTTCGAGCCCGTCCTCGTCAGCGGGTACGGCATCGTCGTCATGCCCGCAGGCAGCGGCACCGGCTCGTCCGATGTGCCCGCATACCTGCGCACCTGGATGCTCAACGAGATGCGCAAGAAAGGCCTCGGCTCCGCGCAGTTCGGCACCGAAGAGCTTTCGCCTCGCCGCGTGCTCGACAGCAAAGACACCGCGCTCGTCTACGCGGAAGGTCTCATGCCGCCCGGAGCGACCGCCGGCACCACCTTCCCCATCCTGGTCACAGCCGTCGAAAACACGCAGACCACCAGCCTGGAAAACGGCAGCCTCTGGACGGTTGACCTGGCCATCGGTCCGGTCGATCAGTCGTTGCAGTTCCGTCGTCCGGTGGCGGAGGCCCGCGGCGCGGTCTTCATCAATCCTTTTGATGACAAGGTGACCGAGAAGGAACGGTTGAGCTTCCAACGGCAGGCGGTGGTGCTGGCCGGCGGTGTGGTATCGAAAGATCGGCCGATCGAATTGAACCTGAATCAGCCGGACTATCCCAAAGCCCGCATGATCGCCGACCGCATCAACGAGCGCTATCCGCACGAGAAGGCCACCGAGTTTTTCAACACCGCCGTCGCCAAGACCGACATGCTCATTCGCATCAACGTGCCCGCGCGGTTCGCGACGGATCCCGCCAAGCTGATGCGGCTCATCGGTCGCACCTACATCCGCCGGGGCGACAACTACGAGCAGGAACAGGCCCGCCGCCTGGGCGATTATATCCTTCTCCCGCGCCCCGATCAGGCAAGGGATGTCAGCGAAGCCTGGCAGGCGATGGGCAAGCTCGTCCTGCCCGTGATCCGCGAGTATTACCGTCACGAGAAAGTTCACATGCGCATGGCTTCGCTCGAAGCGGGTGCATGGCTTCAGGATGAAGTCGCGGCTGCGGAACTGCAACGGCTCTCGCTCGATCTGAACGTGGAAGCCCGGATCAAGGCGGCTGAACTCCTGGGCCGACTGCCCCGCAGCACCCGCGCTTCCCGCGCGCTTCAAGCCTTGGCGGATGACCCGGAAACCCGCGTGCGCATCGCAGCCTACGAAAGCCTCGCCACCATGGGCGATCCTTCCGTGCATCGCACGGTCGTGGGCGATGAGTCGAGCTTCAAGTACTTCCTCGATGTGGTCAAGAGCCGCAATCCGCTGATCTACGTCAGCCAGCGCGATGTGCCGCGCCTGGTCATTTTCAGCTCAGACACCGGCTTCGCCGAGCAAGCCCGCATTGCTCTGTGGGATGGCCGATTCCGCATGCTGGTAGGCGAGGCGGATGAGACCGTTTCCGTGTTCTACCAGGGCATCAACGATATTAAAGGCCAGAGCGCTCAGATCGCGCCGACCGTGGCGAACCTGGCGCTGATCATGGGGCATCGCACCACAGCCGAGCGGCCGTTCCCCGGCTTCGATCTATCTTATGGCACGGTGGTCAACGCGCTCTTTAACCTTCAGAAGCAGAAGGTGGTGCTCTCGGAGATGCAGGTGGCGCGGAACCCGCTGGCGGATGCGGTGGACATGTTCCGCAAGAAGGGCCCGCCGGATGTGCGACCTGAAACGGGCGAGGATGAACTGCCTGCCGCCGCCGGTGTGGTGCAGCCGCGCCAGCCGCAGCCGGTGTCCATCGATCCGGACGGCGCCACCCCGACGGACCTGCGCGGCGGCTCGCAGCCGAACTTCGATACCAGTTCGCTGGAAGACCTCCCGCCCAGGAAGAGATGAAGAAGAACGCGTATGAGATTGGAGCACCATCCCGGCAGGGTGGTGCCGGCGGCGTGTGTGCATCGCAGG
>JBBDXA010000148.1:8393-24102 GCA_040902585.1 Phycisphaeraceae bacterium
TCTGCACGCGGGCCCTTGAGCACCACCCTGCCGGGATGGTGCTCCAATTCCTCGCCGTCCCAAATCGATTGGCCTTACCCCTTCCATCGGGCCGATAACCCTATAAGATGTCCAAGCTTGCCGGATTCGCTTTCCGTTGCCGCTGGCATGGATTGTCAGCCGCACCCCCGGCCTGAAGCAGGCCCCGGTCCGGTCCGTCGTTGCTCGCATTCGTTCGACAGGGAGGTCGTGTTCCCATGCGTCTGAAGAAACTCACAGCTCACGGTTTCAAATCCTTCGCGGACAAAACCGTCATCACGTTCGATCAGCCGATCACCGGCATCGTCGGCCCCAACGGCTGCGGCAAATCCAACACCGTCGATGCCGTCAAGTGGGTCCTGGGCGAACTCTCCGCCAAGAGCCTGCGCGGCGGCGCGATGATGGACATGATCTTCAACGGCTCCGCCACGCGCAAGCCCGCCGGCATGGCGAGCGTCTCGCTCACGTTTGAAAACCCGGTGATCACAGACGAGGGCCAAGGGCCAGGGGCCAAGGGCCAAGGGGCGGAAGAAACCGCAGGCCTCGGCTCTTCAGAGCCGAGCCCCACCGCCGAGACTCAGGACTCAGGCCCCAGGACTCAGGACTTTCCGCCCCGCAACCGCGCCCTCCCCATCGACTGCGACGAAGTCACCGTCACCCGCCAGCTCTACCGCGACGGCTCCAGCGAGTACCTCATCAACAAACAGCGGGCCCGCCTGCGCGACATCCGCGAACTGTTCATGGACACGGGTATCGGCACCGACGCCTACTCCATCATCGAGCAGGGTCGCGTCGCGCTGCTCCTGGAAAGCAACACCAAAGAGCGCCGCGAAATCTTTGAAGAGGCCGCGGGCATCTCGCGCTTCAAGGCGCGGAAGAAGGAAGCCGAGCGCAAGCTCGATCGCACGGAGCAAAGCCTCGGCCTCACGCGCCAGCGATTGGATGACCTCGCCCGCCGCCTGCGCAGTGTGAAAGTTCAGGCCGGCCGCGCCCGCTCGTTTCAGGAACTCTCCGCTCGCTTGAAGGGCCTTCAGCTCAACTACGCGCTGGCGGAATATCACAAGCTTCAAAGCCGCTTTGGCGAAGTGAACGAATCGCTCGAACAGGCCGAGGCCGATCACGCCGTCGCCGCGCGCCATCTCAACGAACACGAGCAGCGCCTCGCCGATGCCCAGACCGAGCAGCACGAAGTCGAGCGCCACCAGAAAAAGCTCGAGCACGAACGCCTCGCCGCCCAGAGCCGCAAGGAGCAGGCCGAGCAGCGCAGGCTTTTCGCCCGCACCACGCTGGAGCAGTTGCAGGAGCAGATCGCCCGCGACACCAAGCGCCTTGATGAACTCAACGAGCGGGCCGGTCAGCTTGAAACGGAACTCGCCGAGCAGACCGCCGCCGCCGAAACCCTTGCGTCGTCGCGCGCGCAATCGGAGTCCCAACTCGAACAGGCGCAGAACGAACACCGTCAGCATCAGCACGAACTCAACGAGAAGCGCGCCCAGCTCGAAGACGAGAAGGCCGGCATCGTCACCCTGATGCGCCGCACCGCCCAGCTTCACAACGAGATCAACTCGATCTCCCAGTTCGAGAGAAACCTCGAAGGCACGCGCGAAAAGCTCGGCGAGCGCAGCGCCAAAGTCGGCGAAGAACTCGAACGCCTGCTCACGCTCCGCGATGAGTCGCAGGCGAAGCTTGCCGATGTGCAGTCGCTCATCGGGCAGCAGACCGCCAAGGTGAACGATCTGAAATCACAAGCCTCGCAGCTTGACGCCGAGCACCGCACGCTGGCCGAGCAACTCGCCAAAGCCAAGGAAGACCGCTCCGCCCTCGACTCGCGGCGCACGGTGCTCCAGGAAATGCAGGACCGCCAGGAAGGCATCACCGACGCGGTGAAGGCCGTGCTCGCGCGCAAAGCGACTGAACCGACTCAGGACTCAGGACCCAGGACTCAGGACTCGCCGTTCTACTTCGTCCGCGGCCTCCTCGCCGACATGTTCGAAACCGACGTCGAACACGCCCTCATCGTCGAAGCCGCCCTCGGCGAACATCAGCAGTCCCTCGTCATCGATCGTCTCAGCGACCTGACCGACAACGGCGGCAGCGAAGCCGTCGCCGCCCTCGCCGGCCGCGTCACCTTCATCGCCGTCGATCAGCACCTGATTGCCTCGTCGCTGTCTGACTTCAATCCGCAATCCGCAATCCGCAATCCGCAATCCGTCATCGAACTCGTCAAATTCCGCCCTGAAATCGGCCCCATCGCCTGGTCGATCCTCGGCCGCACCTTCGTCGCTCCTGACCTTCGCACCGCGCGGCAATGGCGCCAGCAGTTGCCCGATGGCTGCCGCTTCGTCACCGAGCGCGGCGAACTGCTCGAGGCCGACGGCCGCGTCTTCGCTGGTCCCGTCAGCAGCGCCAGCCACACCGGTCTCATCAGTCGCCGCGCCGAACTCGCGCAGCTTCAAACGAAACTCGCAGCACTCGATGAACGCATCGCCGCCGATCAACACACTCTCGCCCAGCTCTCCGATCAGGCCGGGCACATCGAATCCGTCTCGCAGGAGCTTCGCCAGAATCTTTACGAAGCCAACACCATGCGCGTCGAGCTTTCCAGCAGGCTCGAATCCCTCGGCGGACAGATCGCCGGCCTCGAACGCGAGCAGCCTGTCCTCAGCGCCGAGATCGAACAGATTCACCGCCAGCTTCATGACGCCGAAACCAAGAAGACCGCCCATCAGACCGAAGCGGAAGTTCTCGAACAGGATTCAGCAGCGCGCCAGCAGGCTGTCGAGTCACTCACCCTTGCGATCGACGATCTGAATGCGAAAGTCGAAACCTCGCGCGAAGAGGTCACCGCCATCCGCGTCGAACTCAGCAGGCTCAGCGAGCAGCTTTCAGCCGCCCAGCGCCAGGCCCGGCAAATCGAAATCGCCCTTGCCGATGTGCGCCGCCAGGGCAAGCTCGTCGAGGATCAACTCGGGCAGCATCACCAGCGCATCGACGAACTTCAGCGGACCGAAGAGGAAGCCCGCACCGCCGCCCTCGCCGCCAGCAGCGCGCTGGAGCAGCTCGAAGGCTCGCTCGAAGAAGTGCGCGATCGCCTCATCGCCGCCGAGGCCGCGGTCGAAGGTTTGAAGACCGCCCTCGCCGAGCACCGCACCGCCGCCCAGCAGGCGGAACAGTTGATCCACGAGTTGCATGTGCAGAAGCGTGAACTCGAAGTGAAATGCGAAGGCGTGGTGCAGCGGGCGGCCGAGCAGCTCAACCTCGACGTGGTCGCGCGCTACCGCGAAGTCATGGAAGGAAGGAACGAAGGGACGGAGGAACGAAGGGACGAAGGGGAAGAAGAAGCTGCAGGCGTTGCCGCTTCAGCGGCAACCGAGGGCGACGAAGGTATCGACAATCCGCAATCCGCAATCCGCAATCCCCAATTGACTCAGGACTCAGGACCCAGGACCCAGGACTCCTTCTCCATCGACTGGTCCGCCGTCGAAACCGAAATCACCGAACTCCGCCAGAAGCTCGACCGCCTCGGCCACGTCAACCTCGACGCCATCGGCGAACAGGACACGGTCGAAAAGGAATTCACCGATCTGCAAGTCCAGGTCAAGGACATCGAAGACGGCAAGAGCAAACTCGAATCGCTCATCAAGCAGATCAACGAAGAGAGCCGCACCCGCTTCGAGAAAGCCTTCAACCAGATCCGCGAAAACTTCGCCGGCGCCGGCGGCCTGTTCCGCAAACTCTTCGGCGGCGGTCGCGCCGATGTCTTCCTTCAGCCCGATGAGAACGGCCACACCGATGTCCTGGAATCCGGCATCGAGATCATCGCCAAGCCGCCCGGCAAGGAACCGCAGTCCATCAGCCTGCTCTCCGGCGGCGAGAAAACCATGACCGCCGTGGCGCTGCTGCTCTCCATTTTCCAGAGCAAGCCCAGCCCCTTTGCGATTCTCGACGAAGTCGATGCCGCGCTCGATGAAGCCAACGTGCAGCGCTTCGCCGGCATCATCAAAAGCTTCCTCGACAAGAGCCACTTCATCGTCATCACGCACAACAAAGGCACCATGCAGGTGTGCGATATTCTCTACGGCATCACCATGCAGGAGCGCGGCGTCTCCAAGCGCGTGGCGGTCCGCTTCGACCAGGTCGGTTCCGGCGGGCAGATCAGCCAGTCGGCGATCGAAGCCCAGTCCGCCGCGGAGCTGCCTGATGAAGACGACGACGAACTCATCCCCAGCGGCACCTTTGACGCCGGCCGACTCCAGGCCGCCTCCCAGGACCCCGGCAACGGCCACGACGAAGAGCCGGAAGCGTTCGACGCAAACGAGTCGAACGAATCGCACGAGTCGAACAACTCGATCGATGAAAGCGATGAAAGCAACGAAGAGAAATCGCCCAGGCTCCGCAATCGCCTTGCGACCATGATGCAGGAGCGGCAGCAGATCGAGGCGGAGCGCAACTGATCCGCATGAACGCAGAAAAATAAGCGCAACAACAAGGCCGCCCCGAACTTTCGGGGCGGCCTATTCTTGTGAAGACAGGGCCAAGAACTTTGCGCGGTGCATCTACCCGTGGAAGTTCGAGATTCGACCAGGCTCGCTCCCCCATCCATCCGCCTCGCCCCACTCAGGAACCCAACATGGAAATCAAACGCACCGGCTCCCAGCCTTCGCGCCAAGGCCCCGCCGATTACTTCACCGGCTCCGTGCGGATCGACCCGCTCATCGACACCCCGCCGCCCGCCCGCGTCGCCGCCGCCCAAGTCACCTTCCAACCCGGCGCCCGCACCGCCTGGCACACTCACCCGCTCGGCCAGACCCTGATCATCACCGCAGGCCGCGGCCGGGCCCAGCGCGAAGCCGGCCCGATCGAAGAACTCCACCCCGGCGACGTCATCTGGTTCCCACCCGGCGAGAAACACTGGCACGGCGCGTCGCCCACCGAAGCGATGACGCACATCGCGATTCAGGAAAAACTTGAAGGTAAAGCAGTGGAGTGGCTGGAGCAGGTGAGCGAGGAACAATACCGCGCTTGAATGCGGCAACTCCGCCGGGGTGGCTGGGGCTGAAGGCTCCGCGCAAGCCCCGGCCGTTTGTCGATCGCATGTGCCATCGCGCCTGGTCAACCGTGTGCCAGGCCGGGGCTTCCGCCGACTCCAGCCCCAGCCACCTGCCGGCATTGGGTACGATGTCGAACGGGTTTGGAAGCGTGATCGAACTCGACCCGTTGAATTAGAAGGAACGCCATGTCTAAATCGACCAAGGTAACCGTGTTGAGCCAGACGGTGACGGTCAAGCGGATTCAGGAGCAGGACTTTATCAGCCTGACGGACATTGCGCGTCACAGGGATGCCGGCGCAACCGATGATCTGATCAGGAGCTGGCTTCGAAATCGCAACACGATCGAATTCGTTGGAACCTGGGAATTGCTGAACAACCCGGATTTTAAACCCGTCGAATTCGACGGGTTTAGAAAAGACGCCGGATTGAACAGTTTCACTCTCACCCCCAAGCAATGGATAGAGAAAACAGGTGCGATCGGCATCAAATCCACGCCCGGGCGCTACGGCGGAACCTTTGCCCACATCGACATCGCCCTGGAGTTCGCTTCATGGATTTCCGTCGAGTTCAAGCTCTACCTGATCAAAGAGTTCCAACGCCTCAAGGACGATGAGCGGAAATCACTCGACTGGGACGTGCGGCGGAACCTGGCGAAGATCAACTACCGGATTCATACCGACGCGATCAAGGCCAACCTGCTGCCCCCGTCCATCACCAAGTCGCAGGCGAGCCACGTCTACGCCAGCGAGGCGGATGTTCTTAACGTCGCCCTGTTTGGAATGACCGCCGGGCAATGGCGCGACGCGAACCCCGACGAAAAGGGAAACATCCGCGACCAGGCGAACGGGGCCCAACTCGTCTGCCTGTCGAACATGGAAAGTCTCAACGCCGAGTTGATCAAACAGGGATTGCCGCAGAAGGATCGGCTCGGGAAGCTCAACGCGATCGCGATCGAGCAGATGACGATTCTGGTGGAGCAGGCGAGCATCAAACGACTGAAGGGCAAGTGATTGCCGGGGATGAAGGCGCTCGGGGTGGCTGGGGTTGAAGGCTCTGCGCAAGCCCCGGCCGTTGGACGATCGCACATTCCTTCGCGCCTCGGACAACCGTGCGCCAGGCCGGGGCTTCCGCCGACTCCAGCCCCAGCCACCCATCGCCACCAACGCCGGCGACCTCGCCGACGCCGGCCTGCCCGTCATCGTCCTCGGCCCCGGCGAACCTTACCCAGCCCACACCAAGGATGAGTGGGTCTCCCTCACTTCAATCCGCCAGGGCGCAGCAGTCTACGAGTCACTGATGCGGACTGAGTTGAGCGCTGACGCCTGACGAACGCCTGCTTCCAGTTGCGCCGTCGGCATTCAGGCGACCATCCGCGTGTGCATCTTCTGTAACTCGTCGATGAACTTCAGATCGCTCGCCCCTGGCACCGCCATGCGAATATGGATCAATACGCGCGGCTGAGGCAGCAATATCGCGTGCACAGGTTGGATCGTTGGTGTCAAGATATATTAGGATCAAGTTGTTGCCCCGCTGTTATTCGCAGGACCACTCGCTGCATAATAGGAACGTGCTTCGACATCCGATGCACAACCTCGTTTAATGCGATCGATTCAAGATCAGGCGAATCTAACTCAAGACGCCTTCTTAGGAATCGCGAAAACTCCCAAGTGAAAGGCCAAGCGCCGACAAGCATGAGTTTGGAAACCCGACCTTCGAGTTCACCCATTGATGGCATGAGAGCAACAAACGTGTTTGTTACAATTGCCCAAGGAATGAAGATGAAACCAAGTACCTCTCTCAATCCTGGAACCTTGCTGCAAATCCAGGAGACGCCCAATAACGGAAAAAATAAAAACATCCAAATGATGCTGATGGGCAGTAACAGAAGGCCAAAAGTTAACTCAACTGCGATGCCAAGTACAAGCGTACTAATTATCTGGACCGGGACGACACCGAACGCGACGAGACCAAGCAGAACGTTTAGTATTCGGTTTGCGTACATGCATGGTCCCCGATTATGTCTCTTTACCTGCCTCGCTGCCACTCAGTGGTGAGCCGTGTGCGCGGCAGAAACGCACAAGGCCCGTAGCGGTCGGTTAGGCTACCTCACCCACACTCTGGAAGACTCAGTAGGTTATTTGGCTGTTCGCCATCAGCAGTTGTCTTGATATACTTGTTCCCATACTGGCTGGTCGCAACAATTACATTAACCGTGCTTCCATTGCGAGAGACATAGAATGTCCACTTGCGGCTTTCTATACCTTCGATGGCTGCTTGTTGCGTGATCTTCCAAGCCCCTCCGTCGGAGTTCTTCCCGCCGATGTGTGTGATACGCTCGTGAGGATTCTGGCGGTCGCTCTTGTTGATGCAAAGGATTTGATGATTGTCGGCCATATGTATCTCCGGCAGTTTGTTGTCGCCTAACTCTGTTCAGTTAAGCCACAGATCGGATAACGCATCCCGCCCTTGGCGCAGATTTTATCCGCAAGCCACTCTTGCAGCAAACTTTTCAAGGAACATCCAGGGCAATCGACTATGGCCTTTTCTGATTCCCGTCACTCCGCCGGGGGACAGGGAGGGGTTGGGGCACTGCATCATTGCGGCAAGAAGATGAAAGCGGTGAGCCGACCCTCCCCCTGCCCCTCCCTAAGAGGGAGGGGAGTTTTGAAACAGTCTGTCCGCCCTCACGCCGCAGCAGGAAGGCTGGCGGGGATCAAGTCTGCGAGACCCCCGGCGGGTCCTACACCGCCTCCCGAAGACGAAGGCTCTCTGAACCCTTGCTCAACAACAGGGCGACGCCCGGGATTGCCTTGCACCTTGACCGACCAACTTGCTAATTGCCGCAGACCGACGCACCTTCCGGCAGGTCGTCGACCTCAAAGCACCCGTGCCAGGGCGTGTCGGTGTCGGTTACGTCCATCGCCCAGGTGTGTGTGCCGGGGAACTCCAAGACCCAAGCGCAGAGCCAACCCCTGGCTGCAGGCCTCTTTATCCATGTGCATTGATAAATGACTGCTCCACCCCACGCCCTCAATTCGTCGAACTGATCCGCGTCTAGCGCGCGACAGACATATCCGAGAACTCGACGGCGCATATCGGAATATGCTTCCGGACTTCCTTTCCCTTCTTGCCACATGGGAACAGGAGTTTGCCCGACAAATTTCACGCTCGACGGCAGTACTCGACCATACAGCGCCGCGTGCATGCCGCGCGTCCACAAGGCGGCTGCGTACACGCAGTCCAAGCTGCCCCTCAAGGCCGGCAAAGACTTTCCGTTTGATGCTTTATGCGCCTCCGGTTTGAACTCCCGGATAAATCTTGTGGCATCCGCCTTGTTCCAGTCGTCGGCAGGAACGTGCGTATGCGACTGTAGCAGCTTCATTAAATGGTCGCGATGATGTTTGTGGTCACTCTCGCAGTCGGGATGAACGTTAAGGTTGACAGACCATCGATCAGCGGGGTTCGGCGGAGGCTCGCCAAGAAGCGTCTTTGGAATTACGTGCTCATCGACTACCTTTTTGCGCCAACTAGGACCCATGGGCAGCGGCGCAGCGCATATATAGCAGTCGCGAAGACTGCGTCGTCGTTCAGCCATCTGCTTCTGTTTCGTAATCCGAACGGCCATTGAAGACCAAGCATAGATCTCAGGCCGGGCAACGTCCACTTGTGAAACGTGGGCCTATTCGGGTCGATACTTCGTGCATGCTCGCCCTCTCCATCCGCCAGCCGTTTGCCGAGTTGATCCTGCGGGGTCTATCTCCGCGGCGACTCTAGCGATAAGACGATCGAGTATCACAGTCGGCCGACGCCCGGTGCAGCCTGGGGGGCGGCTCATCGGCGTCACTTGACGGGTTGATGGACCTCGAACAGCGTGATCTCTTCCTTCAACTGGTTGATCAGCCGTTTGAGAGATCGCAACGTCAGTTCATGAACGCGGGGGTTCGTCGGCGTTTCGCGCTTTCGCTCCTCGTAGCGCGATTCCAGCTCGCGCAGCTTCTGGCGGGTGTTGGCTAACTCGGTTTCGTTTTTCAAAGCCATTGGTTCACCTCGATCATGCCCTTGGGCCGGCGTACGCGGTCCCAGGCGAAGAAACGCTGGACGAAGTAGTCGAAGTCGGACTGATCGACCAACGAAATATCCAGAAAGGGGAGGCCGTCGCGAAGGTCCTTTGCGGCGGTCGAATCACTTGGAAAGTCCGGGCCGATCAGCAGCACGCAATCCACGTCGTTCGGCTCGATTCTATCCGTGACGAAGCTGCCGTTCAAAACGATTCTCTGCACGCCGGCGCGGCGGGCGAGGTCGATCATCCAATCGACGGACTGCATCTGCGCTTGTCGAAGTTCCGAGGAATGGCCGAAGCGATCGGCGATTTCCGCGAGCGTGGCGGGGTGCACGCCGGGCGGGAGAACGCCGTTAGCATCGAAGGGCGGAATCATGGCAAGCAGATTAGCAAAAGCGGAAATGGGCCGATAGTGCAAGCATGCGAGCCCTCTCCATCCCCCAACCCTACGCCGAGTTGATCCTGCGGGGTCTGTCTCCGCGGCGACTCTGGCGACAAGACGATCGAGTACCGCAGTCGGCCGACGCGGTTCATGGGGGAGCGGTAGTGCTAACGGTTCAGGCCGTGAGTCCCAGTGATCGGAGCAGGCAGCGTTCGACCTCGTGCATGAGGACGAGGCTGATCGTCGCGTCGAGCGGGCGTCGGGAGAGACGCGACTTGTGCAGGTAGCTGACGTTCTCGCAGCGGGCCATCGAATCGTGCGTCAGCCCGCCCTGTTTGGCGGGCAGCGCGACGTGGGTTGGAGACGGGCGGAGATTGGTGGTGATCGGACCAGCCAGGACGCTGTTGGCCCATTCGTTTCGCGTATCGGTGGAGACGATCAGGGCGGACCGCGACTTGGGGTCATCGGGGGCATCGGGAAACGCAACCAGCCAGACTTCACCGCGGCGGGGGAAGGTACCGAGACCGGCTGCTGTGGCACGAACGCCTTGCCCTCGAAGATGACGCGGATGGCGAGCATTAGTTCATGACATCAGGTGGCGCGACCGGTTCCACACCCTTGGGCATGTGCCAGCCGACCGGTTTGAGCCGCTGCGGCGATTGAGCAGGCCCGCCCGGCAGGGCACAGCAACCATTCCTTCCGGCGTCCCCCTGCAATCGGTGAGGCGATCCAAGCGTTTGGGTAATGTTCACCTGTCGGCTGCGCGATCGTTACGCCCGGCCTGCATCCGCCGCGATTCGCGGCCTTCGCGATCGATCTGTTCGTACCTTGCCCTTCAGTCTTCCAATCGCGTGTCTAGTAGACACGGGGTAGACAGGGGGGTAGACATTTGACAAGTTAATATGTTGCAAGCACTTATGCTCAAATGGCTACCAGGGGGTAGGGGGTATGGTAGACATGTGTCTACCTAGGGGAAACCCGCAGGGCCTCGCCGAATCGGCCTCTTTGAGCACTCAATCAAATCCCGCTATCCTGCCCCACCTATGAGCATTCTCGTCAACGGCAACACGCGCGTCATTTGTCAGGGCATCACCGGTTCGGCCGGGGCCTTTCACACCAAGGGCTGTCTCGACTACGGGACGCAGATGGTCGGCGGGGTCACGCCGGGTAAGGGCGGGACGAAGGACCCGAATGGTTTGCCGATCTTCAATACGGTTGAAGACGCGGTGAAGGCGACGGGGGCGAGGGCGACGATGATCTTCGTTCCGCCGCCGTTCGCGGCTGATGCGATTCTTGAAGCAGCGGATGCGGGCATCGAGGTGATCGTCGCCATCACCGAAGGCATTCCGGTTTTGGATATGACCAAGGTGCGTCGCGTGCTGGATGCGAAGAAGGGGAAGAAGAGTTACCTGATTGGGCCGAACTGTCCGGGTGTGATTACGCCTGGGGCGAAGGGGAGCAATTGCAAGATCGGGATCATGCCGGGGTACATTCACAAGCCGGCGAAGGAATCTGAAAGTGGTAAAGCGGTGGGCATCATCAGCAGGAGCGGCACGCTGACGTATGAAGCGGTCTGGCAATGCTCGGCTCGCGGGATCGGGCAGACGACTTGCGTCGGCATCGGCGGCGATCCGGTGCGCGGGATGAACTTCATCGATTGCCTGGAACTCTTTAATGCGGACCCGGCGACCGATGGCGTGGTGCTCATTGGCGAGATCGGCGGGACGGATGAAGAGAAAGCGGCGGCCTACATTAAGGCGCATGTGAAGAAGCCTGTGGCGGCGTTCATCGCGGGGCGCACGGCTCCGCCGGGGCGTCGCATGGGGCACGCGGGGGCGATCATTTCGGGTGGCGAAGGCGGGGCGGAGTCGAAGCTGGAGGCGCTGCGGGCGGCGGGATGTGCCGTGGCGGAAAGCCCGGCGGATATGGGCAGCGCGATGGCGCGGGCGCTGGGGTTGTGTTGAGGGTTTTTTTCGCGCCAATGAGGCTTATAATCTCACCATGACCCGAGCCCTTTCACATCGATTCACGGTTACCGATGTTCACCGCATGGTGGAATCCGGGATGTTTCATGAAGACGATCGCGTCGAGTTGCTCAACGGGGAGGTCGTGGATATGCCGCCACCGGGACCATTACACTCGGAAGTGATTGATCGGCTGATTGCTGTGTTCAGCAAGCTTGTGCCGCGACAGGCCCGAATGCGCGTGCAGGATCCGGTGCAACTGAGCGACATCTCACAGCCGCAGCCCGACATCGTTCTCATTCGTCCGCGAGCGGAGGGTTACGCGGATCGTCATCCGGGTCCGAAAGATATTCACTTGCTGGTCGAGGTCGGTGACAGTTCAATCCGATTCGACCTTGAAGCCAAGATTCCACTTTACGCACTGGCAGGTGTCGCCGAGGTCTGGCTGGTTGATGTTCAGCGCCAGATGTTCGTCGTGCATCGCAAGCCGCGCAAAGACGGCTACCAGCAGACGCCCGAGTTCGGCATCGGCGACAAGGTCAGCCCGTTGGCATTTCCGAAGTTGAAGGTCGCCGTGGCGGATATTCTGGCTTGAGCATATGAGTCGAGGAAGTGTTTGGTTGGGTAGCGCCTGTCGGTTTGGAATCAGATTTCGTAATCCGGTCCCTGAGTCTGACCTGTTTTGACTTCATATCTTTTCAATGCATCCAGTTTCTTGTCCCATCGCACTCGAAACAGTCGCACGAAAGCGTACACCACGGCATAGATGGCTATGAGCCCGATCGTCTCGAAAGCCGCTCGGGTGCGTGGCTCACTTCTGAAGAGCATGTTGGCGGCGACATACAGCAGAAGGATGGCAAAGCCGACGCGCAAGGTGCTGTCATGCAGATAACCCTTCGTTCCAACCTGTGCCCCGATCCACGCGCCGATGGCGAACATGACCGCGAGCACGGCGGCGGCAGGCAGGTTGACTTGCCCCGCTTTCCAGTAGGCGAGGAATGCGAAGACGCCGATGGGCGGCAGAAGCATCGCCATGCTCGTGCCGATCGCCTGCTTCTGGGTGAAGCCCAGGAGGAACATGAGTGCGGGAATGACGAGCAGTCCGCCACCGATGCCCAGCAGTCCGCTGATGACACCGATGATCAGGCCGATCGCCGCGAGGACGGCTATTGCGCTGAAGGTCATGCTGACATGCTAGCGGGCCGGCGCAGGCTGTACCGGAAAGGGGGAGATGAATCAGGAGCGGCGCGGGTTGCGCCCCTGGCCATGTCGCTCGGCGCGTGGCTTGTCGTTGCCATCGGCGGTGCCCGAATCCGGCGGTGGCGATTCGCCTGTGGACTCGGCGGAGCGCGGCGCGAGGCCTTCCAGCACGCCGAAGATCATCCTTCCCGCGCTGGTCTGATAGTTGCTCGTGACGTTGAAGATCACCTCTTCGCCGATGTGTTGCCGGGCGTTCTCGACGACCACCATCGTGCCGTCTTCCATGTAGCCGACACCTTGCGACGCCCCTTCGCCGAGTTTCTGGATGCGCACGCGCATGTGTTCGCCGGGCAGCACGACCGGGCGCAGGGCGTTGGTCAGGTCATTGAGGTTGATGGTCTCGACGCCGCGGAGTTCGGCGACCTTCTTGAGGTTGAAGTCGTTGGTCATCAGCCGGCCCTTGACCGCCAGCGCCATGGCGACGAGCTTCTGGTCGACGTTGCCGCCTTCGTAGTCGGCATCTTCCATGGTGACATCGACAATCTTGCTGGCCTGGAGTTTCTGGAGGATGTCCAGGCCGCGGCGACCGCGAGCGCGTTTGAGCTTGTCGCCCGAGTCGGAGATGGTTTGCAGTTCGTTGAGCACGAAGCGCGGGACCATGACCGTGCCCTGGACGATGTTGGTGGTGATGATGTCGAGGATGCGGCCGTCGATGATGATGCTGGTGTCGAGAATGGTGGGACGGTTGCCGCGGATCTGCCTGGCGAACTCGACGTAAGGGATGACGAATCGGAAGTCGTCCTTGGTCTGCACGACGAGGGTGATGCCGATGTAGCAGGTGATGAGTCCGATGAAGACCTTGACGCCCTGGAGGAGCTGACTGATGGCCAGGAGCTTGCGCTCGGCATCGTTGAGTTGAATGGATTCCTTTTCCAGGACTGTGTGCAGGTCAGGCCAGACGACGAGGCCGAAGAGATCGACGACAAAGGAGAGCGCGTAGGCCGCGAGCAGGCCGGCGATGAGGCCGAGGAACACGCCCGAGACAGCGGAGAGTTTCTTGCGGGGCGTGTAGATATCGACGGCGATGACGACCGCGGCCAGGCCGAGCGTGCAGGCGAGCATAAGCAGGACGTTGCCGACGTCGGCCCCGAGGCTGAGCTGGACGCCCAGGATGTAGAGCATCGCCACGGCCGTCGCGAGCACGACGAACACACCGCGGAGGATGACGATAATCATGACTTGACCTTCCTCGATTCAGGATGTCGGATGCGTCAGGATAGCAGGCGATGGGGAAAGACGTCCTGCCGGGAATCGCCGCTGCGGCCCGTTCGCAAAGAGGGGCAGCAAGTGCTATCATGCCCAGTCCGGCGATGGATGAGCGATTCATCATTGCTGAGTGTCAACCGCGCGAGCAAACGGCTGGGCCCGGTGCGCAGGTGGGCTCGTGAACCGGGTCAGGCCTTGACCGGAGCAGCCCTAAGCGTCGCTTGCCTGGTGCGTCGGTGTCCTGGCCGTTTGCACGCGCGGTGGATTGAACGGGGTGTAGGGTTTGGGGTTTGGGGTGTAGGGTCAAGGCGGCATCGTGCCGCAACTCCGATCCCTTGTTTGTCGACCCCACACCCGACACCCCATACCCCACACCCCGATCCCATGTCCTACACCGTCCTGGCAAGACGATACCGCTCCAGCACCTTTGATGAAGTCATCGGGCAGGAGGCCATTGCCAAAACTCTTCTCAACGCCATCGCTCAGAGCCGCGTCGCTCACGCCTATCTCTTCACCGGCACGCGCGGTGTCGGCAAAACGACTACTGCCCGCCTCTTCGCCCGGGCCCTCAACGCACCGGACTCGATCCCCGGTTGCCCCAAGCCCGGCTTCATCGCCGCGGGTGACTCGGACAAGAAAAGCAAGAAGGGGAAAAAAGACAAAGGCGACGCTCACGAGTACCCGGCCCAGGATGTTCAGGATCGCATGGCTGACGCCATCATGGCCGGCCAGGATCTGAACGTCATCGAGATCGACGGTGCTTCCAACAACGGCGTCGAGCAGGCGCGGCAGCTCATCTCCAACGCGGGCCTCGCGCCCACCGGCAACGCGCTCTACAAGGTCTACATCATCGACGAAGTTCACATGCTCTCGACCGCGGCGTTCAACGCGCTATTGAAGACCATGGAGGAGCCGCCCTCGCATGTGAAGTTCATCCTCTGCACCACCGAAGCCCACAAGGTGCCCGCGACGATCCAGTCGCGCTGCCAGCGGTTCGACTTCCGCAACATTCCCACTGCGAAGATCTCCGAGCATCTCAAAACGGTGCTCAAGCAGGAGAAGGTGAAGGCTGAGGACGAAGTCGTCTGGCAGCTCGCACGCCTGGGCAACGGCTCGATGCGCGATGCGCTCTCCCTGCTCGATCGACTGATCGCCACAGGCGAATCGCCCCTGACCGACAAGGTGCTCGAAGACATGCTCGGCCTGCCCGCGCCGCAGCTCATCATCGAACTCATGGACGCCTTCGCGGCAGGGGATGTCGGCGCATCGCTCACGCAGACCGCAGCCCTGCTTAATCGCGGCATCAGTGAAGATCAGGTCATCGAAGTGCTCATCGATCGCCTGCGCACGCTCATGCTCGTCGTCGCCTGCGGCGCGGACAGTGACCTCGTTGAGTTGTCAGATGAAGCCAAGACGCTCGCCGCAGCGCAGGCGAAGAAGTTTGATGCGGCCGGGCTGGTTCACATGATTGCGTTGTGTGAGCATGTCTCGCGCTCGATGCGGCAAAGCTCCAATCCAAGGGCCCTGCTCGACGCGACGATCGCCAGGCTGGCGCTGGCGGAGAAAATGGCGGATGTGGCGGCACTGCTCGCCGGTCGCGGCTCGCTGCCTGCGGGAGATTCAAAAAAAAAAGTAGTGGGAGGTGAGGGCAGGGAGGCAGGAGTCAGGAGTCAGGAGTCAGGAGACAGGGGACAGGAGGCAGGGGACAGGAGACAGGGGACAGGGGACAGGGGACAGGAGGCAGGGGAGAGGGGGCACGCGCGTTTCG
>JBBDXA010000149.1:0-24006 GCA_040902585.1 Phycisphaeraceae bacterium
CATGGGCATGGGGCCGCGGCGGAAACCAATCTATCGGGGGGGCGGGGATGTGCAAGGCGGACCGTAGGCGGCGCGGGGTGCCACGGGTCGAGGAGGTCCGCCGACGAAGACCCGTGCAAAGGCCTCCAACGCCGGAAGACCCAGCGACCGCAGGCGGCCTGCGCCGGGGACACGGGTCTACTCGCGGACTCGTCGACCCGTGGCACCCGATCGACGAGCAAGCGCCGAGCGGCCCATCAATGGATCAACCCATGATGAACAGGAGCGTACACAAAGCCACGGACGGGCCGATGATGGCGATGATCAGCGCCAGACCGGTGAGATCCTGGGCGCGGTGGTCCTGGTGGGGGATGCCGTCACCAGTTGAAACGACGATCGCAATGGAGCCGATCGTGGTCGCGATCGCCAGGGCGAAGACGAGCAGCACCGAGATGAAAGGCTGCACGTATCGCAGCATGGCCCACTGGGCGGCGGTGATGACGGCAAGCACGATGGCCATCGTGATGATCGGCCGCAGCGCCTGCCCGAAGGAGGCGCGGTCGGCGGAGCGGGGGGCAGCGGCTGTGGGGTTCGGTGAGTCGCTCATGGCTTACTCGTATCGGTTGTGCCGGCCTTCGATGCTTGGGGATTGGCGAGCATGTGCAGGGCATCGGCGAACTGCGTGCCCAGATCAATATAGCCTTTGCTGTCGTAGTGCCACGGATCGCTGTAGCCGTAGTTGTCGGTTGAAGTCACCAGCGCGGCCGTACCGTCCTTCGTTACGTAATCCGCCTGGGCCTGGCGCACGATCTCGCCGTGCGCCCATGTCAGTTTCCCGCCGCGCCTGGAGTCAGAAATGCGACCGATGATCACCGGCACATCATCCACTCGAAGGGCGGCACGGATCAGGTCCATCAGCCGCTTGAGGTTAGCTTCGTATTGTTTGGCGATCTCTTCCGTGTTGGCCGCATCGGATTCGCCCTGCATCCAGACGATGCCGGAGGGGATGAGCGTGTCATCCTCACCGTCGCCGTCGATATCCCGCGCCGCAAAGGCGTGGCGCAGGGTGGCGAGGAAGTGATCATATTGATTGATGCCTTTGCCAAGCCCCGTGCCCGCGTTGTAGTCCGGCTCCCAGCAGCCGAAGTTGCCTGCGGCGCTCGCGTGAATCGACGTGCCGCCGCGGGAGTATTTGATGATGGCGATGTTCGCGTCCGGATCGAGCTTGCGCAACTGGCGTACGAAGGTGAGTTCGACACCGAAGCGGTCGGAGTATTTGTTGTTTTTGCCATCGAAGACGAAGCCGACGCCGTGGCCGGGTTGAAGGGCGGTCCAGGTGCCGCGGCCGTTGACGGGTTTGCCATCGGCATCGGTGTTGCCGTGGAAGATCGGCACCTCTTTCATGGGCGGCTTGAGATCATCCGGCAGGTCGCGGACGTGGCCGTAGCCATCCATGTTGGACTGCCCGCCGAGGTAGTAGAGCTTGTAGGTCTTCGCATCGGCGAGGGAAGCGAAGGCGAGGATGAGGACGGGGAAGAGTCGAAGGTGATGCATGGGAAACACTCCATCGTCAGGAAGCAATATCTTGGGTGCCACGGCTCGACGAGGCTTTGCGAGGAGACCCGTGCCCAGGTCACAGGTAACCGGCACGGGTCTTCGTCGCCGAGCCTCCTCGACCCGTGGCACCCGATCACGCGCCCCGTCTCACCGCGCCGCCAGCGTATCTCGATGCAGGACGACCAGGGACGGCCCTTGCACCAGTTGCACCGGGCGCTCGCCGCCGTCGCGATCCTTCTGCCAGACGTCAACCCAGCGACACCACGCGATCGGCTGATGCCTGAACAAGGGCAGCGGCATGCCCGGCTCCGGATGGGCCTGCCCGCTGCGCACCGCTTCGGGGATGTCGCCGTTCTCCGGCGCTTCGCGCAGGAGCGGGTACATCACCTTCGGCTCCGCGCTGTCGGCGGGCCAGACCACGATGCCGCGATCATCCACATCGTACGGCCGGCGGTTCACATCAATCGTCGCCTCGATCTGCTCGCGCACCAGGTCCACCGCGCTCATCTTGTAGAAGCCGCTGAGGCTCGCCTTGAACGTGTCGAGCTGCGCTTCATCCAGCTTCGTCAGCCAGCCCGGTTGAACGATCGAAGCAACCATCCAGCCCGACTGCTCCTCCATCAGGAAACGCACCGGCTCTTCGCCGAGGGAAGGACAGGCGAGATCGAAACGGATGCTGTTGCCGCCCAGATGAACGTGCTCGACCTTGGGCGATTCACCTTTCCACGCCCGGCTCTGCGCCAGCAGGGCGACCAGATCGCGCTCGATGAAGCGCTGGACGGACTCTTCCACGTGATGCAGCGCGTGAAGGTGTTTGCGGCGGGCCTTTTCGCTGTCGCGCCAGGGGCGCTGGCGTTCGATGCGGCGGAGTTTGCCGTAGAGCTTGGGCACGGTGCCGGAGTGGAAACCGGGGCGCAGGAGGCGGAGCATGGTTTCGCCGTGGCTGCCAACGATGATGGGCTTCACATTCGTCGCGCGGTTGGCCGCGTAGAGTCGCCAGTTCTCTTTGAGCTCCCATGCGAGGTAGCCGAAGATGCCGGGGATCAGCCAGACCACGGAGCCGACGATGTAGTAGGCCTGTTTGAGATCGCCACCGACCAGCGGCGCAACCCACTCAGCGAAGACCGGCACCATACCCAGCAGCACCTTGTGCGAAACCGTCACGACCGGGAAGTGCTTGATCGGATTGATCTGCGGTTCGATGAACAGGGTCACCATGAACATGACCGCGTAGGAGATGAGGAACCACACGGTGCCGAAGACGAGTTTGAAAACGGTGACGATGCGGCTCTCGCCGGAGCGGAAGCGCATGAACTCATCGATGTTGTAGACGAGCTGCTCGAAGGCGTCGGCGACGCGTTTGAAGAAGTCGATGATGAGCTGCGCCAGGCCGACGAGCATGCGCCAGCCGAAGCGGCGCAGGCCGCGCAGGATCAGATCGCCGCCCTGTTCTTCGAGGCTGCGGCCGATGCGCGTGTTGTACAGGCCGTTCATCACGAGGAAGAAGATGATGGCTGACCCGAGGCTGAACCATTTATCGACTCCCCATTCGTGGAAGAGGATCCAGATGAGGACGCCGAAGAACGCGGGCTTGAGGAGATAGCGGTAGATGAGGCGGAGCGGCCGGTTGCTGAAGATGCGTTTGACCCACGGGAGGTTGAGCAGTTCGCCGGGCCATTCGATGACGATGCCTTTGAATCGGCGGAAGCTCCAGCGGATGACATTGAACAGGGCGGCGCGCAGCTTGGGCGCGTGCATGAGCCAGAGCAGGATGGTGCCGGTGATGAAGATGGAAAGCCAGGAGTTCAGGTGAACGCCGCCGTCGGGGGCGACGGTCTGAACCGCAGGCTCGATGACGGGGACAGCGGCCGGCGCGGTCTCGGTTCCGGGGGGAGCCACAGGCGTTTCATGTCCGCCGCCGCCGACGAACAGATGCACGATGTGCTGCATCGCTTCGAGCAGGATGAACGCGCCCAGGTAGGGGATCGCGGCATAAAGCGTGATGGCCCGACCGACCTTCGTTCCGAAGGCCAGCGAACTCATGCGCTGCGGCCAGCGCTTGTAGACCTCGCCGCGCTTGTACACGCCGTCGAGCACGCGCCACATCTTCTTGTCGATCTTCAGCAGCGCATCGCCGCCAAAGAACGTTTCCGCCGAGATGTCAGGCAGCTTGAGCTGGTTGCGACTGATGGCGTCGCGCAGGTCGCCCATGGTGATGAACCCGCGGTCCGCCACGCGATCGAGCAGTTCTTCGATGAGCTTCTTCCGGGCCAGCTCTTCAGCGACCGACGCGGCCTTGAAGTCCGATTCATCGAACACCGCTTCGATCTTCGGCCGCAGCGTTTCGCGAATGCGATGCTCCTGTTCGTGCAGGCGCGGCTGAAGCAGGGCGAGCAGGCGATCGCGCGTCGCAGTATCGAAGGGTGCTTTCTGAAGCCTGCGGATGGCGGCGTTCAGGTGCTGATGCAGGCGCACGATCCTTCGCAGCGGCATCGGCCGACGTATCGGCACCGCCCCGCGCGACAGCGCCCACTCGACCAGCGAGAGCTTGAAGATTTCCTTCTCGTGATCGATGCAGACGGCTTGCAGGTCCCACAGAATGCGGGCTCCGGGCGTGCGCCAGCCGACGGTCTGGGCATCGAGCAGCGGCGACATCGCTTCGGTCCACTCCTGGACATTGTCGAAGCCGAACACCTTCTGCAGACGCCCGGCAAGCTGACGGATTTCCTTCCGGACAGAATCGAAATGCTCGTGGCGGGTCTCGGGCGGGTGAAGGTAGGCCGCGCGGACACGATAGGTCGCGGCCCCGGCGAAGTTGCCGACCGCGCTGGCCTTCTCCGCCCGCTGCGTCAGCTTCTGCCGCTGGTACGCCGCGTCCGAATCGTCCACCTTGACGGCAGGTTGAGCGGACGGCGCGCCGGTCTCTTTCATCACCCGCACCGGCGAAGGGCTGCCCGGTTCGTCAGCGCCATCGAGTCGCGTCGATTCGAGTATTGCCTGCGCATCGACATCCTGCCCGATGATCGCATCGATGCGGTCAGGCGAATCGATCGAAGGGAAATAGATTTCAGCAGCGCCGGGCAGGAACCGCCGCAGTTCGCTGAAGACGGCGCAGAATTCGCTGTAAACGTGCAGGTTGTCCGTCGGCGGGAGGAGAAAGCGTTCCTTGGAAAGGACCGCGCGAATCTCATCGAAAGCCGTCTGCCCGATGGCGTGAATGCGCTCGACCGCCATCGCGGGAGTGAGCGAGCCTTCCGCGACGCGCTGGGCCAGATGGGCATCGATGCGGGCGTGGTAGAGCAGCCGCCAGAATTCGAGCAGTAGTTGCCCGCGCGGCACGGTCGCGACTTTCTCCGGCCGGGGCCTTTGAATCAGGATCGTCTGCTCGGCGAACTGGTGCCCATCGGGCAGGTCCAGTTCATCCGGGTCCACGTACTGAAGCAGGGCCTTGGTGTCGATGACGTAGGTCTTGCGGTGGGGCGCTTTGCGCAGGAAGAGATTGATCCCGCGATGCAGGCGGATCACGCGTCGCAGAAGGCGCGGCGGCGCAAGGACCACGGCCGGGTCCGTCGCGCGGAGCGCCTTTTCCAGATCGAACGTGCTGATTGTCGCCGACTGCGTCTGCGCCATGCGTGGGCAATCCCGTCAAGGAAAGACATCTGTGCAACGATTCTAGCGAATGTCGCGGCGATGAATCGGTCCGCCTTCGCCGCGGCAATTGCCTGACCTGGTCTAAGTCTTGCAAACTGCTCGGTCCTTTCTTACTATCGACGCGACTTTCAGGCCAAAGGTGGGACTTGCAATCGCTGTTTAAGGAGGCGTTACCTTTCATCCTTCGGGGATATGCAGTCATCTGACTTTCAGCGGACGAATGTCGATCAGTTCGGGCGACCAGATGTCGCGGGGCACTTTTAACGAGCCTGGGCATGGAAACAAAAATGGATTCTGTCGGAAAAACCGGCAAGCAGACCGGCCTCTCCGCTGTGCAAGTGGAAGAGAGCCGCAACACGCACGGTGCCAACGTGCTCACGCCGCCTGAGCGCGATCCGTGGTGGAAGCTCTTCCTGGAAAAGTTTGAAGACCCCGTCATCCGCATCCTGATGATCGCGGCGTTCATCGCCATTGCCGTGGGCATCGCGCACGGCAACGTCATCGAAGGTCTGGGCATCGTCGTGGCGATCCTGCTGGCGACCACCCTTGCCTTTATCAACGAGTACAAGGCCGCGAAGGAATTCGACATCCTGAATCAGGTCAACGACGAAGTGCCCATCAAGGTCATCCGCGATGGGGACTACACGACGGTGCCCCGCAAGGATCTGGTGGTGGGGGATGTCGTGCTCGTCGAAGTCGGCGAAGAGATGCCGGCCGATGGCCAGGTGATCGAAGCGGTTTCATTTCAAGTTGACGAATCCCGGCTTACGGGTGAATCCGTCCCTGTGAACAAGCGGCCGCTCGATCCGGCCAAGCCCGCGAGCGGTCACGAACTGGCCTACCCGCTGGACAAAGTGCTGCGCGGCACGACGGTGGTGGACGGGCACGCGGTGCTGGTGATTTCAGCCGTGGGTGATCACACGGAAATCGGCCAGACCGCCCGCGCCGCCGCCGAGGAAACCGGCGAAGAGACACCGCTCAATCAGCAGCTCAGTCGTTTGAGCAAGGCCATCGGCGTGATCGGCTTCGGCATCGCGGCACTCACGTTCGCCGCTCTCGTCCTGCGCGGTGCCTTGTTGGGCGAACTGGGTGTCAGCGATGCAAAGTCGTGGGTCTTCATCGGCTTCGTCATCCTCGGCGTCATGATCGCTGCCGTGCGCATCTGGCTGCCCATCGTGTACGACGGCTTTGAACTGGCCGGCAAGGAAAAGGAACCGCCCGCCTGGCTCGAGGCCGAAGGACTCATGCCCTGGCTCAAGACCATCGGACTGGGGGCGGCTGTGTTCGCCGTGCTCGCCGGTGTTGGCTGGCTGGTCGGCCTGATTCCCGGCACCTTCTCCCAGTGGCTGCCCGAAGCCGCCAGCACCGCGCTGCTCCAGTTCTTCATGATCGCGGTGACCATCATCGTCGTCGCCGTGCCCGAAGGGTTGGCGATGAGCGTGACGCTCAGCCTGGCGTATTCGATGCGCAAGATGACCGCGACGAACAACCTCGTCCGCAAGATGCACGCCTGCGAAACCATCGGGGCCGCCACCGTCATCTGCTCGGACAAGACCGGCACGCTCACCATGAACGAGATGCGCGTGTTCGAAGTCGCCTTTCCCGCCGCCTCGGCTGAAGCCTTTACCAAGGACACGAACCACGAAGCGGCGAAGCTCGTGGCCGAAGGCATCAGCGCCAACAGCACCGCCAACCTCAGCCGCAAAACCGGCGAGCGCGCCAGCGGGCTGGGCAACCCCACCGAGTGCGCCCTGCTCCTGTGGCTCGATGAAAACAAACTGGACTACGTCATCGCCCGCGACAGGTTTGAAGTCGAATACCAGTGGGTCTTCTCCACCGAACGCAAATTCATGGCGACGCTGGGCAAATCCGCCGTGACGGGCAATCGACTGCTCCATGTGAAAGGCGCGCCCGAACTGGTGCTCGCCCGCTGCACGCAGGTAATGACCGCCAACGGCTCGCAACCTGTCGATCAACATCGCGCCGCCATCGAAGCCTCGCTGAAGGATTACCAGGCTCGCGGCATGCGAACGCTCGGCTTCGCCATCCACAGTGACTGCGGACAAGGCGCGGACATCGAGCAGATCGCCAACGGGCTCACCTGGCTGGGTTTCGTCGCCATCTCCGATCCCATCCGCCAGGAAGTGCCCTCGGCCATCAAAGCCTGTCGCGACGCGGGCATCGAAGTGAAGATCATCACCGGCGACAACAGCGAGACCGCCAAGGAAATCGGCAGGCAGATCGGCCTGATCGAAGGTCAGCCCAAGGAACAAGAGCACATGACCGGCACGCAGTTCGGCGAGCTCAACGATGAAGAGGCGCACAAGGCGATCGAAGGCATACATCTGCTCAGCCGCGCCAGGCCGCTGGACAAGCTCCGCTTCGTCCGCCTCCTTCAGGACAACGGCCACGTCGTCGCGGTCACAGGTGACGGCACCAACGATGCCCCGGCTTTGAACTACGCCAACGTCGGCCTGTCCATGGGCAAGACCGGGACCAGCGTCGCCAAGGAGGCCAGCGATATCGTTCTTCTCGATGACTCGTTCAAGAGCATCGTCAACGCCGTGCTCTGGGGCCGGTCGCTGTATCAGAACATTCAGCGGTTCATCTTGTTTCAGCTCACGATCAACGTCGCGGCGCTGGTGATCGCGCTCTTGGGCCCGTTCATCGGCGTGCAGCTTCCGCTGACGGTGATTCAGATGCTTTGGGTGAACCTTATTATGGATACGTTTGCCGCGCTGGCGCTGGCGGCTGAGCCGCCGGACTGGGGCGTGATGCAGCGCCCGCCGCGCAAGGCGAGCGATTTCATCGTCAGCGGACCGATGGCGAAAAACATCTTCGGCGTCGCGGGTGTGTTCCTGGCAATACTGATCGCGTTTCTGTTGATTATCCAGGCGACACCCGCGCCCATCGGAAGTGACATACTCAGCGGCAACGTCACGCGGCATGAAGCGAGCCTGTTTTTCACCACCTTCGTCATGCTCCAGTTCTGGAACCTGTTCAACGCCCGTCGCCTGGGCTCCAACGAGCCGGCCTTCAAAGGCATGTCGCAGAACCGCGGGTTCCTGCTGATCGCCGGGGCGATCTTCATCGGCCAGGTGGTCATCACGCAGTTCGGCGGCGAGGTGTTCCGCACCGCGCCGCTGTCCATACTCGAATGGATCATCGTGGTCGGCTCCACCTCCTTCGTACTCTGGATCGGCGAGTTCGTTCGCTGGCGCCAGCGATCGGCTGAGGCGGGCGTCGCCCTCCAACCGGGGCCGAACCCGGCCTGATGCACTTGTCAAACACTTGATTTGAAACCCTTTCAGGGAGCGTTGGTATGCCCAAGATCGCCCGACCGAATAAACCTCTCGCGGATGTGAATGTGCTGCCCCAGGCTGATGGCAGCCACGAAATCGTGGTCTGCTTCCAGGCCGACCCCGATGTGCTCGTCGGCGAAGGCGAATCCCGCGCGGTGCTCGCACTGGATGCGTCCACCTCGCTGCGAAAAATGTACGGCTTCGGCGGCCCGTTCGGCGGCGATCCGAACTACGTGCAGGCTGTGGCGCGAAAGCTCGGCGCGATCCTCTGCTCCGTCACGCGTTCCGCCAAGGCCTCGGCGATTTACTGGGCGGTACACAACGACGGCAGCCGCGTGGAAGAGATCGGCGAGTTCGACGAAGCCGGCTGGGCCGGCGCCGTCGTCAGCGGACCCAAGCGCGAGAAGTGGGGCAAGGGCACGAAGCTTTTACCCGCCATCAAACACGTGGTCGAAAAGGTCGGCACCGGCAGCGACTGGACCATGGGCGTCATCCTCACTGACGGCATCATCGAAGATGAACAGGATTGCGTGACCTACTGCCTGGCCATCGGCAAGGAGATGGCGGAGAAAAAGCGCAAGCCCACCAAGCTGGTCCTTATCGGCATCGGTCAGGAGGTGGACGAAGGCCAGCTCGAACGGTTCGATGACATGTTCGAAGGCTCGGGCATCGACTATGACCTGTGGTCCAGCGGTATGGTCTCTTCGATGCAGGAAGAGGCGGACATTCTCGACGTGCTCTACGGCGAGCTGATCGATGAGAACACGGTCGTCGCTGACAGCGGTCGCGTCGAAGATGGCGACGGCAGCCAGCTCGCCTCCTTCGCCGACGGTATGCCCGGAAAGTTCCGCTTCATCCTGCCCAAGGGCAAGAGCAAATTCGTCGTGAAGGCCGGCGGACAGGAAGTGGAACAGGACGTCGCCGAGGCGATCGGTAAACCGTGAGGAGTCAGGAGTCAGGGGACAGGAGTCAGGAGTCAGGGGACAAGGGACAGGAGACAGTGAACAAAACCGCAGGCCTCGGCCCTTCAGGGCCGAGCCCGACGCGCGAACCCAGGAGTGAACCGCCATGCTTTCCACCGCGGATCAAGCGAAACTCAAATCGCCCGAAGGGTACACGGTGCCCAGCAACGAGACCGCCAAGGAATTTGGCAAGATCGTTGTGCGTAAGAACGGCAGCAACTATTCCATCGAGTGTACTGTGCTGATGGAGCCCCAGGGCAGCGAGGCCGAGGGCTGGCAGACCGGCGTCGCGCTGGACGCCAGCGCCTCGATGAAGGCCGCGTTCGGCAAAGCGCTCGAAGGCAAGGTGCCGCCTGATGTCGCCAAGGCGTACATCGAAAAGGGCTGGGTCGATCGCAAGGTCGAAGACGGCCGCACGGTTGAAACGCTCAAACGCGCCGCCTTTGAAGACGCCATCGCCCGCGGCTTCCTTCGCTTCACGCCCAACGTGGTTGAACCCATCGGCCGGGAGTTTTTGCGCTACCTCGCGGGCAGTCTCGATGCCGACGGCGGCACCACGCTCATCTACTGGGCCTGCGGCGACGGCTCCAAGATCGAAGTCGTCGGTGACCCGACCGAAGATGACTGCGCCACTCTCGAACTCAAAGGCCCCAAGTCCGTCCCCTTCGGCAAAGGCACGATGCTTCAGCCCGCGATGCAGTACTTCATCGATCGCTTCGCCGACGCCAGCCGGGGCATGTACGTCTTCATCACCGACGGCCGACTCGACGACCTGGACAAGGTCAAGGCTTACACCACCAGGCTCTGCAAGGAAATCACCGCGGGCAAGCGACATCCGGTCAAGTGCGTTCTCGTGGGCGTGGGTCACAAAGTGGACGAGAGTCAGATGGAAGAGCTCGATGACCTGGACACGGGCACGCAGATCGACGTGTGGGACCACAAGATCGCCAAGGAGATGCGGGCCCTGGTGGAAATCTTCGCCGAGGTGGTCAGCGAGAATCAGATCGTGGCTCCGACCGGTTCGATCTACGATGCGAGCGGCAGCCGCGTGAAGTTCTACAGCGACGGTCTGCCCGCGCGTCTCGAATTTGAAATGCCCGCCACCTCCAGCGCGTTCGAGCTGGAAGTCGCCGGTCAGCGCATCAAGCAGAAGCTGTTTTGAGGACTGGGATCGCGTAAATGTCGAATGTCGAAAACCCAATGTCGAAGGAATGACGAAATTGAAATGAGGAAATCCGAAAGGGCATCATCACACGACATGTTTCGCGCTTTGGATTTTGGATTTCGTCATTCCTTCGTCATTTGAATTTCGTCATTCGTCATTCCAATCACCCGCACTGAAAGCCACAACCTGGGAGTGAACCAATGGGATTCTTCAGCAAACTGTTCGGCGGCGGAAAAGCCAAAGGCACACCACCGACGCCGAAGGTCAAGAGCAAGCAACTGCCCAGCTCCATGGTCGCCAAGGAGTTCGGCGAGGTGAATATCGCCAATGACGGCAGGACCAGCGAGATCTCCATGACCATCCTCATGGAACCGCAAGGCTCCGGAGCCGAGGGCTGGCAGACCGGCATGGCGATCGACGCCTCCGGCTCCATGGAAGGCGTCTTTGGCAAGGGCCTGGAAGACAACGGCGGCGGCAGCCCGCCGACGAATCTCCTTCAGCAGTATCAACAGCGCGGCTGGCTTACGTTCATCCGCCACGAAGGCCAGGATTACCCCATTCTCAACGGCGATGCCAAGTCGGACCTCGTCGCCAAGGGCTACTTCAAGTGGACGGCCAACGTCGTCGAGCCCGTCTGCCGGCAGGTCACCGCGTACCTCGCCAGTCAGCTCGATGCCGACGGCGGCACCACCGTCATCTACTGGGCCTGCGGCGACGGCAGCCAGATCGATGTCATCGGCGACCTCACCGCTGACGACTGCGAAATGGCCAAATTCGAAGGCCCCGCGAAATACCCCTTCGGCCAGGGCACCGTGCTCACGCCTGCCGTGCGCTACTTTGTCGACCGCTTTGCCGATGCGAAGAACGGCATGTACATCTTCATGACCGACGGCGAACTGCACGACTTGGAAGAGGTGAAAAAGTACACCATCAAACTCTGCAAGGAGATTGCCGCCAAGAAGCGCAATCCCGTCAAGTGTGTTCTCATCGGCATCGGCGATGACATCAACGAAGACCAGATGGAAGAACTCGATGACCTCGACAGCGGCACCGAAGTGGACATCTGGGATCACAAGATCGCCAAGGAGATGCGCAGCCTGATGGAGATCTTCGCCGAGGTGGTCAGCGAGAATCAGATCGTCGCGCCCAGCGGCCGCATCTTTGATGATCAGGGCACGATGGTGAAGCAATACACCGACGGCCTGCCCGCGAAGATCAGCTTCTCGATGCCCGCGTCGAGTAAGTCGTTCGAACTTGAAGTGATGGGGCAGCGAATCAAGCAGTCGGTGGTGATGTAAGAGCACCCTGAGCACCATCCCGACAGGGTGGTGCTATTGCCGTTCGATGAACTATTGTGCAGTTCGCACCCTCGGCGTCCATCTGCCTTTAGCACCACCCTTTCGGGATGGTGCTCCCGCGAGAGAAACCATGGCATACTACCGACGCCTTCCGATCTACTTGCTCATCGACACCTCCGAATCGATGGCCGGTGAACCGTTCGACGCGGTGCAGGCCGGGCTCGCGTCGATGATGGGCGAGCTGCGCAGCAACCCGATGGCGATGGAGACCGCGGTCATCAGCCTGATCACTTTCGCTTCGCAGGCCCAGCAGGCCGTGCCGCTGATGGATGTGCTCAAATTCCAGATTCCGCGCCTGAAGATGGGTTCGGGGACAGCGATGGGTTCGGCCCTCACCATCCTGATGGACAGCATGAGCAAGGAAGTCATCACCACCACGCCCACGCAGAAGGGCGATTTCAAACCGATCGTCTTCCTCATGACCGATGGCACGCCCACGGACAAGTGGGAGAAGCAGGCGGACACGGTCAAGAACACCATCACCGGCAAGCGGGCGAATGTGATCGCCGTGGCCTGCGGGAGCGATGCGGATGTGTCGATGCTCGGCCGCATCACCAGCACGATCGTTCGCCTCAAGGGCATGGAAGGCGGCAACTTCAAGCAGTTTTTCAAATGGGTTTCCGCCTCTGTATCTTCCGCGAGTCAGAAGCTCAATCAATCGGCTGACGCGCCGGTGGGTCTGCCCGACATGCCGCGGGAAATGGAAGTCGCCAATCCCGCCGAGCAGGGCGAAGCGCCGGAGGCGGATCGGTTTGTGTTCCTTCACGCCAAGTGCAGCAAGAGCCGGCAGTTTTATATTTGCCGTTACGTGAAGGCGGGCATGGAGAAGGCCGGCATGTTCAAGAAGCGGGCGGTGTATCAGCCCGTGGGCAACCATCGCGTGGATGACTTTGACTTCGGCGACGGCAAAGGCTCCGCCATGAGTGTGCCCGTCGAATCGCTGCACGGCATCCTGCCCTGCCCCTATTGCAGCGGACCGGGCATGGCGATCTGCGAACAGTGCAACAAATTGTCGTGCGTGTACAACAACAACCCGACCTGCGGCTGGTGCGGCTTTAGCGGCGCACTGGGCAGCGCGGCAGGCGGCAGCGTAGGAAGAGGACGCGGATAATTTCCGGCTGATAGCTGATAGCTCATCGCTCATAGCTCATAGCTCCCAAGGTGAACCATGCAGCAACGACGCCTGCCCGTGTACCTCATGCTCGACTGTTCCGAATCCATGGCCGGCCCCGCCATTGACGCGGTCAATCTCGGTGTCAAGGCCTTGGTCAAGGAAGTGCAGTCCAATCCTCACGCGCTGGAAACGGTCTATCTCAGTGTGATCACCTTCGCGCGGTACGCCAAGCAGGTCGCGCCGCTGACGGAGGCGATCCGCTTTCAGCCGCCGCAGCTTAAGATTCAACCGGGCACGGCGATGGGCGCAGCCCTCGCGCTCCTGATGGACCGCCTCACGAAAGAAGTCAAAAAGACCACCGCGACGACGAAGGGCGATTACCGTCCGCTCGTTTTTCTTTTGACCGATGGTCAGCCGACAGACAACTGGCAGCCCGCGGTCGAGGCGTTCCGCAAGATGCAGACGCCGCGCGTCGCCAGTGTGTACGCCATCGGCTGCGGGCCTGATGTGGACACGGGTCTGCTTCGCCGCATCACCGATGTGGTGCTCATGATGCCTGAGATGTCGCCCGAATCGATCCGCAAGTTCTTCGTCTGGCTCTCGGCGTCGATCCAGGCGGTGAGTCAGAAGGTGGGTGGCGAAGGCGGCGACCATAGCCCGCTGGATATCAAGAGCATTCCGCCGGACCTGATGCGCGTGATCGATGAGACATTTCAGCAGGATGATTCGCACCGCGAGTTGCGGCAGGTGTTCCTGCATGCGAAGTGCTCGAAGACGCGCTCGCCGTACCTGATGCGTTTCAGCCGCTCGGCCTACGGCGGCACGTACGAAGCCGTGGCCGCGCACAAGCTGGAGGCCATCGAAGAGGGCGATGCCGAGTCGCTCGCGCCGATCAACTCCTCGCAGCTCGCGGGTGTGCCGCCGTGTCCTTATTGCGGCAACCTGGGCGCAGCCGTGTGCCCCTGCGGCACGACGTTCTGCGATGATCCAAACAACACCGCTCCGGTGACCTGCCCCGGCTGCCACGCGTCGCTGGGTATGGGCGGCACCGGTTCGTTCGACATCAAACGTTCGCAAGGATAAAGAGCTGTCAGCTTTGAGCTTTCAACATTCAGCAATCGGATTTTGAAAACCTGAAAACGAAAATGAAAGCCCACCCACTCCCGTGGGTGGGTCCGGAGACCGAAACCGCATGGCACAACTCCCCAGCTCCATCGTCGTCGAACCCTTCGGCGAAGTGAACGTCTTCCCCGAGTCCGACGGATCGCTGCGCATCCGCGCGACGATCCTCATGACGCCGGCCGTCGAAGGCGCGCAGACCGGCCTGGCGATCGACGGCTCCGCCTCCATGAAGACCACCTTCGGCGCGGGCGCTGCCGTCTCCGCGCTCTTCGCCTCCAACACGCCCAACCTCGTCGAGCCCGTCGCTCGAACGCTCGCTTCGTTTCTCTCGAAGTTCGACACCGATGGCAACACGACGGTCATCTACTGGGCCTGCGGTCCCGGCGGCACGCAGGTGGAGGAGCTGGGCGACATGGATGCCGCCGCCGCCGCCGCGAAGACTTTCAAACCGCCCAAGCAGTTTGGCACGGGTACGAAGCTGCTGCCTGCCGTGAAGTATTTCACCGAGCAGCGCTTTCCGGACGCCCCTTGGGGCATCTTCGTTTTCGTGTCCGACGGCGTCGTCGAAGACCTGTCCGATGTCAAGGCCTACACGCTTCAGATCGCCAAGGACATCGCTTCAGGCAAACGCAACTTCGTCAAGCTCGTCCTCATCGGCGTCGGCGCGGAGGTGGATGTCGGTCAGATGGAGGAGCTCGATGACCTGGATTACGGCGGCCTCAAAGACCAAACAGGCCAGGCGATCGATCTTTGGGATCACAAGCTCGCCGCCGAGATGAAAAAGCTGGAGGAGATTTTCGCGGAGGTCGTTTCCAGCGATACGATTCTCGCGCCCTCGGCTCAGATCGTGGATGACAAGGGCGCGGCTGTGCGGCCGCTCGACGGGCGCTCCTCCTACAACGACGGCCTGCCCGCGCTGCTGGAATTCGCCGTGCCCGCGGGGACCATGAGCTTCACGCTGAGACTCCCGGGCGGCAAGGAAGTGACTCAGCCGTTACAGTAGACCCGTCGCGGCGAGCATGAGCCGCGCGCTTTCGATGACTTTCGACAATTACCATCAAAGGAGCAATCCCATGGCAGACTGGAAAAAACTGTTACACAACGTCCTGCTTGCAGACGGCGTGATCGACGCGCCCGAGACCGCTGCGCTCAAGAAGGAAATCCTCGCCGATGGCATCGTGGATGATGAGGAAGTCGATTTCCTCGTGGCCCTGCGCAACGCCTCCAAGAAGCCCGGCAAGGAGTTTGAAGCATTCTTCTTCGCGGCTCTTACCGCCAACCTTCTGGCCGACGGCGTAATCGACGCAGCCGAGGCCAAGAAGCTGCGCACCATTCTCTTCGCCGACGGCAAGATCGACGCGGGTGAAAAGGCGTTCCTCAAGAACCTCAAGGCCAAAGCGAAGAAAGCCCACGCCTCGTTCGACAAGCTGTACGACGAATGCATGAAAGCCTGAGAGAACGGGTGAAAACCGGAGCACCGTCCCGGCAGGGTGGTGCTCAGGCGCGTCGGCCCAAGCGGGCACCGTCCTGCCGGGACGGTGCTCCAACCTTCCCCGCGTCCGGCGGGTCGATCGATCGTGCTTAATCGTTTGAAGATTCAATTCCTGATCGGAGCCTCACATGGCAGGACGAAGACTTCCCGTTTACCTGGTGCTCGATACTTCCGGATCGATGTCCGGCGAGCCGATCGAAGCCGTGCGCCAGGGTGTCAAGGCCCTGCTGGCGGACCTGCGCGGCGACCCGCAGGCGCTCGAGACCGCGTTCCTTTCCGTCATCACGTTCAGTTCCAGCGCGCTTCAGGTCTGCCCGCTCACTGAGCTGATGCAGTTCCAGGAACCCAACCTCGACGCCGGCGGCGCGACCAGCTTCGGCGAAGCCCTTCAGATGCTCACCGAGTGCATCGACCGCGAAGTGCAGAAAGGCTCCGCCCAGCAGAAGGGCGACTGGAAGCCCCTGATCTTCATCATGACCGACGGCCAGCCCACGGATAACTGGGAGCAGCGCGCTGACCAGATCAAGAGCAGAAAGATCGGCAACATCATCGCCTGCGCGGCCGGCCCCGGCGCGGATGAGAACATGCTCAAGCGCGTGACGGAAATGGTGGTCAAGCTGAATACGCTCCAGCCCGAGGCGCTGCGGCAGTTCTTCAAATGGGTGTCCAGCTCGATCAAGACGACGTCGCAGAAGATCGCCCCATCCAACGACGGCGCCCCGCTCGACCTGCCGCCGCCGCCGCCGCAGATCGTGGTTGTGCCGTGAGGCGTTTTTGCAGGGTGTGAGCGTTTTTCAGCGCCCACCCACTCCCGTGGGTGGGTTCTCCCGTCGTGCAACCGTTGGCTGCGGAGCATCCCTTGCCATCGAACGTCTGGTTCAGCGAAGTCGAAGTCCGCGCCATTCTCTGGAAGCTTGGCGTGCTGCCTGATTCACAGAATCACGATGTGGCCAACTGGAGTTCCATTCAGCGGAATGTGAACTTCAATTCCATCGTGAAAGTGGTCGCGCGCGAGCTCGCTTCCAGGTACGGTTACGCGATTCGACTTCCCCTCGGCGATCTGTCCGGCCATGTCGCGGGACAGAACGAAGTCGTCTTTCTTCAGATGATCCTGACGGACCTCGCTCGCCTCGTGAACGAAGACTCGTTCACGTCGATGAAGGTGGCCGGCATCATAGAAGAGGGCATCCGGCAGGCGGGCGTCCGGAGTCAGGTGCCGTCGCGCGAACGCGTGGTGCAGGAAATTCGCGGCAAACTCGGCATGACCGGTGAGAAGGATTTGAGACTCAAGCCCTGGGAGGTGCTCACCACCGGGCTCCTTCGAGAGCGCGTCGTCGATGGCGTGGCCGACGCCTTCGCGGAGACTTTCAATCTGGCGTTTCATTATCGCCTCGACGCACGTTTCACCAGTCCACCGAGTCAGGAAGTCGTGCGACTTTGTGACCGTCTGCTCAGCAGCATCGTCGGCCTGTCGAAGACGCACGGCGGGGTGTCGGAACGGATCGCCGGGATCGTACGCCAGGGCCTTTCGCGGTTGGTCTTCAAGAAGTCCCCCGCGCCCGGCGGCATGGGGGCGATGCCCAAGCCGCAGCAGGCTCCGGTGAAGCCCGCGCCGCCGCGATATCCCAATGCGCAGCCTGCGCCGTATCATTATCCACAGCTTCCATCACCTGGAGCGACGCAGCCCGCACCGCCGCCGAAGCCTTCACCGCAGGCCCCCGCCGCGGCCGCACCGAAGCCTTCCGCGCCGCAGCCGAGTTCAACTCGTCCGGCACAACCAACGGGGTCCGACATGAACAAACTTGGTCCAACGCCTGACAACAAGCCCACGCCCAAGAAGGACGAGCACGAGCAGTACGCGAAAGATTTGAAAGCGCAGGAAGCGGCGATGGGCACCGCCGCCGGCGAAGGTGAGAAGCCCGCAACCGATGCGCCTGCCGCGCCGGTTGAGGCTTCGGATGCAGACTCGGCTGAACTCGTCGAAGTCGCAGCTCCCCCCGCGCCTGCCGCCGCGGCTGGTTGGCGATACCTGCCCATTCCGGATGATCAGCCTGAACCGCACACCGAATACGACGCTCGTGACAGCCGATCACCGCAGGGCATGCCCATCATCGGCGCTCGCGTGCGCGGCAAGAAGCACAAGCACGACGGCACCAACTGCGATGATTCGTTTGAAACCGCGGTCTCCGGCAACTGGACGATCCTCGCCGTGGCGGACGGCGGCGGCTCGGCGAAGTTCGCCCGGCTGGGTTCCAAGGCCGCGTGTAGCGCCGCCGTCGATTACCTGCGCGAACATCTGAACGATCACGAGATCAAGACGCGCGATGACTGGAACGACGCCTTCACCTTCGACCCGGCAACCGCGCTGTTCAACGAGAAAGACCTCGCCTACGTGCAGACCGCGATGCACGATGCCTTCCGCGCCGCCTGTGATGCGATCAAGGGCGAAGTGAAGCAGCGCCAAGAGAGCGAGGAGCACACCAAATTCCTCGGCAAACCCATCGAGTTCCGTGACCTTTACACCACGCTGCTCATTGCGATTCACCTGCCCATCACCATCAGGGACGTGAAGCGTGATCTCATTTTCGCCTGTGCCGTGGGCGACGGCATGGTGAGCGTCATCCTGGAAGACGGTTCATGCCGGCTGCTCATGACGCCCGACAGCGGCGAGTTCAGCGGCGAGACCGAGTTCCTCACAGAGAAGATCGTCGAGCAGGCGGCGTTCCCCAGCCGGGTGCGGCCGTTCATCGGTCCGATGCGGGCGATTCTTTCGATGACGGATGGAGTCTCCGACGACTATTTCCCGAATGAGCCGGGCATGGCGCTCCTCTATGCGGATTTGATCCTCAACGGCATCGTGCCGGTGAAGGCGAGCGATGAAGAGATCGACGCGGCCCTGGCGGCGACGCAAGTCTCGCGCGAGGAGCTGAAAGTGGGCGACGTGGCGACAGGGGTGGAGCGCGTCACTTCAGCCGCAGTCCGTCAACAGGTTCCGATTCGCACTGTGGCGGCCCTCGCGCAGCGCCTGAAGCTGGATGTGGACAAGCTTATCGCCTCGCCCGCGCTGCTCGCCGCCGGTCGCCTCGGCCGGCCTCTGTGTGATTCGGATGATCCCAAGGAGCGCCTCCAGGTCTGGCTCGACTCCTATCATGTACGCGGTTCGTTTGATGATCGCACCCTTGTGGTCCTGCACCGGGAGCCCCAGGCATGAGCAGTGAACGGGTCACCACGCGCGACGGAAAGACGATCGACTTCCTTCCCGACATGATCGGCGAAGGCGGCATGAAGCGCGTTTACTTCACCACCGACAAGCAGTCCGTCGTCTGTTTCTTCAAGGATCAGCAGGACATCAGCCGGCTCACGCGCCTCGAAGCGGTGCTGGGCAAGTACAACCCGACCACCGATCCGCAGACCGGCGAGTACTGGAAGAAAATCTTCTGCTGGCCCACGGCCATCGTGCAGTCGCCCAAGTACGGCATGGGCATCGTCGCGCCCAAGTACCCCGGCAACTTTTTCTTCAAGAGCGGCCCGTGGACCGGCAAGGAAAAGGAAGGGCGGTGGTTCTTCGGTCGCACCGCCGGCGGCACCTTCTTCCGCGACATGATGCCCGAGGTCGAACGCGGCAACTGGCTTCAGTATTTTTCCATCTGCATCCAGATCGCCCGCGCGGTGCGCAGGCTGCACGTGGCCGGCCTGTCACACTCCGATCTCTCCAGCAAGAACGTGCTCGTCGATCCCGTCAGCGGCACGTCGATCGTGATCGATATCGACTCGCTCGTCGTGCCCGGCCTGTTCCCGCCTGATGTGCTCGGCACCCCCGGCTACATCGCGCCGGAAGTGCTTTCCACCGTCAAGCTCGCGCTCAACGACCCCAAGCGCAAACACGCCTGCGCGGCGACCGATCAGTACGCCCTGGCTGTGCTCATTTACGAATACCTGCTCACGCGCCATCCGCTGCGCGGCCCGAAGGTACACAGCACCACCAGCGCGGAGGAAGATGAATACCTGGGCATGGGCCCCAAGGCTTTGTGGATCGAAGACCCGAGCGACAAGTCCAATCGCTCGACGGATATTAAGGTGCCCTACACCGCGCTGGGCCCGCTGCTGGCGCCGCTCTTTGAACGGGCGTTTGTGAACGGGCTGCACGCGCCCAACAATCGGCCTTCGGCCGGCGAGTGGGAAAAGGCGCTGGTGAAAACGTGGGACATGCTCTACCCCTGCCCGAACAATTCCTGCGGGCAGAAGTGGATCGTCGCGGGCAACGCCGGCGGCCTGCGCTGCCCCTGGTGCGGCTCACAGGTGCGCGGACAGGTGCCCATGATCAAGCTGCGCACCGAACGCCGCGCGGGCAACTGGATGCACGACGGCCAGCTCATTGTGCGCCACAACATGACCCTCTTCCGCTGGCACGCATTTGATAACGAGTTCCCCGGCGAGACGGCTGACCGCACCCCGCAGGCTTACTGCGTGCTGCACCAGGGCAAGTGGCTGCTGGTGAATCAGGCTCTTACTTCGCTGACCTCGCCCGGCGGCAATCGCGTCCCCGCGGGTCAGGCGGTGGAGCTGGCCGACGGCGTGCAGTTCCGCCTTTCGACGGAGTCGCACGGGCGAATGGTTGAGGTGCAGATGCTGACGAATTGAGGCGGCACCTCGATACCTCCGCCTTGCCCCTCACCCCTTGTTCTTCACCACCATCACCTGCACGATGTTCATCGCCTCATCGTTGCCGATGTCCAGTTGCATCTGGAGCTTGTCGATGAATTCCTTTTCGTCATCCTCGACCACGCCGTCGGCCAGCACGATGTCCACCGCGTTGGCGAAGACGGTCTCTCTCAGTTCCGCGGGAACCGCCTTGACCGCTTCAGTGAGCAGTTCGTCCACGCCTTTGCGCTTGAGTACGCCCAGCAGGCGGTTCATGAGCTGGCTCCACTGTGCCTGCGAGTAGCGCTGGTACATCTTCATCCGGCCCAGGTTGGTGAACAGGCTCTGCACTTCTTCATCCGCGATGTGTCCGTCGCAGGCTGACGCACCGAGAAGGATGCCGGCGAAGCCTTCGTGAGGGCCGAACGGCTGACTGCGGTCCACACCGAGAATCTTGTCAAAAAGACCCATGACTGCTCCTGTGAAGTGCAAGGTCAGGTTGCGGTCCCTGACGCAATGTGATTCCTGTGAGGTGCGCACGCCCCGACATTCGAGGGTTTGTCAACGAACCGCACGAGGCCCGATTGTCCGGTTTCACGTCAAAAGTGTCAACTGATTTCGGGTCCTTTTCAGGGCGAATTGCAGAGCCTTTCAGGTTGCATTGTGTTACCTTGTGGGCGACGTTCTTCCCGGGAATCCATGGCCCATGTCCAAAGACACTGAAAATCTCCAGCGCATGCTTGATGCATTGCGCGGCGGCGAGACGGCGGAGCTTGAGCCGCACCTGTTCCCGCGCGAAATCAAAGGCCCGATCTCCATCAAGAAACCCATCACGCTCGATGGCTGCAACGTCACCCTCTGGGCCATCAAAGGCCCGGTGCTCTCGATCGAAACGCCCGGCGTCATGCTGCGGAACATGATGATCGAAGTGACGGGCAATCACGCAGGCGACGGCTCCGAGGCGGCCTGCGCGATCCGCGTCTACGGTGCCAAGAGCATCAAGGTCGAGAACGTGGAAGTGCGCGGCGCGGTCATCGGCCTGCGCGAAGAGGAAGGTTCGTGGCGCTACCCCGCAAGCCTGAGCCTGGGGCGGTTGTCGTGGGATAAGGATTACGATCTGGTCGCCCGCATCGAAGTGCCCGTGGCCTGCAAAGTGTCTTCCAATGTGGACGGCCTCCGCATCACGCCATCCACCATCGGCCCGGGCATCGTCGATCTGCATCTTCATATTCAGGCGCATGACATCCGCCGGGACACGCTGCTCCACGGCGCGATTCATCTACAGACGGCGAACCTGAAGCGGCGCATCAACGTGAGCGGTCATGTGTTGGAGGAAGACCCGCGTTTTCCGGTTGCCGCGCTGTTGTGGGATCCCAGTGGTGTGCCGACTGCGCCGCCTTCGGTGGGCGATGAGTCCGAGGCGGAGATTGAAGAGGTCGCGCCCGCGCCGGCTGCGCCGACGGCGCCGACGGAGACGAGGATCGATCCCGCGTCGGTGCCACCTGTGTATCCGCCGAGCGATCCAAACGCGAGCGTTCCTCCTGCGCCGCCCAGGTCGAGCGCGCCGCCTGCGCGACCGACCCCGCCCGCGCCGCCGAAAGCCGCGCCGCCGCCGCAGCCTGTAACACCTGCCGCGCAGGCTCCCGCGCCGCCACCGGTTAAGCCGCCCGCGCCTTCGTCGCCCGCTTCGATTCCCGTGGACTACGGCCACTCGCGCGTGCGCCGTCAGTCGGATGGTCTGGGCTCCGCGTTCGGCAGCGGCGCGGGTGAAAGCATCCCGGCTTCGCCTTCGTCGAGGCGATCCTCGTCGTCGCGTTCAGGCAGTGTCCCGCTGGGTTCAGCGTTCGCGCCGCCTCCGCCTCCGCCCGAGCAGGCCGCCGAGGCCGCCGCGGTTTCAGGTGCCGCACCGGACCAGCCTGCGAATGATCCTGCACCGCCCGCGCCGCCCGCGCCGGTGAACAGTGCGCCCTCTCCTGCACCGCCGCCTGCCGCGCCGCCGGTCAAGCCAGCCAAGGGTCCATCGAAGCCTTCGGTGGTGCCCGCGCCGCCGCCTTCGCTGCCGCCCGCGCCGACATCCGTGCGCATCAAGGGCGCGCCGATCAGCCCGCTCTTTGGCGGCAAGGCAGCGAAACCTGAAGAAGAAAAAAAGTCACAAGACAAGACAGACAAGACGGACAAGACGGCGAAGTCGGAGAAGGCCGCGCCGGAAAGCAGGGATCAGTCGCCGCCCTCGACGCCTGAGAAGTCCAGGAGTGTGCCGACGAAGCAGCCGGGCGTGTCGGGGTTCTTCACTGAAAAGCCCGGCAAGGATTGATGCATTTTCATTCGAGGCACTGGCTCGCCTACCACCACTGCGTCGTCGATGCGTAACCGTTGCGGTTGAGCCTGTCGCGATAAACCTTCGTGCTCAGATAGGCGCTGGCGAAGACAGTGGCGAAGCCTAAGTTCTCGATAATCGCATTGCTGTTCCATAGTGCGTGCAGGCCAATCGCGATCAGAAACGCTTTTTGAAAGGAGCGATCGCGGATTGCCTGAGGGAGTTTGCGATTGCACTGCCAGAACGCCGCGCAGATGATGCCCGACCACAGGCCGTGACCGAAGGGGGCAGTCACCGCGCGGAGGACAGCGACGTAAAGCGCATCGCTCAAGCCGCTCCCGAGCAATTGGTTAAGGATATATCCCTGCGTCTCGAACACGGCGAAACCGAAGCCGCTCACGGTGCCGAGTATGAGACCATCCATCGGGCGATCGTACGCGGGATGATCCCAGCGCCAGGCGGTGCCGAGGAATTTGCCGGGCTCTTCCCACACGCCAGCGAAGATGGCTGAAAGAAGGAATCCGCCCGTAATCCAGCCTCCGATTCCCGCGGAAATGATCGTTGCGATGATCCCGACTGTTCCGCCCGCAAGAAACGTGATCGCCAACGTCTTGAAGCTGATGCCCGTCTTGTCGTACTTCTGCACGAGATAGGTCATGGCTGTGGCGGGTACGACCGCGCTCATCGCCAGCAGCGTGACGGGCACGATGTTGATGTTCTCCGTCAGCGACAGCAGGGCAAAGAGCAGCACGGCCACGCTGCCGGTGATGACCGCGACGCGCACGTGTAGCGGCATGCCCGTGAGCCAATGTCGCAGCTTGGCGATCCAGCGATGCGGAATCGCGCCGGCTGAGGCGGACGTGGAAGGGGGCGTCGAAGCTGAGACCGCGGGGTTGATAAAAGTGAATCCAAATGTGCCGACGAGTACGGCATCACCCGGCCCGACGCGACCCTGTGACTGCTGCGTGCTGTTGATCTTAAAGCCGCGGCCGCTCTTGTCGGTCAGCCAGACATGATCGCTGCGCACATCGATGGCCACATGCTGCGGCGCGATGCTCGGATCGGGAATTACAATGGTAGCCGGCGACTGGCTGCCGAGTACGTACTGCCCCTGTGGCAGATCGAACTCCCGGCCGATGGACGTGCCCGTCATCACGCGAAGCCGCCAGCCGGAACGAATCGGAATACTGGTATCCATCATGCCATCCCCGAATGCGGTGTGCGAAAGCGACGGGACATGATACGGTTCAAGGGCACGTATCCGCGAAATTGAAACACCCCCGGCAGGACTCGAACCTGCGACCTGCGGATTAGAAATCCGCTGCTCTATCCGGCTGAGCTACGGG
>JBBDXA010000150.1:0-23697 GCA_040902585.1 Phycisphaeraceae bacterium
GGGACATTTCTATGTGAGTCCAAGTAGGGGACATTTCTATTGGGTTGACACACCTCGCCGCCCTGCGGGGATCACGTAATTCGCTTGTGCTACACTTCCCCTCCCCATGAACGCAAACCGCTACACCAAATCCGCCGCCGCCTTCGCCCGCGCCAAAGCCGTGCTGCCTGGCGGGGTTAACTCGCCTGTCCGCTCCTGCAAGGCTGTCGGGCGCGATCCGATTTTCATCGCCTCCGCGACCGGGCCTTATGTCAACGACATCGACGGCAACCGTTACATCGACTACGTCGGCTCCTACGGCCCGGCGATCCTCGGGCACGCCCCGCCTGAGGTGGTCGAAGCGGTGAAGAAGGCCGCGGAAAAAGGCTTCAGCTTCGGCATGCCGACGGAAGCGGAAAGTGAACTCGCGGAGTTGGTCATCGATGCGGTCGAATCGGTCGAAGTCGTGCGCTTCGTCAACAGCGGCACCGAAGCGGTCATGAGCGCCATCCGTCTTGCCCGCGCGGCGACGGGGCGGAGCAAAATCATCAAATGCACCGGCTGCTACCACGGGCACAGCGATTCGCTGCTGGTTCAGGCCGGCAGCGGCGCGACGACGCTCGGCGTGCCTTCGTCGCCGGGCGTGCCTGCGTCCATCACCAGCCATACGCTGCTCGTGCCTTACAACGATGTGCATGCGATGGCGCACGCGTTCGATCAGCACGGGGCGGACTCCGGGGGCATCGCCTGCATCGTCATTGAACCCATCGCCGGCAACATGGGCTGCGTCCCCCCTGCTGACGGGTATTTACAAGCGCTTAGACAGCTCTGCGACCGCCACAACGCCCTGCTCATCTTCGACGAAGTCATGACCGGCTTCCGCGTCGCCCTCGGCGGGGCGCAATCTATATATAACGTCACGCCTGATCTCACCTGCCTCGGCAAAGTCATCGGCGGCGGGCTGCCCTGCGCAGCCTACGGCGGGCGCGAGGACCTGATGCGACAAGTGGCCCCCGATGGCCCGATGTACCAGGCGGGCACCTTGAGCGGCAACCCGCTCGCGATGGCGGCGGGCATCGCCACGATGAAACTTCTGCGCGAAGGCAGCGTGTACAAGACGCTGGAACATCACAGCCGCCTTTTGCAGGACGGTCTCACGATGGCGGCGCAGGCTGCGGGTGTGTCGCTTTCGGTCACCCGCGTTGGCTCCATGATCTGCCCGTTTTTCCGCAAGGCCGCGCCGACGAACTACGAAGAGGCGACCACGAGCGACACCAAAGCCTTCGGCTCATTCTTCCGCCACATGCTCGACTCAGGCATCGCCCTGCCGCCGAGTCAATATGAGACGTGGTTTGTCAGCGCGACACACGATGAAGACGTGATTCAGGAGACGGTGACGGCGGCGACGGAGGCGATGAAACAGCTACATTCGTAGGCCGCCTTGAGCAAGCCGGCAACGGCATTCACCGGCAATGGAATCGCCAAAATGATACCCCTTCTCCAATCCGCACCCGTTTGGACGCCGCCGCGCAGTGAACGGCTCAACCTCTGGCATGGCTGCCTGAAGCAAGACGCGGACTCCATTCAGAAGCATGGCGTTGACCCGTCCAAAGGACGCGCGAACACTGATTTTGGTCAGGGGTTCTACACGACAACAATTCGCCATCAGGCTGAGCAGTGGGCGTTCTTCCGCGCCTCAAGGGTCAAACACAAGTCCCCCACTACAAAACCGTTTCTTCTTCGATTCACTGTTCGACGAGAAACCATCGCCGAACTGAACAGCCTTGCCTTTGTCAATGGAGACTACAATTCTGAGGATTATTGGAGTTTCGTCCAGCATTGCCGACAAAGCCCAGTGCCAGGCATCCAGAATCACCTGCATCCTGACTCTTCGCGGTCCGGGTGGTACGATATGGTGACAGGACCTGTCGCGGCCTTCTGGAGCCAGCGTGTCGCGATGGATGACGCGGATCAGTTCAGCTTTCATACCCGCCCGGCCGTCGTACCATTGAATGATGCGATCCAAAACGCTCCGCGGGACTTCGAGATGATCGCTGTCACTTAGGACGGAATATGAAAGAACCCGCAATGATCAAAACCCGATTCAAACCTGAGTTGATCGCCCAATTCTGGCAGTCTGTGCATCAGATCCTCTGCACGACCTATGGCATGGATAGCGACCGGGCATGGGAATCGATCAACGTGTACCGAGCGCAACTTGAGCATTTCGGCGTAGGTGAAATCGTGTATCACAACGACCCGGAAGATATCGCCGAAAACCTCGGCCAACGGGCGAACCTTTGATTGACGCCCGCTGACCTTCACTCCCTACTTTCTATCTCAGGAAACGAAACTCCAATGACTTCATTGGCTATTCCTACATCTACTTCCACCACCACCTTCCGCGTCCTCGTCGCTGACAAGCTCGCGCCCGAAGGGCTCGATTTCATCCAGTCACAGGCCGATGTCGAGCTCGTCAACAAGCCCGGCCTGACCGAGGATGAATACGCCAGGCTCGTGCAGGATTGCGACGGCATGATCGTTCGCTCCGGCATCAAGGTCACGGCGAAAATCCTTGCCAACCCCGGCCGACTCAAAGTCATCGCCCGCGCAGGCGTCGGCGTGGACAATATCGATCTCGATGCCGCCACCGCCAAGGGCATTCTCGTCATGAACTCGGCGGATGCTTCCACCATCAGCACCGCCGAGCACGCCTTCGCGCTGCTCATGGCCATGGCGCGCAACATCGGCCCGGCCTACAAAGGCATGTGCGAAGGAAAATTCGACCGCAAGCTCATCGGCTCGCAGCTCAGCGGCAAGACGCTGGGCGTCATCGGCTTCGGTCGCATCGGGCGCACCGTCGCCGAGCGGGCGCTGGCGTTCGGCATGGAGATCGTCGCGTACGATCCATTCATCAACGCCCCCACCATGCTTGACGGCAAGGCGAAGATGTTCACCGAGTTCAAGGACCTCTTGCCGCACGCGGACATTCTCACCTTCCACGTGCCGATGAACGATCAGACCCGCGGCATGCTCAATGATGAAACCTTCAAGCTCTGCCGCGATGGCGTGATGGTTGTGAACGCAGCGCGCGGCGGCATCATCGATGAAGACGCCCTCTTCAACGCTGTCGAAAGCGGCAAGTGCGGCGGCGCGGGTATTGATGTGTTCACCAAGGAGCCGCCCGACCCCGCCTGCAAATTGCTGAATCACCCGAAGATTCTCACCACGCCTCACCTGGGCGCGAGCACCAAGGAAGGCCAGGAAGCAGTGAGCATTCTCGCGGCGGACGGCCTGCTGAAATACCTGCGCGGCGAAGGTATCTTCGGCGCGGTCAACGCCGGTGGCGTGCGCGTGGACCTGAATCCGGTGCAGGCGTCCTATGTAGACCTCGCCGGGCGCATGGCGGAACTCATCAGCCCGATGATCACGCGCGGCCTGGCCTCCGTCACCTTCGAGCTCAACGGCAAACAACTCGCCCAGGCAGCAGGCACCATCGAACGCACCGCGCTCGTCGGCCTGCTCAAGCGCCACCTCGACACCCCCATCAACGTCATCAGCGTCGGTCACATCGCCGAGCAGCGCGGCATCCAGATCAAGACCGTCACCACTGACGACGACAACATCGGCTCGCGCCTGGCGATCACGGTCAAGGGCCCCGCCAACGCGGTGGATGACAAGACGCTGCCGGGCGATGAAGTGCGGCGCGTGGTCGGCCGGGTGTACGACGACCTGCGCCCGCGCATCGTCGAGCTCAACGGCTACCACATGGACATGATCCCGGCCGGCTCGATGATCCTCATTCAGAACGAAGACCGCCCCGGCATGATCGGCACAGTGGGCAGCGAGTTCGGCGAAGCGAAAGTGAACATCGCGGACATGACCATCAGCCGGCGCGGCGACACGGCCCTCATGCTGCTGAAGATCGACGCCGAGCCGCCGGCGAGCCTGCTGAATCGCCTGCCGCATCGGCCGGGCATTCTGAAGGTGGCGGTGGTAAAGCTCGCGCCCGAAGCGCGATGACTGCGATGACTGCGATGACCGCGATGACCGCGATGACTTGTGGCGGTCAGCGCGAGGAGGGAACACTGGACAGCACGCTGAAGGCGGGGCTGAGGATCGACCGCACATCCTTCACGTGCAGCCGCTCGAGCAGCATCGGATTCTTTTCGAAGTACAAGGCTCCGCCGAACACACCGACGAAGCACGGCAGATTCAGATCGCCGCCGCTGCCTGCCGGTTCGTCCGCCGCGACTTTCAGAGGCGACAGGTCAACGCGTTGAATGATCGAGATGCGTTCCTGGCGAACCTTGTCGAATGAGCCGCGCCACTCGGCGTAAGGCGCATCCGGTTGAATCCAACCTTTCGCGGGCGAAGACACCGCAAGTGCCGCGATCGGATCCAGAAGAGTCAGCATCGCCAACGCGCCGACCACGGAAAAGAGAAGTCGCCATTCCTTCATCGCTTGCACCCTTTCAAAAGACATTCGGAACCTATCGCAGGTTGCATCGGCTTCCCTTTCCCGGGAGTTGGGTGCGATCGCACAATCGCGCGACAATCGAGCCCCTCACAATCAGTGCAACCGGACTCGGCGGCAGGCCCGCGACCGGGTACGATGCTTGCCGTTCCTTCCTACCGCTTCACAACCCGCCATGCCTGACGAACTCACTCTCCAGACCAAGCTCTACCCCCTGGGCGAAGGGCGCATGTTCAGCGTCGAGGATCTCCTCGAGTACTTCACCAAGCAGGGCACGATGCGCGTGTCGGACCTGCACCTGAAAGTCGGCTGTCCGCCGACCTATCGCATCGACGGCCGGCTTACACGCCTCAAGGGTTCGCCGCTCACCGACAAGGTCATGGAGCAAGTTACCCGTGTCCTGCTGAGCGAACAGGATCAGCAGACGCTGCGCGATCAGCGCTCCGTCGACAGCTCGATGGCCGTGGGCATCAAGCAGTTCCGCCTGAATATCTTTCACGACAACGACGGCCTCGTCGCGGCGGTGCGCGCTTTGGAATCGACTCCGCCGCGCGTCGAGGACATCGGCTTTCCCAACGATGTGTGGAAGGACATTCTCCGCAAGCAGCAGGGCCTGGTGCTGATTACAGGTATTACCGGCTCGGGTAAGAGTACGACGATCGCTTCGCTCATCGACCGCATCCTTGAAACCAAGCCGGTGCGGGTCATCACGCTGGAAGACCCGGTCGAGTATCGCCTCAAGACAAAGGTCGGCATGGTGTCGCAGCGCGAGGTCGGCCGCGATGTGCCCAGCTTCGAGTACGGCCTTCGCGACGCCCTGCGCGAAGACCCGGATGTGATCTTCGTCGGCGAGATGCGCGACCGTGACTCGGCTTCGTGGACGCTGACCGCTGCGGAAACGGGGCATCTGGTGTTTTCCACGCTGCACACGCGTGACTGCCGCGGTTCGATCACGCGCCTGCTCGACATGTTCCCCGCCGACCGTAAGGACGAAGTGGCTAATCAACTGTCACTGGGCCTGAGTCACGTAATCTGCCAGAAGCTGCTGCCGCGCGCCGACGGCAAGGGCCGCCTGGTGGCGATGGAGATTCTCAACAACAGCTACGCGGTGGCCAACCAGATCCGCATGCAGAAGATCGAGCAGCTCTACTCGGTGATGCAGACGAAGGTGCGCGACGTGCCTGAGGAGCGCATGGTGACGATGGAGAAAAGCCTGGTGAACCTGGTGCAGTACGGTCACATCACGGCTGAAGAGGCGGAGAAATGGGCTAACGACTGGACTTCGTTCCACAACGAGCTGTCACACGCATATCAGAGGCAGCAGCAGGAGATGGATGAATAGTTCCGTTTCTACCTTTCTTCATCCACGATGCAAAGCCCACCCACTCCCGTGGGTGGGTTCCGCGGCGCACCGTGTCACTTCACGTGAGAACCCGCCCGAGTCGTTCGACGAGGGCCGCCATTGAAACCCCGCGGATTTCAAGTGTCTTGAGCGGGTTCGTCTGCCCGGTGAGGATGCTCACATCACGCGCCGGTACGCCGATTACCTTTCCGATCAGCTCACACACCGCACGGTTCGCCTTCCCCCCTTCCGGCGCGGCCGAGACTGCGACCTTGAGGCGGTCACCCAGCACGCCCACAATCCTCGTGCGGCTCGCACCGGGGACGACCTTCACGCGCAGGTGGAGGCCGGCGGCGGTGATGGTAAAGGTGCCGGCGATGTTCGGAGGAGTGCGCAATCGTTGAACTCAGCGATGGTCATTGCTACGCCGCAAGCGGCTACTCGCCCACCGTTTTCTTCCGCCGCAGGATGTGATGGTAATGCTGCGCGAAGCGATGCGCCTCATCGCGGATCGCCTGACAGAGTTTCAGACCGAGGTTCTCCCGCCCCAGCCGCACAGGCTCCTTCTTCGCCTGCACGTAAATCAATTCCTCTTTCTTCGCCAGCGAGATCACCATCGGCGGCTTCACATCCAGCTCCGCGAACGCCTCGAGCGCAGCGTGCAGTTGCCCGAGGCCGCCGTCGATGACGATCACATCCGGATACAACTCGTTGCCCGCGCCGGCATCGCGGTACCTTCGGCTCACGACTTCACGGATCGCCGCGTAGTCGTCGTTGTCCACGGTATTGATCTTGAATCGCCGGTAGGCATTCTTGAAGGGCCGACCGTCCATGAAGCAGACCTTCGAGCCGACCGTTTCGCCACCTTGTAAATGGGCGATGTCGATGCACTCGACGCAGCGGATGGGCTCTTCCATTTCCAGCGTTTTCCGCAGGGATTCGAGGCCTTTTTTCGGATCGGTGTGGAAGGATTCGGTTTCGGGCTGCCAGCCGTCCTTGTGCGAGCCGCGCTCGTCGAGCTTGCTGATGGCTTTGATCTGATCGCGAAGCACCGCGGCCTTTTCGTATTGCCTGTCCGCCGCGGCCGCCTCCATCTCCTTCATCATTTCGCGCAGCATCACCGATCGCTTCGACTCGATGAAGCGGATGAAGCGATCGATATCCGCGCGGTAGTCCTCCTTGCTGATCTTCGCTCCGCACGGCGCGGTGCATTGCTTGATGGGATAGAGCAGGCAGGGCCGAAAGTATCGCAGTTCCGGATCATCAGCCTTGATATCCAGATGACAGGTGCGGAATTTGAAGACGCGCTGGAGCAGCGCGATGGATTCGCGCAGGGCGTGGACGCTGGTGAACGGCCCGAGCACTTTCGCGCCCTTGAACTCGGGGTTGCTCAGCTCGCGGGTGATAAAGATGCCGGGGAAGTCATCGCGCAGGGTGATGACGAGGTACGGGAAGGTGCGGTCATCCTTCAGGCTCTCGTTGAAGCGCGGGTGAATGTCCTTGATCAGGCGATTCTCGGTGAGCAGGGCTTCCCACTCGCCTTCGCACTCGATGGTGTCAAAGTCATCAACGATGTCGAGCATCGGAGCCTTTTTTGGGCCGAGCGATTGGACAGCAGTCGCAATGATGGAAGGGAGAAAATAGCTGGACACGCGATCGGGCAGGACGAGTGCTTTGCCGACGTAGAGGACGATTCCCTTCTCATCTTTCATGAGATAGACGCCCGGCACCTTGGGCAGAGCGCGGGCCTTGGCGCGTAGTTGGTCGAGCTTTTCCGCGCGGTCGGTCATGCGCGGGGATTATAGGTGGAGGTGAATGACGGGGCCGGGTACTGGCTGGTTGTCTGGATTTAACGCAGAGGCGCGGAGGAGGATGAGGGCGCAGAGCGATGATTCTTTGTTTGAAACAATGCATCCCCCTCTGCGCTCTTTGCGACCTCTGGTTTTCTCTGCGTTTCAATCGGATTGCCGTGGCGTTTCATCCGCCGCCTTCTCTTTCACCGCGCCCGCCTCACCGGGCGGAAGGACTTCGATCATCTCCGTCTCGCCGCCCCAGACGCGCTGGCGCATCTGCACGAGTACCTTGGGCTGGAAGCTCTTGGGGATGTAGAGTTCGGTGGTGGAGCCGAACTTGATCAGGCCGAAGCGTTCGCCGCGTTGGAGGATGTCGCCTTCCTTGGCGGTGCAGACGATGGTGCGGGCGATCATGCCTGAGACCTGGCGCACCGCCGCGATGGGGTGCTTCTTCGTCGGGTGCAGGAGCGGGAACATGGACCAGGTGTTCACTTCAGCGGACTTGGGATTGAGGGCGTTGAGATACTTGCCTTGCTTGCCGGTGAGGGGACCGACGAGGCCGTGACAAGGCGAGCGGTTGATATGCACATCGAGCACGGAGAGGAAGATGCGGACACACGTCGCCCCTTCGCCGAAGGCTTCGAAATGTTCGACTTCGTGGATGGAGCTGATGACGCCGTCGGCAGGCGCGACCATGATGTTGCGACGCACGGGCGTGTTGCGCTCGGGATCGCGAAAAAAGGCGCAAAGACAAAAGGCGATGATCACGACGATGGCAATGGGCCACCAGATCTGGAGCCAGATGAACAGGCCGATGAGTCCCGCTGCGATGAGCAGGATGGTCAACCATTCGCGTTTGCCGAGCGGGGTGAGGCGCATAGGGAGGGTGGAGGGTGAAGGGCCAAGGGAAGGAATGTTACGAGCGAACGGGTTGTGAAAGCAAAAGTCGAAAGTCAGAGTGTCACGCGCTTAAGGGCGATTGACAGGCTGACTTTCGACTTGGATGTAGCTGACTGCTTTGAGGCCGGATAAATCGAACCTTCTGGCCGCCGGCCCCTTGGCCCTTGGCCCACCTCCCTTGGCCCTCTCGCCTCAAGCGGCGTTTTTCTTGCTCTTGCCGATGAAGAAGCCGATCACACCGAAGAGGATGGCCGCGACGAGCGAGCCGATGAAGTAGTACATGAGGGTCTTGTCTTCGTCGCCGCCGGGGCCGGCAATCGTCTTGGTGATGTCCAGATGAGTGCCGTTGACCGCGCCCACGGCGACGAGCATCGCGGCGATGAGGACGACCAGGGCGACGGCAAACATGCCGATGCCCAAACCATTGCCCGCGGGATCAGGCTCTTCGACAACTTCAACATAAACCGGAGCGCCGCCGCCGCCGGCCTGATATTCCAGACCGCTGGAGCCGGAGCCGAACGCCGCGCTGGCGGGTTCAAAGGCGCCGGAGGAACTGCCGGGCGATTCGATCTTCGCATCGGAGCCTTCGCCGCCGGGGTAAATTTCATCGAGCAGTTCAGCGCCGAGGCTGGTGTCATCGGATTCCTGCGTGAGGTCGAGCAGGCCCGAGCCGGAGCCGACGCTTTCCAGCGCGAGTTCTTCTTCATCGTCAACGGGCTTGACGATGGTCTGTGCGTGCGGGTCGGCATCATCGATCTCGCCGGCATCGAACACGCTGATGCCCGTGGCCATGCGCGAGTCTTCGTTCTTGGATTTCTTGGCCCCGGGAAGATCATCTTCGTCGATGGCCAGATCGATCTGATCGCCGCTGGAGCGCGCGCCCTTGGGTATCTCGCCGGTGGACAGTCCGGTCTCATCGAGCGGAATCGCGCCGGAGGAGATTCCGGTTTCGCTTGCATCATCATCGGCGCGGGCCGAGGCGAGGGAATCGACCTGATCGCGTTTGAACATCAGCTTGTCGCGATCGCGAAACTGCTGGAGCTTGCCGCCCTTGGCCATCTCCTTGATTTCGTCTTCGCCGACGCCGAGCTTCTCCGCGGTTTCCTGAAGCGTGTAAAACATCTTGGCCATGTCGAGACCCTTATGAATGGAAACGGGCAGCGTGAACCGAACACCGATGAACGACACCGAGGCCGTAACGACCGCCGGCAGAACGCCCATGGTCTTGGACGGTGGTAGTTTAGAACGATCCGCGGCAGATCGCAAGGGCGCGGGAAAGGCGTGTGGTCAGTTCGGCGGAAGGGCCAGGGGAAGGGGGTAGCAGGCCAAGTGGGAATGCAACGAAGTCAGGCCTTTTCAACATTGAGGAATTCTCTCCGGTACACGGGCGTTGGATCGCTCGATTGAAAGGACAGCATCCGGCCGATGTCGCAGCAGTGTCCGGCACCTCGGCCTGTTGAACTAGAAAGAACCAGGAAACCGGCAGGACGCATCGCCTGCGCGATCACACTTGTGACCACAGCTTGATGATCCCCACCAGGATCGCTCCGGCAATGCCAAGACCGATCGTCGCCGCCAGAAGTGTCAGCGTCACCAATCCCATACGTTCGCCAATTGTCACACGCTTTCTCATAGCCGTCTCCCTTCTTGAATTGAAGGTTTGATAGGAAACCACGGCACCCAACAGATTCTGCCCCACTTCAAATATATCCCAAGCCCGCAAAGTTACAAGATATTTCTTGGCGATTTCGTGATCTTTGCGGAGATCTTACGGGCATCTTCGCGATGAGGTTTGCGTTTTAGCGGTGCCGTCAGCAAACTGTCCGCTCGCCAATTCCCTTCACGAGGACCGCCCATGCGCTGGCTCTTGCTTTTCGCGGCTCTGCTTTGTCCGGGTTGTCAGTCGTCGAACATCAGCGACACGATGCCGGCTCACTACACGCTCGCCCTGACCACAGCCGGGGCAAATCAGCAGTTCACCTTCTTCAAACTCGACGCTGATGATGTGCTCCACTTCGCAGGCGGGCGGGATGTGATCACCCGCGCGACCAAGCCGCTTTTGAAGGTCACGCCTTTGCAGCGGGAAGCGCTCTGGAACCTGGTCGTGCGGTACGGCCTTCACAAGGCCAAGGGCGAACTCTTTCTTACAGACGGAAAGGTCAAGTACGAACTCACGATTAAGACCGGTTCCATGTTCGCGAATCAGAAGCTGAACGCGGCCGACAATGAAGTGCCCGGCCTCGCGGAGCTGCATCAGTACTTGATGGCCGTGCGAGCAGGTGTGAAACTCGACAGTCCGCTGCCGGGACCGGATTAGCGGTGATGGCGGCGCGCCCCGCCAGTCTTGCCGCCAACGGTATCCACGACCTGCGCCCCGCGTTAGAATGCTCCATCGATCCGCGGTCACCACCGTCAGCCCTCGCGGGGCAGCCATTCGATTCGTCCTCAATCCACACTGGCATCACGCCGGCTTCAAGGTAGTTTTCACACGTGTCAACGGACAGCACCAGCCCGATCCTCGGCGAACCGTTGGAGACGGTCACCTGCGCCTGCGGGACGATTGTGAAAGTGGCGGGCCTGCCGCCGCTGTCGAAGGTCGAGTGTCCCAAGTGCGGCGCGATGTTTCCGCTGCCGGTAAAGCTCGGTCAATTTCACCTGCTCAAGCGATTGGGCCAAGGTTCGATGGGCGAGGTGTTTGAAGCCAAGGACATCACCCTGGGGCGGCACGTGGCGATCAAGGTGATGGGCCGCAAGATCGCGGCTGATGAAGAGGCGATGCGCGGCTTCGTGCGCGAAGCGCGAAGCCTGGCGGCGCTGAACCATCGCAACGTCGTGCAGGTTCACACCATCGGCGTCGAGAAGAGACAGCCCTACATCGTGATGGAACTGGTCTCCGGCGGGCGCGTGGACCAGATGATCGAGAAGGACATGCCCGGCGACGAACGCCGCACGCTTCAGATCGCCATCGACGCGGCCCGCGGACTGGAGGCAGCCGCCAACGCAGGCATGGTGCATGGCGATGTGAAGCCCGCCAACATCCTTCTCGATGCCAACGGGCAGGGGAAGATCGTGGACTTCGGCCTCGCTCGCCTCGCTGACACGCACGAAGAGGGCAAGATTTACGGCACCCCGTTCTACCTGCCGCCGGAACTTCTAAAAGGCAAGAAGGCCGACTTCCGCTCGGATATTTTCAGCCTGGGCGCGAGCCTGTTTCACGTGCTGGTGGGCCGGCCCCCCTTCCGCGGCAAAACCGTCAAAGACATCGTCCGCGCCCGGCTGGTGGACTCTGCGCCGAACCTGCGCGAGGTCGTGCCCAGCATTCATCCCGCGACGGCGAATGTGATCGCCCGCATGCTGGCGCGCAATCCGGAGGATCGCCATCAATCGTACGAAGAGCTGGTCACGGAGCTGCAAGGCGCGGTGAACACGCTCAACGATCCGAACATGTCCGGCGAACTGGCGGACCTGACGGAGGCGATCAGTGGCACGGAGCGGACCGCGGCGCGCACAGCGCGCGTGCCCGTACCTGAGCCCGGCGAGCGCTCGCGTTCGCGCATCAACTATGTGGATGGAGCCCGCACGGTCGCACGCATGAGCCACGGTGAGATCGTCGCACCTGAAGGCGGCTCCAAAAAACTCTGGATCATCGGCGGAGCCACGGCTGCGGTCGTGGTCATTATTCTGATCATCGTCCTCGCATCGTCAGGCGGCGATGGCGGAAGGGGCGGCGGTCCTGATGGCGGACCGGGCGGCGGAGGCAACGGCGCGGGACTTAAGACGTTCACCGAATCCTTCCCCGGCAGCACGCTCGATCCCGCGTGGACGTTCGTTCAAGGCGGCGGCAAACTGGCCGAGGGTCGGTATCGCCTAACGGACAGTGATGTCGTGAATGAGCCGGGCATCAAGCGCGTGATTGGCAACGGATCATGTGACATCACCTTCGACGTGGCCCGTTTTGAATCCGCCGGTCGCGGCGAAGCTTTCAAATTCGAAGTGTGGGACGATGCCTACCGCGGCGTGCTCCTGCACCTCTACAACGACCAGGGAAGCTGCTACCTGGAAATCCGCAAGGCGGACCCGACGGGCGGTTCCGTCCTTCTGGGCAAGACGAAGTTTGAAGCGCTGCCCAAGTCCCTCAAGCTCCGCGCGGAATGGGACATGCCCAACGGCCGCTGGCGCATCCGCTACGGCATCGATGGCGCACCTGCCACGACGGAAGCCGAAGGCGGCCGGCTCGATGGCTTCAGATCCAGCGAGCCGCCGAGCGGAAGGTTCATTCAGATCCGCGTCGATCAGTTCGGCAACGCCGGCACCAGCGCGATGGAACTGAGCAAAGTCGATGTCAGTCCCGGGCAGTAAACGGCGTTGCCTTTCTTCGCTCCGCGCGTCGCCTGCCGTATCATCGGCGCGATGAAACTCTACACCCGCATCGGCGACGACGGCACCACCCGTCTCTTTGGCAACCAGATCATCGAAAAGGACGCGCCCCGTGTCGAGGCGTATGGCTGCGTCGATGAGCTCAACAGTGCCCTGGGTCTGGCGGCAGCCGCATCTACTTTCGAGCCTGTCACCACCGTTCTCACGCGGCTTCAGAATCGCCTGTTCGACGTCGGCGCGGACCTGGCGACACCGCGCAAGACTGATGAGGCCGACTCGCCCGCATCGATCGATCGCATCAACTCGAACGATGCGACCGAACTGGAACAGATGATCGACGCCATCTGCGAACCACTCGCGCCGATGCGGAACTTCATCCTGCCTGGCGGAAGTGAACTGGCAGCGAGGCTGCACTTGGCGCGGACCATCTGCCGCAGGGCCGAGCGAGCGTGTGTGACGCTCAGCCGGACCGAGCCGGGGTTGAAGGATGTCGTGATCTTCCTCAACCGCGTCAGCGACCTGCTCTTTGCGCTGGCGCGACGGGCGAACCAGTTGGCAGGCGTGGAGGATGTGCCGTGGCGGAAGCGGTGAGGGGAACAAGGGATTGGAGACAGGGAAGAGGAAACGTGCCAAGCCCGATGGCGAGTCTGCGAGCCGTCGGGGTATTCGAGGAAGGCGCTGCATGCCGGGGCAGATACCCCAACGGCTCGCAGATTCGCCATTGGGCTTGAACGGAAGGTTCATCTATGCCCTCCGCACCGGCCTGCTTACACTGTCATGGGGATACTGCCGATCAATTCCGGGGTACGACCCGATCAACCAGTCGACCGAGGAGCCACGATGAAACTCAACCTACAACCTTTCCTTGCCCGACTGAATCGTGCTCTGGCGGCGTCGCTGCTCCTGTTCGGATTGGTGACCAGCGCTGTGGCCCAGGAGAAGGACAAGCAGCCCGCCGCCCCGCCGCCTGAAGTAAGACCTGAAGTAAAGGGCCCATTTGCCGGGCAATTCAGTGGTGATGATCTTTCAATGACCATCGAACACACAGGCAAGACATGCAAGGGAAAGATCATCAAGGCCGGCAAACCGTTTGAGTTTACCGGAACCGCCGAGGGCAACGCACTACAGGGCAGCTTCAGCGTGGGCGGCGCAAAGTCCAATTTCTCAGCCACGATCATTGGTGACGAACTCACGCTGACGCTGGGCTTTGACGCCTACAAATTGTCCCGAGCCGGGGCGACACCCGTCGTCAAGACCGGCGTCAACACCGTGCGCAAGGAGGTGCTGCTGATCGAGAGCGCTGAGGTGCTCAACGACACCGAAGTGGTGAGTCCGAGTAACAGGCGCATAGCGTTCGTGATCCTGCGCGACGGCCTGCGCTATGCGGTCCTCGACGGCGTCGAAGGCAAACCGTACCGTCGCATCGGCGGACTGGTGTTCAGCCCCGACAGCAGCCGGTTGAGCTACATCGCCAAGCGCAGTGACGGGAAAGTACTGGTCGTCGTCGATGAAAAGGAAAGCGAAGACTTCGACGCGCTGGGCCGAGGGCCGGCCACCTTCAGCCCCGACGGCAAACGTCTGGCTTTTGCGGGCCTGCGCGAAGGCAAGTGGCGCGTCTTGATCGACGGCGAAGCGGGCGAAGCTTACGAAGCGATCGGCGCGATCCTGTTCAGCCCCGACAGCAAGCGCGTAGCCTACCCCGCGCTAAAAGAGGGAAAGTGGCGGGCGGTGGTCGATGGGCAGGAGCATGCCGCGGTCACGGAAATCGGCCGAAACGAGATCATCTTCAGTCCGGACAGCAAGCACGTGGCCTATGCCGCCATCGACGGCAACCAGCAGAACATGATGGTCGATGGCATTCCCGGCAGGACCTTTGACGGCATCACCGGCTTCGGCTTCAGCGAGAACGGCAGGCGCACCGCCTACGTCGCCCTGCGCAATCGCCAGTGCGTCCTCGTTGTCGACGGCCAGGAGAAAGCGACCTACGAGCACATCCAGGGCGTCTCGATGGACAAGTCCGGCAAGACGCTGGCGATCGGCATCCGACGCGACCGGCAGGCCATGCTGGTGATCAATGATGTCGAACAGCCCGAGTTCGACAATGTGGAAGGCCCGCAGTTCAGTCCGATCGGCGGACGGATCGCCTACCTCGCGCAGAAGGATAACAAGTGGAGCGTGATGATGGCCGACGGCACCCCGGCCAGTAAACCTCACGACCGCGTGGATTTTCTGTCGTTCAGCCCCGATGGCAAACGCCTCGCCTACGTCGCGGTCGACAAGAAGCTGAATACAGTTCATCTCGATGACGAAACGCTCGGCGGGTTTGACGAAATCTGGGAACACGGCCTGCTGTTCAGCCCCGACAGCAAGCACGTCCTATTCGGCGCTCATCGCGAGACCCGGTCCCTTCTCGTCATCGATGGCATCGGCGGCGAAGACATCGGCACGTTGCTCCCCGGAAGCAAAGCGGTCTTCGACAAGGCGGATGAGCTTCACATCATCACCCGCCGCGGCACCAGCTATCAGCGGCTGGATGTGCGCATCCTCAGGTGACAAACGCAAATGTCGCGTCGCCCGTCACCTGATCCATCAGGTATCCATTGCGGTCATTTGACTTCGACTTTTCCATCAAAGTCCGCTTTGCCTGCGCGGCGGGTCTGATAAGCCGCGCGGCCCCTGCGCGAATCGCCAATCAGGTAAGTGCGGGTTACACACCTCGAAAGTCGCCGCAATCGCCAAAATCAGAGGAATCAGGTCAACCCCTCGTCTCCACCCGTCGATGGGGGATGAAGATCATTCCGGTCAGGGACCAGACGACAAGGGCACTATGCCATACGGACAGGACAACTCCAGCGAAGACATGACGGCCGTCGCCGGCGCGGTGGAGATCGTGCGGCCTGAGTGTGGTCTGCACTTCGACGTGGCGCGCTCGCTCGATGAAGTCATCGAGTCGTGGGCTCTCGTTTACGGATCGTATCGCCGCAAGAAGCTGATTCCGCCGAACCGTCATCGCATTCACACCACGCCATACGCCGCCGGCCCGCAGGCGATTGTATTTGTCGGCCGCATCGGACCGTTGACGGTCTCCACCATGACGGGCATTATGGACAGCGACGCGCAGCTACCGCTGGATCGCGTGTATGGCGAGGAGCTTTGCGCGTTTCGGCGGCAGGGTCGGCGCATGATGGAAGTGAGTCTGTTCGCCGATCGCCGCGAGAATCTGGCTCGCAGTTCCGGTTCGCTGCTGCAACTGATGCGCTACGCCTGGTGCTGGGGCATTCATCAGGGCGTGACGGATTTTGTGATTGGGGTGCATCCGAGGCATGCTCGCTTTTATTCAAGAGCTTTCGGATTCGAGCCAGCCGGGCCGCAGAAGTCTTATGCCGCGGTGAACGATCACCCGGTGGTGCTGCTTCGCGGTGAGCCGGGCGTGCAGCTCGTTCGTTCGCCCCTGCCTCGCGGCTTGCAATACTTCGTGGACAATCCGGTTCCCCCTGCCGCCTTCGAGTCGCGTTACCCCTTCCCCGCCAGTGAATTGTGTACGTCTCCGATCGAGGCATTCCTCTCGGATCGCCACAGTTCGCCCTGCGGCGACTGCGAATGAAGCCTCTTCCATCGCGTTCCTAATCACGGAAGCGAGAGGGAGGTATTCACACCGTTGTAAAGAACTCGCAGACCAAATGAGGAATAGGCCTTGACAGGTCGGCATCCTCGGTTACTCTCTGACCCGTAGATTGACGTCAGAACAGGGAATTCAACTTGTCGTGGAGCCCCAAGGGCGTTCGACGCAGGGTAAAAGGTCGCCTCGGTGGGATGAACCCGACGATTCCCCGACTGAGCAGTGAAGAGACGATCCAGGCCTGGTTACACAGGCCGATCAATCGACGCGGGCCATGGGATGGACCAGCCGCGTCAAAACTCCGGACTATCGGCGTGGAATGGATGCCAAGCCGGTCGCCTCTTCTGAAAATTTGAACCCACGCGGATCCTGCCGTTATAGCGCCGGCTATGTCGTGTGAATGTCGTGGATAAAGAACCACCGGCAAATCCGTGTTTGGGATTTGTGAATCCCGCCATCGTTTTTGTCTTCGCCCCCCAAAAAACCCCCACTGATACAGCCTACACCCTATATTCAATTGCAGGCCGGTCCGCAGACTCATGGATCGTAGGTAGGTCGTTACGCCGCGCCCAGGAACGCAATGAATAGGCTTGAACCGTTCACTTACCCCCAGTTTCTCACATTCATCCGCACGGCATGATGCCAATCGCGAGCCCACTATGACAAAAAGCACGTTGATGGATCAACAACGTCAAGGTTCACGGTCAGGGAAAAAAGACCCGGCCGCCGGCCTGCGCATCGAAATCGCCCAACGACCGGACCAAGTCGCAGCCGCATGGGAACTGGTTTACCAAGCCTACCGCGACGCCGAGTTGATCGAAGACAACCCGCATCGAATCCACACCGTTCCCCAGGCCATCCGCCCCACCACTTCCGTCGTCGTCGCCTACGAAGGCAAAAAAGTCGTCAGCACACTCACGATCATGCACGACGGGCCTGTCGGGCTACCTCTGGACCGCGTCTATCAGCCCCACCTCGATCGCATGCGCCAAGATGGCAAGCGACTCATGGAAGTCGGCCTCTTCGCCGATTCTCAGCTCCCCATCTCCCGCGCTACCGTCGCCTTCCGCGAAATGATGCGCTTCGTCTTCTACAGCTCCTGCTGGTCGCTGGCGGATATCGTCATCGGCGTCCACCCGTCCCATTCAAAATACTACATCCGGCAGTTCGGCTTTGAGACCGCAGGCCCTGTCAGCGTTCACCCGATCGTGCGCAATCGCCCCGTCGTTCTGCTGCACGGCGAAACGAAACGACAGCTCAGTCTCAATCCCATGCCGCGCTCGATTGCCGAGTATGTGGACCGCCCGCTTCCGCGCTCTTCCTTCGACCGCAAGCTGAGGCTCGCCCCTGAAACGATCGCCGGCACGGCCATCGGAGGTTTCGTCGACATGCTGGCGGAGCTGTGGAACAACGTGACCTACGTGCCGCGCCTGGCTGGAACGATTTCTGCCTGAATGTGCCTGCCAATCATTCTTCGAGAGATCACGACACAATGGAGTAGACAGGTCAAAGGGTCGATGATTTGGAAGAGCAGCATTCCCGGGGAAGGAACACGGAACTTGGATCTCCGCCGGTACAACGAATCGTTCTCCCGCAACATCGGATGGGTTACCCAGGCCGAGCAGAATCTGTTGCGCGGCAAACGCATCGCGCTGGCCGGCCTCGGCGGCGTCGGCGGCAGCCATCTGCTCACGCTCACACGCCTCGGCGTCGGCGCCTTTCACATCGCGGACCTGGACGTCTTCGAGCAAGTCAACTTCAACCGCCAGGCCGGCGCCACCATCAGCACGCTCGGTAAATCCAAAGTCTCCGTGCTCATGCAGATGGCGCGGGACATCAACCCCGACGTGGACATCCGCTGCTTCAACGAAGGCGTGCAGCCGAACAACGCTGACGAATTCTTCCAGGGCTGCGATCTTTACGTCGACGGCATCGACTTCTTCGCCGTCGACGCCCGCCGCCTCGTCTTCCGCAAGTGTGAAGAGTTTCGTATTCCCGCCGTGACTGCCGCACCCGTCGGTCTAGGGGCCGCCATGCTCACGTTCCTGCCCGGCGGCATGACATTCGAACAATACTTCCGTCTCGAAGGCTGCGATCGGCTGGAGCAGCTCATCCGCCTGATGGCGGGCCTGACGCCGCGCCTGTTGCAGGCGTCGTATGTCGCCGATGCGACGGCGGTTGACTTCGACAATCGCCGGGTTCCTTCGACCGGCATCGCATGTGAGATCTGTGCGGGCATGGTCGCCGCCCAGGTGATGAAGATTCTCCTCAACCGCGGCAAAGTGAAACCCGCGCCCCGTGGCGTTCACTTTGACGCCTACCGACAGAAACTCGTCCATACCTGGCGCCCCTGGGGCAACCGCAACCCTTTGCAGCGCGTGTTGCTGCACTTCTTGAGAAAACGGCTTGGCAAACGCACCCTCCATCCCGACGCGCAACCTGCCGTCAAACGCGCTGCAAGCTGATGCGCAGGCTGCCTTCGCGCCCGTCACAGGCAAGTCGCTGTCCCGCGCGCCGCAAGACAGCGCAATTCAGTCATCGGATCGGCCGATCAAACCTGCCCTGGGCGATACACCCATCAATCGCATTCTCGAACTCGGGCGCTGGGCGCCCAGCGGTGACAACACCCAGCCCTGGCGATTCGAAGTCGCCGGCGATCGCCACCTCGTCGTGCATGGCCGCGACACACGCCATGACTGCGTCTACGACCTGCGCGGCCACGCCTCGCAGATCGCCCTGGGCGCGCTCCTGGAAACCATCTCCATCGCCGCGACCACGCAAGGCCTGCGCACGCGCATCGAGCGAAGAGCGAATCAGCCTGATGATCTGCCCCTCTTCGATGTGACCTTCGATGCGGATCGCGCCGTTCGATCCGATCCTTTGGCACAGCAGATTCGCCAGCGCGTCACCCAGCGCAGACCGCTGCGAACCAGGGCCCTTGCGCAGGTGGAGTGTGACACCCTTGCCCGCGCCCTTCCCGCAGGCTTCTCGCTGCGGCTGCTCTCATCACTGGGCGAACGGTTCCGCATCGCCAAATTGCTCTACCGCAGCGCGTGGATTCGCCTGACCACGCGCGAAGCGTTCGAGACGCATCGCAAGGTCATTCAGTGGAACGCCCGCGAAAGTGAAGACCGCATTCCCGATCAGGCCGTGGGCGTTGATCCGCTCACGCGCCGCCTGATGCAATGGGCGATGAAGAGCTGGTCGCGCATCACCTTCATGAATCGCTTCATGGCCGGCACCGTTTTGCCCCGCCTGCAACTGGATTTCATGCCCGGCCTCCGCTGCGGGGCGCACTTTTTCCTTGTCGCGGATCAGCCGCCGAAATCAACCGATGACTTCGTCGCCGCCGGCCGCGCCTTGCAACGGTTCTGGCTCACGGCTGCGGAATTGAACCTGCTCCTTCAACCGGAGATGACGCCGCTGATCTTCTCGGAGTACAGTCGCGATGGTCTCGCCTTTTCCACCAACGCTCGCGCCGTAGCGCGGGCTGCACAGATCAACGAAAAATTCACCGCACTGCTCGGCAGCGACACCTGGCCTCGCGTCGCCTTCATGGGTCGCCTCGGCTTCGGCAAGCAGCCCGCCAGTCGATCCACGCGGCTGCCGCTGTCAGCCCTGAAAGCATGAGAGAGGGCGAATCTGTCGACCGAACTTGCCATGTCGCCCAAGGATGCCGGGGTCGTGAATCGACCGCGACGCTCATCGTCCGCAGCCAGGCCCGTGCTCTTTCTGGTTGAATCAATCTCCGTCTGCCACATCGCCAGGCCCCTCGCCATCGCCTCCGTCCTCCGCAAGCTCGGCATCGATGTCGTCTTCGCAGCCGGTGAAAATCACCGCGCCTGGATCGAAGAAAAGGGTTTCACCAGCCACTCCATTCCCGTACTCTCACCCGAGACGGTCTACGGCCGCCTGCGCCGGATGCAGCCGACGTATCACGCGGATGAACTCGAAAACTACGTGGCGTTTGACCTGCCTCTGATCCGCGAACTGAACCCGCGCCTGATCATCAGCGACATGCGCCTGACCGCATCCCTCGTCGGACAGAAGCTGGGGATTCCCACCGTCAGTATTTGCAACGGCGTCTATTCGCCTTATTTCCACGAACGAAAGTCAACGCCCTTTTTCCTGCGCAACCGCTGGCATCTGCCGCAGGGTTTGCTCGATGCGGTTTACAGCAGTGCCCTGGGGCGCATGCTCGAACCGATCTTCGAGCGGCCGTTCGCCAAACCGATCGATGAAGTCTATCGCCGACATGGCATCGCCCCGCTGGGCCGGTTCAGTCGCTACATGTGCGCGGGCGACCGCTGCCTGATCGCCGACCTGCCGCGACTGGCGCCGCTGAATGGCGCGCCGGACACGACCGTTCACATCGGGCCGTGTTTGTGGGATGCGCCTGCTGCCATGAAGCAGCATCGCGTGGAAGTTCCCAAGGATGCACCGGCGATCTACATCTCGATGGGCACCAGTGTGTTTCCTGAATCACTCGTAGGCCCGTGCATCACTGCCCTGCTCGAAGGCGGCTATCGCGTCGTGCTTCAGACCGGCTCGCAGACGCCGCCCGCTCTGCCGACGCATCCGCGCCTTCAAGTACACAGTTACGTTTCCAATCTCGATGTCATGCGTCAGGTCGACGTCGTCGTTTCCCACGGCGGCGTCTCGACCGGTTACGAAGCCCTCAGTTGCGGCGTGCCGGTCATCGGCATTCCTTCGTTCAGCGATCAACAGTGGAACGCCGACCGCGTCGCCGCCGCGGGGGCAGGCATGGTGATGAACCCGGCGAAGGTCAGCCCTGCGTCGCTCCTGCGGGCGACGAATCGTCTGCGTGATGAGCCGGGCTACAAGGCCGCGGCGAAGACGATAGCGGAGGAGATGCGGGCGTTCTCACTCGACGAGGCGTTGCACACGGGTCTGGCGGCATGTCTCCCGGAGTTGTCGAGCAAGGCTGACGTCAAGCAGGCATCGCTCGCTGTCGCCGGCTTCTGATCGAACGACTTGCAGGCAGAGCACTGGTAAATTAGGCTCATTTTAGGGGTGTTACTGATAAAGGTGCTTTCGATGTCAGCCGATCTTACGGATGAGACGGCCGCTTATCAGACCCGCATGATGCACCATGACACCCCCTTTCCCTCTTTCCTGCGACACGCCGGTGCCGATGTACGAAGTCGGCGAGCCTCTGCCCGAAGCGGTCGCGGGCGATCCTTCCAGGCTCTCGCCTGAAGCACTGGCGGAAGTGAAGTCATTGCTCGGCGCGGACCCGAAGGGCTTCTTCCTCCAGCTCATCAAGACCTGGCTCACGATCATCGGCAGCATCGCGCTGGCGGTCTGGGTCAACCACTGGGCCTTGAGCGTTCTCGTCATCTTCTACATCGGCACGCGTCAGAATATCCTCGGCCTGCTGATCCACGAACAGACCCATCGCCTCGGTCTGCAATCCAAGGCCGGCGATCATCTGACCAATCTCTCGTGTGCCTTTCCGCTGCTCATCACACTGGAAGGCTATCGCCGCGTTCACCTGGCGCATCATCATCACTACTTCACGCACGAGGACCCGGACTACCGCCGCAAGCAGGGCCGGGAGTGGTCCTTCCCTCAGCGCGCCCGGCGGTTCATCTGGACGATCATCACCGACCTGGTCGGCATGAACATCGTGCGTACGTTCAAAGGCAAGGCGGCCCACGACGATTCAGACCGCCCTCTGCGCGGCACGCCGCTGTGGGTGCGGCTCACGTTCTACGCCGTCGCCGCGACCTCGCTCACGCTGACCGGTGCCTGGCCGATCTTTCTCATCTACTGGTTTCTGCCGCTGTTGACGGTGATGCAGGTGATCGTGCGCTTCGGCGCGATCTGCGAACACAAGTACAATCTGGTGAACGCCTCGATGTCCGGCTCCACGCCGATGATCGAACCCACGTGGTGGGAGAAGCTGCTGTTGCCGAACTTGAATTTCAACCTGCACATTTACCACCACTGGTTCCCCGCGATCGCCTCGACGAGGTTGCCGCGAGTGCATGGCATCTTCCGCCGTGAAGGCCTGGTGGCGGATGCGAACGTGTTTCACGGGTACATCGCGTATGTGAGGTACCTGGTGAGCCTCAAGAAAGAGACTGGCATCGCAGCGGGCAGCGACAATGAGCCTGCCGCCGCCGTGACTGCACCGGCGAGGGAATCGAATGCGCAGGATGAAAAGCGCCCAGCCGCCTGAGCCGCTCCTTCGCGAAGGAAACGAACATGAGCTTCGAGATCGAACCCAACAATCGCTTCTTCCAGGCGAACCGCTCGATCATCGAACACGAGATCAAGCCCGCCCACACGGTGACCTTTGTCAGCGAAGTGGACATGTCGCAGATCGAAGCCGTCCGCAAGAGCATGGGCGACCGCAAACCTTCGTACACGGCCTTCATGGTCAAAGCCCTGGCGCGGGCGCTCAAGGAGTTTCCGTATGCGAACCGTCGCGTGATACGGCGGTGGTGGCTGCCTTTCCTGGGACCCAGGCTTCAGAAGTTTCACCACATCGACGTGGCCGTGGCGGTGGAACGCGATATTCCCGGAGCCGAGGGCGTCGCCTTTGTCGACATCATCCGCAAGGCTGATGAGCGGCCCATTGCCGATGTCCAGCGTGCGCTGAAGGAACTGTCGACCTGCGATGAGACGAACAACGAACAATGGCGCAGCTTCAGCGGCCTGATCCGCAAGGCCCCGTCGTGGCTGGCGGCCCTGCTGCTGCGGCTGCCGCAATGGTCCGGACGCCTGTGGGAGAAGTACCGCGGCGGCGCCGCCCTGATCAGCTCGCCCGCCAAGTACGGCGTGGACTCTGTTCTCACCACCTGGTCCTGGCCTCTGGGCCTGTCGTTCGGCCTGGTCAAGGAGCGGCCCATCGCGGTCAACGGCGAAGTGGTCGCGCGGAAGACCTGTTTCGTCACGATGAATTTCGATCGCCGCGTCATGGCCGGGGCCCAGGGCGCGCGGTTCTTTGCCTTTCTCATCGAGCAGCTTCGCGACGCTTCGACCACGCTGGCGGAGCCGGAGGAGCCGGGAGCGGAGCCGGTGCCGAAGTCTGAGGCGGCAGCCATCGGATCGCGTCCGGAGCGCGAGCGTTCGGTGGCATGACGCGGACTTCTTCACGTTCAGAGCTACATTTCCGTCTAAGAGCGGGTGTGAGAAGGTTGGAGCACCATCCCGGCAGGGTGGTGCCTGCTTGTGTTTACGC
>JBBDXA010000151.1:0-23686 GCA_040902585.1 Phycisphaeraceae bacterium
ACGGCACAAACACAAACTCCGGCGAATTCACCAGCGCCCAGACCATGTCTTCCATGCGGTCGCGCCAGTCCGCCTTCAATCGCTGCGTCGGCGGATCGCCCTCGCGGACGAGCTTCTCCACCTGGTACTTGATCTCCGTCGCCTCTGCGCTCAGGTGGTTCGCCCATGAAACCGTCGTGCGATACGTGCGCGGCCTGTTCACCGGGGCGCCGGGCACACGCCGGGCGTCGTAACCGTCACGCAGCAACTCTTCAAACAAGGCGAGTTCCGATTCGCTCGGCTCGCGCGACAGCGCTCGCACATAGACCGACTTGATCGTCTCGCGCAGCGACACCTCGCGCAGGGCCAGGTCGGTCATCGCGCTGTCATCGGACAGGCGAGCCACGCGGTTGCTCACGACCAGTCCGTTGCCGAGCATCAGCGGCTGAAGCACGGTGGGGGCCTGCTCGCGGACCGTGATCGGATCCTGCCGGCTCTCGCGCCAGCCGAAGCTTTGCAGGAGATCGACGATATTCTGCGCCATAGGCAGCGCCAGGGCGGGACGGTCGCGCTCGTTGGCCATACCCGTGAATTCCCACGCCCGGCGAGGCACGCCGAAGTTCAAAAAGTCCGTCGCAGGACGCCGACCATCCGGATCAAACGTGAGCGCCTCGCTGCCAAGGGGTTTGCCGACGGCTGCGAAGAGCGAATCGACGACCTGTTCCGCGGTCATGCGCCGTCGCGCCTGCTGCGCGAAGAGGCGCACGGCAGGCTTGGGCGTTTCAGCCGCCGATGGCCCCACCTCGCGCTGATACGCATGCGAGTTCAGGATCAGCTTCGCCACGTGTTTCAGATCGTAATCATGCATCGCCAGTTCGTGGCCGAGGTAGGCGAGCAATTCCGGATGCGAAGGCTTGCCGTGTTCCCAGTCATCGACAGGATCGACAATGCCGTAACCCATCAGGCGATGCCACAAGCGATTCGCCGCCACCTGCACGAACCGTTTGTTCTGCGGCGAGGTCAGATGCGCGGCAAGCTGTTCGCGCGAATCCATCGCATCGCGCAGCACGCCTTCAGGAATCGCCGCCTTAGAAAACTCTTCAAAGGGCCAGGCGGGATCGATCGATTCGCCGGGCTTGAGCGTGATCGTGATCAGCAGCCGCTTCGCTTCCTCCGGCGTGACGGGCACGACACTCGTCTTGGGCACCTTCACCGCTTTGCGATCGAGCATGGCCGCGAGGCTGAACAGATCCTTCTGCTCGAAGGGATGATTCGGCGCATCGTGACAGCGGGCGCAGCCCATCTCGATTCCGAGGAACGCCTTGCCGAGAATGTGTGCCTTGGCCGCCATGGGCAGATCGTTCTGCGACGCCATCGCAAAGCCAGCCGCGCCGCCATCGTTTTTCGAGCCCTCCATCAGGATCAATTCGGTGGCGAAGCGATCCATGGGGCGGTTGTCGTACAGAGCCTCGAAGAGATACCAGCGGAACGGGCCGGTGTTGTTGAGCGTGGGCTTGAGCAGGCCGGGGTTCTCAGCGAGCACATCCTGCCAGTAGCCGACCCAGTTATCCGCCCAGCGCGGGTCGGCCAGCAGCTTGTCGATGAGGCGAGCACGCTTGTCGGACCTCGCGTCTTTGATGAAGGCTTCGATTTCCTGTGGCGAAGGAATGACACCGACGGTGTCGATGTACAGGCGACGAACGAAGGCATGGTCATCAACGAGCGCCCCCGCCATCACGCCCGCCGCCGCGAGCTTCTCATTCAGGTAATGATCGACTTCATTGCTGGCCGCATACGCCGCTTGCGGCTTCGCGCGGGCGATCACTTCATCCTTCAAAAGTTCGCGCGCCAAGGCGTGCCGCTTGTCCCAGTATTCACGTTCCTTCGCATCCGCCAGCGCCCTTCGCTGCGCGTTCATCACCAGCAGTCGCTCGCGATAGTCGCTCACGAAGCGCGACCAGTTCTCTTCGGTAAGTTCCAGCGAAGCCGCCCCGCCCGACTGCGAAGGCGAAAGGATGCTCATCATCGCATCAGCCTTCGCTTCGCCGATCGCCAGCAGCAGTTCGCCGACCTCCGGCCGCACGCCTTTGCCGCCGACGAAAAGCTCGACGACGAACACATGCTCGCCCGCGGCAAGCTTGACCTTCGCATCCTTTTCCTGGTGGCCCGAGGTGATCGCCGCCAGGGCCGCATCCGTTTCAGGCAGAGGCGGGACGCGCTCATGGCCGCTGGCGTTGCGGTTGACAAAGCGGGTGACGATTGTTTCCTTGCCGTCCACGAACAGACGGGCGGAGTTGAGCGAACGCAGCAGCAGGCGGTATTCGCCGGCCGGGAGTTTCACCTTGCCCGACAGACGCACGAGATACGGATTGGAGCGATCGACAATGATCCCCTTGTCCGAATATTTGCTGGGCACATTCGCCAGTGCGAACGTCTCCTGGTCATACTGCTCACTCTCGCGCGGCATCAGGAACTGCCAGCTTCGATCCGACGCGATGCCTTCGACGATCTCCACGCGCACCTTACCGGCAGGCAGAGAAGCGGCATCGACAATCGGGGCGTTGCCCTTGTCTTCGTCCGTCGGCGTTTTCTCGAAGCGGTCGGCGATGCGCTTCGGGCTCAGCACCGTGCGATACACCGCGACTTCATCGATCGCGCCGCGGAAGGTGCTGCCGGGGCTGCCCGCCATCGAGGAGCCGATCCAGATGTCATCATCATCGACCACCGGGCCCGCATCGGTCTTGCCGCCCATGTCCCACGTGCCGGTGACGGGTTTGCCGTCGATGTAGCCGCGGATCGAATCGCCTTTACCGAAGGTGTAAGTCACGGCCACGTGATGCCAGCCGCGCCCGGGCACCATGAGCGCTTCGCTCGTCCAGCGATGCCAGTCGAGATAGGTGTCCGCGCCTTTGTCGGAGCGATTGCTCTCGCCGCGAAAGAGAAAGCTGACGCCTGCCGCGCCATCGACGCCGCGCAGGCGCAGTGCCCAGTTCTGATTGTGGGCCTTGACCGCGCTGTTTCCCGTGCGGCCTTTGCCGACGATGTAAAGCTGCTGCTGATCGCCCACCGCATCCGCATCGACCCACGCTTCAATCGTGATCGAATCGCCCTTGCGGAAATCGAGCACGCTGTCCTTGTGATCGCCAGCGCCTTTGGGATCAGCGATGCGGATGTAACCCGTCTTACCGCTGAATCGGGCGCCAAAGTTTTGTTTGTCGAACTCCGGAAAGACCTCAGGCCGCGGCCCGGCGACATGGAGCTTTACCTCTCCGACCCGTTCACCATCGAGCGTCTGAGCCTTGCCGGCCACGACGCGAGGCGGAGCGCTGCTGACGATTTTGCCATCGGTCTCTTCGAGGCGCCAGTAGGCGACGGGTTGATCTTCGAGCACGGTGTCGAGGTAGCCGCGCGAACCGTCGTTGGGCGCGGGCGGTTTCTCAGCCTGCGGCTGGGCCAGCGCGATCGACACGGGCGCAAGGAGCAACATCGCGGCCCACACAATTCGGCTCAAGATCAAGGACAGGTTCATTCTCATGCGGGCAACTCCGGCGCTTTTGGATCAAGCGGATAGCAATCGTTTCCTGACTCCTCATTGTATCGGCAAGGCCGGGCGGTCACCATGTAAACCCGGGCTCCGCGAATCATTCAGGCATTCACCGATGAAATCGCCCCGGCGCCGGTAAGATGAAGCACACTGGAGAATCAATATGCAACTGCTTTCCCATGCCTTGCGAGCGGCGTTTGCCGCGTGTCTCATCATCGGCGCGGTCAACGGCCTTGCGCGCGCCGAAGGGCCGATTGTGCAGGTGCCGACGCTTTATGAAGCGACCGCGCGGTTTCAGGTCGTCGATGCGTCCACGGACCTGGTTCTCGACAAGCCCGGGATGATGAGCCGGGCGTACCAGCGGATGCGGGTGACGCGCACATACGACATCACGCGGACGAAGTCGATTGAAGCGGTCGTGGTCGCGGAGAAATGGGACAAGGATTTTCCACGCCTTGACGATGGCGAGCTGACCGCGTTTGGCAAGACGAGATTCCGGGCATTGGTCGGGCGCATTCAGAAGAACGTGACCGTGCGCAGCGAGGCGGCGGGAGAGGGTGTGGAGATCATCGCGGTCATTGTGCGTGACACCGATCCGGATCGGGCGGCGGCGATTGCCAACAAGCTGGGGGAGAATTATCTGCGTCAGGTACGCAAAGAACTGGATGACCAACTGCTCACTGCCAAAAAGAAGTGCGACGGGGAAGTGACGCGGTACGGGCGAATGGTCAACGAACTGAATCTGGCGCTCTACCGGTTCTATCAGAAGGAATCCACCACTCGGCTTTGGGGCCGCGTGGGGCTTCCGTCGCAGGACGAGATTGCGATGGAACTGCGCGAAGTCAAAGAGAACACGCAAGTCAAATCAGCCAGGCAGCGCGTCGAGCGACTGGTCGAAGCGGGGAAAGATCGGAACACCGGCGACGCGTATGTCATTGAGTTGGCTCGCCTGCGCAGCGAACTGGACGCCGCCGAGGTCCGCGCGGCCGAGCGAGCCGAGCGCCAGGAACCCTTGGAAATCCTGCAGCGGAACTATTTCATCGTCCTCCACGAAGAACGCAGAATCCTAGGGCAGCTTGAGGATGCCCAGGCGAGACTGGCATTCTGGTCGGCAAAAGTGCGCGAATGTGAACTTGAGCTGGTACTCGCGGTCAGCGATTTCGGCGTACGATTGACATGGCTGGAATGGGCGACGGAAGGCGAGCTTGTCGTCGAGTAGAAATCAAAGCATCGATCAGACGCATCACTTGAAAGGGCCCTTGCGATGAACTCAATCCAACTTCTAAGGTCGGTTCATTCGATATCCGCCGTTCTTGTCATCGCTCTCCTGACCGGATGTGGTAACGAAGGCACCGATCCTGCGAGCGTCAGGACTGAGCGCGAAATCGAGCCACCCGCGCGCATCGAGCAACCCGCGCAGCCCGGAGAACGCACCTATCAGGCGACCGCCAAACTTCAGTACAGCACCAGCCTGCCTGCGAAGCGAGAAGGGAATGCGACCAGCGGAAGTGCGCAACCGCTGTCGGATGACGAGTTCACCGGCCGCGCCGCGATCGAGCAGATGATTCGCGATCTGAGATTTGATACAGCGATTGCCCGAAACGCGCAAGGCGAAGTGACGGCCGAGAGCAAGGTCGCCTACGACAAGCTCGTTCAATCGCTTCAGGCGGCGATAACGATCCAGCGCGAGACTGGGCCTGAGCCGACGCTGGAGATCATCGCCATCACCGCCCATCACAAAGACCGCGGGCTGGTCGCACCGATGGCCAACAAGCTGGTCGAGAATTTCCTTCGTCGCGAGACGCCGAAGGTCGAAGGTCCGCTCCTGGAGCAGAAGAAGAAATTGGACACCGAAGTCACGCGAACCGCGGCCAGGGTTCAGGAACTCGAAAAGGAACGATTGAAGGTCATGCTGAAGCCCGGCTATATGGACCCCGGCGAAAAGAATGGACTGTTGAAAGCAGTGGCCGAATTGAACGCGGAAAAGGCACGCATCGAGACCACCATCGATGGACTCAGGAGCGATCTCGACGGCCTGTCGGCGACGAAGTCGCCCGCCGCGATTCAGGCGGCCGCCGAAAAGAGCGCTCAACTCGAAGCAGCCATCGAGGAGCGTTTGAACATCAGAACGCAACTGGCCCAGCGGGAGGCCGCGCTTCGCGAGGGGAGCCTGATCGAAGCGGAATTGGCGAAGGCCGACGCCCAGATCAACGCCGCCCGACAGGCGTTGAAAGACTACACGAAGCAACTCCAAGACACGCAGTTGGAATTGTCTCAACTCGTGTACGGCGGGAATCGTCGGTTCAGCATCATTGAGCGAGCCGTGTACCCGAAGGAAAATCCCTGATTCTCCGATACCGAATCACCCCTGCGTCTTGAGCTTCTGATACTCCGCCACCAGCCCTTCGTACTTCTGCTTGAGCGGCGCAACCTCGGCGGTGGTCTTGTTCGCCATCTCCCTTGCCGCAGCCGCATCGGTGGAAGACTGCTTAGCTGCGGGCTCCAGGGCCGCGAGTTTGCCCGGCAGGGCATCGACCATCGCTTGCGACTTCGCGCGAACATCCGTCGCCGCTGCGAAGGCCGCTTCCATCTGCTTGATCACGTTCGGCTGATTATCCAGCGCCTGCTGCGCGACGACCACGGCCTGATTGGCCACATCCAACGAAGCCTTGGCTTTGGCGTGTTCATCCGTCAGGGTCTTCACTCGGGCGGCCACCTGCTCGGCAGCGCGGCGGGCGGATTCCAGCGCGGCGGCGGATTCGGCGGCGACCTGCTGGGCCTTCGCGGACGATTCAACCAGCATCGACATATCCGACATCGCATCCGCGGCGGCCTTGGCCTTGACGGCGCTGTCGGCCGAGGCCTTGGCGCTGGCTTCGGAACTGACCACCGATTCCTGTGCGGCTTTCAAAACCGACTGCACCTTGGCGAGGTCCGTCGCGATCACTGCAAGGGCATCGGCCTGCGTCTTCGCACCCGCCTGTTTCGCGGCCAGGTCATTCTTCAAGTTCGGCAGCGCGGCGTTCGCGCCGTCGAGCGCTGCCTTAGCCTTGCTGACTTCCTCTTCCTTCGCTTTCATCAGCGCGGGGGCTTCGCCCAACGCCTTCTGCACGGACGCCAGTTCGACGGCGGTGCGATCGGCGATGGCCTTGAGATTGTCCGCATGCGCCAGCGTGGCCTCGGCCAGGGCCTGTTTCTCGTCCAGTTCGTGGCCGGTGGCCAGCACCTGCACGTTGAACTGCGCAGCCTTCCAGTAGGCGATGCGGCGCTGGGCCGCGGAGACTTCCGCCTCGGCGATGATCAGATCGATGCGGGCGCTGCGCTCCGCGTCGCGGGAGGCATTCGTCTGGGCCTCGACCGGCGCGACGGCCTTGCCCGCGACATCGGCTGCGGCCAGTGCCTTCTGATGGCCTTCGATCGTGGCCTTCATGTTCGCATCGGCTGCGGCCAGCGCGGTGGTCGTGTCCGTCACCACTTTCGCGGCGGCGGCGTAGGCGGCCTCAGCCTGATCGGCGACGGCCTTGGCTCCGCTGACGGCCACCTCGCTCGCCTTCACCTTGCCCTGCACATCCGTCATGCCGGCCTGAAGCATCGCTAGCGCCGCGGCGGAATCGTCCACCAGCATCTTGGCCTTGGCGGCGGCGTTGACGAGCAGGGCCATGTCCGCCATCGCATCGGCGGCGGCTTTCGCCTTGGCGTACGATTCCTCAGCCGCCTTGAGCGCGGCCTCGGCGGCGGTGATCGCCTCAGCAGTGGGCTTCACCACGCCCAGCATCTTGTTCAGGGATTCGGTCGCCGACGCGAGCACTGTCTTCTTCGCGTTCAGATCGTTCTGCTTCGCTTCGGCATCCTTCTGCGCGCTGTCTTTCGTCGCCACGGCCTGTGCATGAGTCTGTTTCGCGGCGTTCATCGCGGCTTGTGCGGCAGTCGCGGCGGCGGCGGTGTCACCGGCATTCTTCCGCGCGGCTGTGAGGGCCGCTTCCGCCTTGGTGAAACCATCCAGTGCTGCGGCCCGCGCGGCGGCGACCTTGTCATGCTCCGTCTGCTTCAGGGCAAGATATCGACCCGCATCATCGAGGCGCTTGTCAATCTTCGGCGGATTGGAGCTGAGCTTGCCGGTGAGTTTGCCGTCGGCTGCGTTCCAGACGCGGATCTCACCGGTGAAATCACCCGCGACGACGCGAGACTGATCGTGCGAGATGGCGACGACGAGGCCGATGTCACCGAAGGCATCAAACGCGCGCTGCTGGCCGCCGTTGCCGTCCCAGAGTTTGGTCGTTTTGTCGCGGCCGATGGAGACGAGACGTCCGTCATGCGCGAAGCGCACGGACTGCACGCCGCCGCCGTGCGCGCCCCAGTTGCGGATGCGGTTGCTGTTCTCCAGACCCCAGAGCATGATCTGCCCTTCTTCGCCGGCGGTGGCGACGATGTTGGAGTCATCGCGCCAAGTGATGTCGGTCACGGCCTGCTGATGGGCTTTCAGTTCGCTGTAGGGCCGGGCGGTCTCGGCTTCCCAGACATGGACGCCGCCGTTGCGATCACCCGTGGCGAGCAGAACGCCGTCGGGACTGAAGGCGATCGCGGTGACCCAGTCGGTGTGCTTCTTGATGGATTCGACGAGTTCGCCGGTACTGGTGGAGTAGATGCGCACGAGTTTGGAAGGGCCGCCGACGGCGACCTGTGATTGATCGGGCGAGAGGTCCGCGGCGATGACCGCATCGTACTCATCGCCGACTTCGGTGACGCGCTTGCCGGTCTTCACATCGAAGAGCACGACCTTGCCGAGCTTGGCACCGACGCCGCCGCCCACGAGCAGGAGCTGGCCGTTGCGGCTGAACTTGAGGACGTACGGAAAGCCTTCGGGGAAGGGAAGAATGCCCTGGATTTCCAGCGTGTCGATGTCGTAAAGAATGACCTGCTTCTGACCGGCGACAGCCACGAGCGGCGCCCACGGGCTGGTGGCGATGGCGGTGACGGCGCCGGCGCGATCGGTGTGAATCACCGGCTCCAGAAGCAGGTCGCCACCAGGCATCGGCGGGTCGCCTTCGGGCCGGCCTGTGGAGGTGGACTTGAGCGCGAGATCGACCTTGGGCTTTTTGCTGACGATGGCTTTGGAGCCTGAGTTTTCCAGCAGGCCGCCTTCAATCCAGTTCTTGATGACTGCGATTTCGCCGTCAGGAATCTTGGGCGACTTGGGCGGCATCTTCGGTTCTTCAAGGTGATTGATGAGCTTGAAGAGCAGGCTGTCGGAAGGGTTGCCCGCGGCGAGGGCTTCGCCGCTGCCGCCGCCGGCGAGGATGGTGTTGTAGGTGGACACGTCCAGGTCCGCCTTCTTCTTGTCACTGTTGTGGCAACTGAAGCAGTGGTTGCGCAGGATGGGCACGACGTGGTCGTTGTAGGTGACCTTGTCGGCGGCCAAGGCCGGCGCGGCCGCGAGAGCGGCGAGCAGACTGACAACCATTCCAACGCGCTGAGAAACATACATGTTCATCGTGCGAATCCTCATACAGGCATCCATGCACTGCCGCCGTTCAAAGGCGGACGCCAAACGGTGAATCCATTCACCGCCATACTCCTTCTCTTCGTCCCTCTGCCCTTCGTTCCTTCCTCCATCAGTGATTGAACACGAACTCTTTCGTGTTCAAGAGCGCCCAGAAGACATCTTCCAGCGCCTGCTGCTTGTTCTCTTCCGGGCCGACGATCTTCATCAGGTCTTCCGCTTCCTTCGCGGTCGGCTTGCGGCTGAAGCAGCGGATGTACAGGTCTTCGATCACCTGCGGCGGCGTCTTGCCTTCCTTCAGCAGCTTGGCCACCACCGCGCCCTGCGGCACGCGGTTGTTCACTGTGTCGCCCAGAAGCAGATGCAGGGCTTGCGACAGGTTCGGCTCCATGATCACTTCGCAGGAGCAGACGGTCTCGCGCTGGGCGCGGCCGAAGGTTGTGAGGAAGTACGTGTTCACGTTGCCGTCGGCGATCTGCACGGCCCGCGCTCCCAGCGGCAGGCCCTGGAATTTGTTCTTGGTGTCCGTCACCTGCGAGATGACGTCGAGCAGCACTTCGGCGCGGACCCGGCGGATGGGGCCGTGCGTGAAGTTGGTGGTATCGAGCTTGTTGGTGTCGTTGAGCTGGGTCGAAAGCTGGTAAGTGCGCGACTTGCAGATATCAGCCACGAGCTTCTTGAAGTCGTAGTTGTAATCGGTGAATCGCTTGGCGAGTTCATCGAGGAATTCGGGGTTCACAGCCGGGTTGCTGATGCGCACGTCATCGACGGAATCGATGATGCCGCGGCCGAGGAAGTGGGCCCAGACGATATTCGCCAGGTTCTTCGCGAAGTACGGATTCTGCGGAGAAGCGAGCCACTCGGCGAGCACCTTGCGGCGGTCCTTGCCTTTGACATCGGGCACTTCGGCGCCGAGGAACTTCGGGGCCATGTTGCGTCCGCCGACGGGGTGTTTCACTTCGCCGCCGCCGGAGTTGAAGATGATGCGTTCGCGCGGGTCTTCGGCGCTCTTGCGGCCGACCTGGCTGAAGAACGCGGCGAAGCTGTAGTAGTCATCCATCGTCCAGCGGTCGAAGGGATGGTTGTGACACTGAGCGCACTGCATGCGCATGCCCATGAAGACCTGGGCGACGTTCTCGGAAATCTTAAGCGTGTCCTGCTCGACCTGGTAGTAGTTCGTCGCGGCGTTGGAGAACGTGCCGCCGGTGGCGGAGAGAAGCTCCTGCACGATCTGATTCATCGGCACGTTGCTGGAGAACTTTTCGTTGAGCCAGTTGAAGTAGAGCAGCGTGGCCTTGTAGCTCATGCGCTGGTTGCCGTCGCTCCTGATCTGGAGCAACTCGGAAAACTTCATCACCCACATCTCGACGAACTCTTTACGGTTGAGTAATTCATCGACAAGGGCATCGCGCTTGGCCGGCTCGGTGCTGGCCATGAAGCGGTCGAATTCCTCGCGCGTGGGCAGGGTGCCGGTGATGTCGATGTAGAGCCGGCGGATGAAGACTTCATCGCTGCACAGCTCCGAAGGCAGCATGCGGAGCTTCTTGTGCTTGTTGAAGACAAGCCTGTCAACGTAATTGTTCTCCTTGACGTTGGGCCATTCGTACTTGAGGTCTTTGGGAATGACGATGACCTGCGAGCCGACGGTGAAGGTGGCGAACCTGGCCATGACGAAGGCTTCGCCGCGCTGGCCGGCAGTGACGACGCCGTCCTCGCCGATCTTCGCCGAGGTTTCGTTGTTGGTCAGGAAGAGGCAGAGGCTGGTGACATCGCGCTTGGAGCCGTCAGAGTAGGTCGCGCGGACGGTCATGCGTTGCTTGGCGCCTTCGCCTTCGAGCACCGCCTGCTTCGGGAGGATCTCCATCGAGACGGGCGTGATGACATCAGCCGGATCATTGGGCACGCCGGCCTCGAGCCAGCGGATGAGCGTGTTGTATTCTTCATCGCCCTCCTTCATGCGCTGGCCGCCGGTGTGCGGCACCTTGCCGGCACTCTTGAGCATGAGCAGCGATTCGTGCGGCAAGGCGAGATTGGAACGGCGCACCGCCATCTCGCGGGTGATGCGATAGTTGTCGCCATCGGGGTCGTAACCGAAAAGCGAGAGGCGGAAGCCATCCTTGCCGCGGGCGGCGCCGTGACAGGAGCCGGTGTTGCAGCCGGCGCGGAGGAAGACGGGCATCACATCATTCTTGAAACTGACCGCCCGCTCCTTGCCGACATCCTTCACGGTGACGGCTACGGTGAGCGCGTGGGCCATGTATTCGATCTTCAGTTCCGTGGCGCCGTCGGCCACGGGCAGGACGCGGTTGCCGTCCATCTTCGCGAAGGCGGGATTGGCGAAGGTGTACTTGGCCATGTCGGTGACATCCTGCGTGACGCCGTCGCTGTAGGTGGCCTGCACGACCAGGCTCTGGCGATCGCGCGAGTGCAGCAGGGTGGCGTCGGTCGGAGAGACTTCGACCTTGACAAGCTGCCGGTCGGCGAAGGCGGGGGCGGCGAGGGCGGCGATAACGAACGCGGCCACGAGCATGAATGTAGTCTTCATAGTAGTAATCATCATTTAAGGTCTTCAAGCATTTGGGCCAGGGCGATTCTCAGTGGTTCTAGTTTGGTGGTCACAACGAGCCAAACGCGGGAGCTCTCGATGTCGGCATATCCATGCACGAGAATGTGCCGAAACGTAATGATCTTCACGTGTTCTGGCACTTGGGACGCGATTGCGGGAAACTCCCGATTCAATTGAAACAGCGCTTCGCCGATGGTGATCAGTCCGCGTTCGACCGCCATTCGGAAGGGTCGATCGTTGTCGAATCGCGACTGGTCGTGACCCGCGACAAACGTCTGAAGGAACACGCATTCCTCCAGCATGTCGCCCAGCAGTATGTCGGGGCTACGCGGCAGCTTTGACATACACTGATACTCGCTGTTGGTTCACGGCCGCGATGAAATATTTATTCTTCACGGCACTCTCTTCCACCAGGTCGACCTTTCGCAAAAAAAGCCGCTGAAGGTCGAGCAGAAAATCCATGTACTGGTCGAATCCTCCCATTTCCGCCGGTGGCGGATTGAAGGTCACGAGAAAATCCAGATCGCTCTGGATGGGATTCCATTCATCGGTCGTCGCGGAACCAAATAGGTCCAGGCGGGCGACGCGATATTTCTCGCATAGCGCACGAAGCCGTTCCATTTTGTCTTCAATCAGCTTGATCATGGGAAATCATAGTCCTGCGGTCACTGCACACGTCACCTCGGTTGCCATTATTTCTGTTCCGCCTTGGCGCGCTCCTCCGCTTCCAGGCGAAGCTTCTCAAGGCGAGACAGCGGCTTGGGCGGCGGCTCGGCCTTGGGTGGCGCGGGCTTCGGTGCTTCGGCAACCTGCACCGGCTTGGGCGGAGGCGGCGCGTTGGGCTTGGGAGGCGGGGGCGAATCGATACGGAGCACGCCGCCGCCGCCGATGTTGTGAGCGATCGGCTCGCTCTCTTTGGTGATGACCACCTGCGTGAACAGTGATTTGTGCTGCCCCACCGGGGCATCGGGCGCGAGCGTTGCCGTGAAGATCACTTCCGTCATGTCCTTGGTGATCTTCATCGGGTTCTGCGTGATCGTGACCTTCGGCGGAATGCCGTGCAGTTCCACCACCGCTTCGCCATCAAAAGGAATGAGCTGATCGAGCTTGCAGAGAATCGCCACGCTCTTGCCCTGCTCGCCCGCGGCCATGGGAATGCTCATGCCCAGATAAGGCTCGGCCACCGTCAGGCTGGCAAGCTGCGAAGAGGTCCACACCGCGCCCTTGCCTTCATCGCTCAGGGCGAGCATCGCGATCTTCCACTGCCGCGCCGGCGCGTTGCCGTTGGCGTTGAGAGAGTAGTAGCATTCGGTCTGACCTTCGCCGATGACCACTTCATTAGCCGAGCCGATGCCCGGCGGATTCCACAGCATGCGCACCCGGATCGGAGCCTTGAATCCTTCCTTGCGCTCCGCGACGATCCGCAGGTTCATCGAACCGTTGCGCACCAGCGGCACCTTCGGCTCAATCACCGTGATCTTGAACGGCACCTCCTCAGTCACCGCGACCGCCATGCGATCCACATCGGCCCTGTAATAGACCGTGTTGTTCGGCTGACCGTAGATCAGATCGAGCGACTGCGTGAACCCGCCGGTGATGGCTTTGTTCTCAAAGTGCTGACCGTTGAAGGGAATCAGCTTCGCGCCGATGACGGCATCAGCAGTCGCTTCGAAGACCACGGGCACGTCGTTGACGGTGCCGTCGATCGCATCCATCGCCACGGTCACGCCTGCGGGCAGGTCCGGTGCGCTGAGCACCACGTTGCCGCCGAAGTTGTTTCGCTTGATGCGAAGGAGCGTCGCGTAGCGGTTACCGCGCGGAACGGAAACAGTGTTGCGGTCCTGACGGTTACGGGCGAACTCAGGTATGGAAAGCGACAGGTCCACGGTGATCGGCATGAACTCCACGCGGTAGACGTAATCCGCGCCGCCCTTGCCAAGGTGATCGCGCACGCCGATGAGATACTCGCCGTCGGCCGGCACCGCCCAGCGGAGGTAACTGTCCGGGCCGCCTGAATCATCGTTGGCGGCGATCTGGCCGCCCTGGGCGTTGTGAATTGTCAGCACCGAATCCAGCGGCGAACGAATGCCTCGCGCCACGCAGCGCACGTCAAACGTCTGCCCCTTCTTCGCGTTGAAGCGGAAGTAATCCGTGTCACCCATGGTGGCGATGATGCCGTTGAAGGCGAGCGGCAATTCCGCATCGGTCTTCGTCGCCTCAGCCGCGCCGTTGTTGGGCTCGACTTCCATCACGTTGCCGAACGGCACCACGCGCAGCGTGTTGGGCGAAGGCACGCTCTGGCCGTCCTGCTGAAGGTAATAATGGAAATCACCGCTCAAGTTGTCAGGCAGCTTGATCTTCTGGACGACATCGCCCTTCACATCGCCGAGGAACCTGAACTCGACTTCGTCACCTGCCTTACCGCCCGCGGGGTAGACAATCGTCGGACGCGGAGCCTCGCCCACGTGCAGGCAATACCGGCTGTTGCCGTTGCCCGCGTAGCTGCTCTCGCGCACGGCAATGACATACGTCCCATCCTCCGGCGCGATCACGGACGCAATCGGGTCCTGCAAGGCAAGCGATGAATCATCGGACGAAGCAAGCTCGAACCGCTTCATATCCAGAATCGCCACGTAGCAATCCGTCAGATACGAACCGAGGCGCATCGCTTCGATCTCGGCGGTGATGCGCTGGCCCTTCTTGGCTTCGACGAGGTAGTAGTCGATGTCTTCGGTGTTGGCCACGCCGTGGACGGTCGAGTTCAGCGCGACCTTCTGCGGCTGGGCGAAGTCATCGTTGGGCTCCTTCTCGTTGACGATCGGATACTGTCCCACCGAGACGGTGGTCGCATTACTGATGCCGCCGAGGGTGCGCACGCGCACGACGTACTGCCCCAGGCGGGCGGTCGGTTCGATCTTGAATTTCACATCGAGACGCGTCGCGTCCTTCACTTCCAGTGAGATGACGCTGATGCCCGGCTCGTAGAAGAGAATCTCCTGGGCGTCATTCAGGCGAGCGCCTCGAATGGAAACCTCCTGCTCGGTGCCGCGCTGGCCGCCGCGCGGGAGGATGCTGGAGAGATCGGGGGAGGCGGCGTGCAGAAAAGCTGAAAAGCTGAAAAGCAGAACAGCAGAAACGAGAACGGATTGTCGGGTACGGGTTGAGTTCATCGCGCGATTCCTCTTAATGGATGCAACCGGACTTGCATCGTCGCGGGGTTTTCTGCTTTCAGTTTCTGCGGATGGCGACTGATCTTGAAACAAAGCATGCACGACCGATGGCGTGCATGCTTTTGAGTCATATCTTTACTTGCGAGACTTCGGCGAGCACCGCCCGCCGGATAACCGTTCACCTGCGCCGATCGCAGCAGGTCAACCCAGCAATTCCTTGACCACCTTGCCGCCGTCGACGATTTCAATCGGGCGATCACCCGGGGCCATCAGTTCCTTGTCCGCGGTGATGCCCATCTGGTGATAGATGGTCGTTGCGAAGTCTTCGACGCCCAGCGGGTTGGTGTCCGGTTCGGAAGCGGTGGCATCGGAAGAGCCGTAGATCGAGCCCTTCTTGATGCCGCCGCCGGCCATGACCACGCTGAACACCTTGGGCCAGTGGTCGCGGCCGCTGGTCGCGTTGATCTTGGGCGTACGACCGAATTCGCTGGAGACGACAACCATGGTCGAATCGAGCAGGCCGCGCTGGTCCAGGTCGGTGATCAGGGCCGCGTAGGCCTGATCGAAGGCGGGGAGTTGGCCGTTCATCGCGCCCGCGATGTTGTCGTGGTGATCCCATCCGCCGTAGGTCAGCGACACGAAGCGGACGCCCGCTTCCACCAGGCGCCGCGCCAGCAGCATGCGCATGCCGGCCGCGTTCTTGCCGTACACGTTCTTGACCTCGTCCTTTTCTTTGTTCATATCAAACGCTTCGCGCGCTTCCTGCGAGCTGATGAGTGCGTAGGCCCGCTGGTAGAACGTGTCCATCGCATCGAGTGCGTCAGACTTTTCGAGGTTCTTGAAGTGGGCATCCACCGTCGAAAGCATGTTCCGGCGTTTCTCGAATCGCTCAACCGTCATGCCGCCGGGCAGCACGAGATCTTTCACCTGGAAGTTGCCGTTGGCCGGATCGGAGCCGACGGCGAAGGGGCCGTAGGCGGAGCTGAGGTAACCACTCATGGCGAACTCGTTGGGCACGGAAGGCACGCAGACGTAAGGCGGCAGGCTCTTGCGCGGGCCGAACTCGTGCGACACAACCGAGCCCATCGACGGGAATTTCAGCGCGGGGCTGGGGCGGTAACCGGTGAACATGTTGTGCGTGCCGCGCTCGTGGGCGGCTTCGCCGTGACTCATGCTCCGGCAGACGGTGATCTTGTCGGCGATCTGCGCGGTCTTGACCATGTTCTGGCTGAAGAGCACGCCATCGAGCTTGGTCTTGATCGTGCCCAAGGGGCCGCGGTATTCGATCGGGGCGTAAGGCTTGGGGTCAAACGATTCCTGGTGGGCCATGCCGCCGGGCAGGAAGATGTGGATGACACTCTTGGCCTGGCCTTCCTTGGATTCGTAGTGCTTGATGTCAGCGCGGGCGTCCTGCATGCGGAAGAAATCGCCCAGCGTCACGCCCAAGCCGGCCACCATGCCGACCTGGAGGAAGCTGCGGCGACCCATGCCCTTGGGCCGCTTGAAGTGCATGGGGTCGTCCTGCCAAGTGCCTTTGATTTCGCGTTTGAACGTCATGTTTGCGATCCTGTGGGGGTTGCTGGGTTGGCTGCGCGGTGGGTTATGAGCAATCGCCTACGCGGGTTGCGTGGCCTGTGGAAACGGTGCTGGGGGTCGGAGCATCTATAAGGAATGGCAGGAATGGCAGGAATGGCAATTGGGAGCTTGGCGGCTCAGTCGTGTTTGCGGGCGACCGCTCTACTTCCGATATCGGGTCAACCGGCCACCTGCCGATCCAAACCCTACGGGTCTTCCCTGATTATTGGCGGAATCCTTTCCGTGGTTAGCCTCAAAATACCGGGGCCGATCAGTAATGAGGGTATCGGACGGGCCTGTGCTAGTCAATGGTTTCAGGGGCTCTATCGTGTAACCTGTTATTTTACAGCATGTAACGGAATGTCAGCCAGCCGATACGTGCCGTGCTTCTGTTCGGAGAAGCATGCCTCGATGTTCGGAAGAGCCGCTCCTCAGAATTGAATCGCCAGCATCGTGCACAGTTCAAAAGCCTCCTGCACGAACTCCCCCACCCGCTCCGGCTCCGTCCGCCTGCCCTTGCGGAATACCACAATCCAGTCCTCCCCGGCCTCCACGCACCAGCCCGGGTGCTTCTCGAAAAAATCCAGCACATCATCCTTAAACAGCTCGCGGATCGCCGCCTCATCCGGCCCGCGCAGCAGATACCTGCCGCTGAATATCGGCTTGTGCTCAAAGTCGATGTCCTGGTACCCCAGCAACCCGCCGATCTTGTGCAGCACGTTCTCCGGCTGAAGGCTGAACTCAGGCAGCTTCTCCCCCACCGTGTGAAACGCCGCCACCGTCTGCTGGTGGTTGTGGTGATCGCGATGCGAACCGGTCACGTAGCGATAGTCGAACAGGAACACTTCGATGCCCCGGTTCGGGTCATCCTCCGAGTGGTCCACCTTGCCCTGCATCAGGTTCTTCATCCTCTGGCGACGCCCAGCCTGGAACAGACTGAAGCGCATGAACGGCTCGCGGTGCAGAGCCCTGCCATCACGCTCGTAGGTGAAGTTCAACTGACCGGCGACGGTCTGCATGGCCGTGTCGCGCTGTCGCTCGCGCATCACACCCCAGACGATCAGCAGGATCGCGAGAAGGCCGACCAGCGCGAGGATGAGCCAGATTTCCATGGTGGGGCCTCAGAGCACCATCCCGACAGGGTGGTGCTGTTGACTGACGAACGCCTGTTGCGATCATCGCCGCAGTTTTCCACGGGCCAATAGCACCACCCTGTCGGGATGGTGCTCACGAATCCGCCGAGAAGAGCTGCGTGTTCACCAGCGTGCGGTACATGTCGCACGTCTCCAGCAGCTTCTGATGTTTGCCCTGGGCGATGACCTGACCATCCTTCATGACCACGATCATGTCCGCGTGAATGACCGTGCTCAGGCGATGAGCAATGATAAACGTCGTTCGCCCCACGCTGATCTCCATCAGGGCCTTGCTGATCTCCGCTTCCGATTCCGAATCGATCTGACTTGTCGCTTCATCCAGAATCAGGATCGCGGGATTGCGAAGCACCGCGCGGGCGATGGCGATGCGCTGCATCTGCCCGCCGCTCAGGCCCACGCCGCCTTCGGTCAGGAGCGTGTCGTAGCCCTTGGGTGTCTGCATGATGAAATGGTGAGCATGGCCCGCCTTGGCGGCCGCGATGATCTTCTCCATCGATTCATGCCGCCTGCCGTAGGCGATGTTCTGGGCGATCGTGCCTTCAAAGAGCACCGTCTGCTGCGTGACCACCGACATCTGCTTGCGCAGCGAACGCAGGCTGACCTCGCTCGTGTCGCGACCATCGATGAGCACCCGCCCTTCCTGCGCCTCCAGCAGTCGCGGCAGGAAACTGAGTACCGTCGTCTTGCCCGAACCGTTGGACCCGACCAGCGCGACCGTCTGACCGGCTTGAACCGTGAACGACACGCCGCGCACGACCGGCTCCAGGTTGGGACGATAGCGGAACGTGACATTCTCAAACGCGATCGACTTCTGATGCCGCGCTAGTGAAGGGATGCCATCAGGGGCATCAGCGCCGGTCGGTTCAATAGGAAGATCGAGCAGTTCCATCACGCGCGACGCAGCCGCCCCTGCTTCCGCAAGGTCATTGTGCAGGGCAGTGATCGGCCGGAAACTCAAGGCCGAGGCGACGAGCATGAACAGCGCCGTCATGAATTCCTCGGGGCTGTGACCGAGGCGATAGATGAAGTACGCCACGATGCAGGCGACGGCCTGCACCGCGATGATCGCCAGCATCTCCACCACCGGGCCTGAGAGCGCGCGGGCATTGCGAGCCTTCATCTCCTGCGTGAAGTGCTCGCGATTGACGACCGCAAACCGCCTGCGCTCGTAGCCCTCGGCATCATGCACCTTCACCACGCGAATGCCGTTGAGTGATTCATTGAGCACGCCCAGCATCTGCCCCTGCACCACCAGGGCCTTCTTGGAAGCGCGGTGAATGCGCTTGCCGAACTTGCGCAGGAGCACCGCCAGCAAACCGGCCACGACCATGACCACGATGCAAAGCTGCCAGTTGATGAACATGGCCGCCACCAGGGCCGCGAGTCCTTGCGTGATGGCGAACATCGACTTGCCCAGCAGCAGGCGGTAGCCGTTGGTCATCAGCCAGATGTCGGTGAGGAAGCGGCTGATGCGATCCGAGGTGCCTTCGCGCAGGACGTCGATCACCGGCGCGTGAATCAACCTGCGAAACACCCGGCGGCGCCAGCGCATCGAGGCATGCGACACGACCGTGAACGTGTAACGCAGATGAACGTACTTGCCGATGAACGCCACCGCGCTGAACACCGCGATGACCACCATCAGCCAGACAAAGGCAAGGAAGCGGTCATCGGGCACAATGCTCATGAAAAAGTGCCCCAGATTCTGCACGATCGCCGGCCGCGACGGATCGAGCATGCCCTCCTGGATGAGTTCGTGAATGCTCTTGCCTTGCTGAAAGAGCATGTGAAACAGCGGCAGCATGGTGGTCAGGCCGACACCAAACGCCACCGCCGAAAGCAGCACGCCCGCCGCCGCGATGGCCAGTGACTTCTTGTAGTGAAGAAGAACCTTCGCTGATTTCCAGAACGGGTCACGCATGGGGGCAGTGTAGCGGGAGGGAAGGGCCAGGGGCCAAGGGAGAAGGGAGAAGGGCCAAGGGCCAAGGGCCAAGGGAAAGAGAGCGGAGGAAGCAGGCGTCAGGGGCAGCGAGAAGCTTGTCGGCAGACTCATGGCTGAACATTGAATCTCGGATGCATGCTCCCTCCCTCGGCCCTTGGCCCTCTTCCCTCCGCCCTTTGCCTACTTCCCCTCGGCCCTTGGCCCTCCTCCCTTGGCCCTTCCCCTTACGACATCGGCGATTGCCGCAGGCGTTGGAGATACTCGAAGTACTCGGGGAAGGTCTTGTTCACGCAGGCGGGATCGTTGATCGTCACGCCTTCACTGCGCAGGCCGATGATCGCGAAGCTCATCGCCATGCGATGGTCATCGTAGGTATCGATCGCCGCGGACTTGAGCTTGCCGCCTTCGGGAGGCGTGATGGCGATGTCGTCGCCTTCGATCTCCACGGTCGCGCCGAGCTTGGTGAGTTCGATGCGCAGGGCGTCGAGCCGATCGGTTTCCTTCACGCGCAGGTTGCCGACGTTACGGATCGTCGTCGTGCCCTCGGCAAAGAGCGCGACAGCCGCGAGGGTCTGGGCCATGTCGGGCATGCGATTGAGGTCGATGTCCAGAGCCCGGAGCTTTTTGTTGGCGGGCGGGCCGATGATGGTGAGAAAATCGCTGCCGAAGACCAGGTCCGCGCCCATCATGTGCAGCACATCGGCAAAGCCCACATCGCCCTGAAGGCTTTGCTTGCCCAGGCCTTCGATGGTGCAGCGGGCGTTGGGCAGGATCGCGGCCGCGGCGAGAAAGTAACTCGCATTCGAAGCGTCCGGCTCGATGGCGTAGTCGGCGTTGTGATACGTGCTCTTCTCGATGCGGATCCGTGTGAAGGCGGGATCGACCTCCGCCGCGACGCCGAAGTAACGCATCAGGCGCAACGTCATTTCCACGTAAGGCCGGGATGTGATGGGACCGTCAAACTTGAGCGTGAGCCCTTCATCGCAGCACGGCGCGATCTGAAGGAGGGCGCTGATGTACTGGCTCGAAAGCGTGGGCGGCATGGTGAGTTCGCCGCCGCGCAGCGTGCCTGTGCCATGCACTTCAAGCGGCGGGAAGCCTTCGTTCATCGTGCAGTGAATGTCCGCGCCGAGTTGGCGCAAAGGTTCGACAAGTTGCCCGATCGGGCGCTGGCGCATGCGGGCGATGCCATCGAGCGTGAACGTGCCTTCACCCAGGCAACACGCGGCGGCGAGAAAGCGAAAGGCGGTCCCCGCGTTGCCGAGGTTGAGCGATGCGCCCTTGGAAGGAATCGCCCCGCCCTGCCCGGTGATGCGAACCATCCGCGCCGGTTCGTTGATATCCAGCTTGAAACCGAGGGCCTGCATCGCTTCGAGCATCCGCCGCGAGTCATCAGCGAAGAGCACGCCGGTGAGCGTACACTCGCCTTCCGTCAGCGCGGCGAGCAGCAGCGCCCGGTTGGTCAGGCTCTTACTTCCCGGCGGCGTCAGGCTGGCGCGGAACGGGTGAATCGGGTGGATAGCAACGGAATCAGTCACGGCGAAAGTGTATCTGATTCCCCTCCCTTCTAGCCCTCATCTTTACCCACATCTCGGCGGATCCCGCGCCAGCCGGTAACCTTCCACCAGGAGCAGGATGATCTGCCAGCCGCGCCAGATCGTCAGCCAGCCGGGTGGGCCGTCGCGTTTGCGGGCCATGTAGCCGCCGAGTTTGGCGATGGCGATCAATATCGCCGCGGCGGTCCAGCCGTCGGGCGGGCGGCCTTGCTTGTGCTCCAATACAGCCAGCACGTCGTCGTCAACCTGGCCCGGCTCAAGCGGCCGGTCAGGGTCGGCCCGCGCCTGCAACTTCAAGTCTATCAGCATGGTGGCCACGACCGACAACACGCCCGTCAGCGCCATGAGTTTGTCAGCGGTGCTCAACTGACTCTGTTCGACGCCCAGGCCGGTCTTGAGCGCCTTGTGAAATTCCTCAATCAACCAGCGGCCGCGGTAGATGTCCACCACGCGCCACATCTGCTCAATCGTGTCAATTGGAAGATCGGTCAGCAGTCGCCAGCACAAAGGCTCTTCCCCCGCAGGCGGATTCACTTCGCGCACCTCGATGATGTTCACCTGGCGCGGCACCAGTGTCGAGTCAGGCCGCCACGGCGCCCGCAGCGTGACCGTTATCGCCCGCGCCTCCAGCGTGGCCTGGCGCGTCTTGAGGCCGGGGCGGCGCAGTTCGATCGTGCGCTGTCCCAGACACGGCGATGCCGCCACCGCTTCGAAGATGTGACGATCCTCTTCATGCAACGCCCGGTCCTGATTGGCGCGGATGACGAAGCGCGTGTTGCTCTGAGCGCAGCGATCGAATACTTCATAGATATCGCTCTCACGATCAGCGACGTAAATCCAGCAGGTGTTGTCATCAGCCGGCGCTTTGACCTGTTGCAGCGAACGGGCCCAGCGTTGCGATTCACGATCGCGTCGCAGCGTTTCACACTTGCGTTTTGGCGTTTTGCGCACGCCTTGGGGCCGCGCCCACGCCTGCTGATCGAACAGGCCGATCACGCGCAGCTTTGACAGGTCATGGCATCGGCTGCCCCCGCGCGACGCTTCATCATCGCAGCGCACCGCCAGCGTGGTGTGCAGCCAGAAGCCTTGTGTGAAATCCTCGCCGATGGGACCCAGTCCGGTGCAGGCATCGCGGCTGTGATACTCCAAAGCCGAGGTGTCTTCGATGAGCAGCACCTGGCCCGGCTCGCGACAGCGCTGTCGCACTTGAGCGACGTGAGCGGCGATGACGGAGTCGTGCGTGACCGCCGGGCAGTCCCACAATCGGTACGCCGCTTTGATCGACTTGGGCGAGTCGAAGACGCTGGTCATGGTCCCGCCGGGCCGGCCGGCGAGCCGCTGGGCGACGGACACGAGTCGGCGCGTGCGTCGCCGGTCGCCCAATGCCGCCCCCCAAAATGGGTCCAGGACCATTCATTCAATCGCATTGACATGTCAGCACCTCGTCCGTGAGGGGTCTATCCAGTACTATCGGACGGAGGGGCAGATGTGGGTAAAGATGAGCCCTAGGAGGGAGGGGTTAGGGGAGGGTCGGTCTAACGAACAAACAGACTCCCGATGACGCGACCACCCAGCGACAACACCACCACAACTCAACGGTCAAGCGGCACTCAACGGCAATCCGTTTGCCCGACCCTCCCCCTGCCCCTCCCTGAAAGGGAGGGGAGTTCTACAACAACTTCCGCAACTGCTCCAGATACCCCGGCACCGCCTTATAAGGATCCTCCGCCGCCTCGTACTCCAGCACGATGTACCCGCTGTAGCCGCCGTCCTTCAAAATCTTCATCACCCGCGGCAAATCCGACGGCTCCTTCGGCTTACCCTCCGGCTTGATTTCCACCTTGATCTGCGCGTTGATCGCATACGGCGCGATCTTCGCCATGTCCGCGTACGGATCAGCACTGTGAAAATTTCCGCTGTCAAAGTTCACGCCGAACCACGGGCTCTTCACCGCATCGATGATCTGCATCAGCCGATCCGCCTTGGTGGTGAAGTCGTGATTCTCGATGCCCAGCATCACACCCTTGGTCCCCGCGTACTCGCACGCTTCTTCCAGCACGGGGATCGCCCGCTTGATCGCTTCCTCTTCACTCACGCCCTTGGGCGGGTTCCCCGCAAACACGCGGATCACCGGCGCGCCCATCGCGGCGTAATGATCGACCCACATCTTCGTCAGTTTCATTTGATCGTCGAGCTTGGGCCCGGGATCGATGGTGAAGTTGTTGCCGATCGCGCCGCCTGAGATATCAAGGCCGTGGATGTGAGCCTTGCGTTTCAGTTCGTTCAAATACGCAGCCGTGATTTCCTTGGGGAAGAAATAGCTGGTGAGTTCCGCGCCGTCGAGGCCCAGCGAGGCGCAGTAGTCGAGGAAGCCGGGCATGTCGATCGCGCCGGGCTCGCCGGGCTTGAGCGGGAAGAATTTCCGCAGCGAGTAGGCCGCGAGACTGAGCTTGAGAATCTGCTTGCCGCTGCGTTTGATCGGCCCGATGCCCAGGGCAGGCACGAGCGGGGCGGCGGCGAAGGCGAGTGAACCAGCGAGGAAGTTGCGACGAGTGAGCATGGGGGTCTCCAGTGTGTGATTCCATCATAACGCAACCGTCCATCACTTCCGCCGGTTAGCGGTCGGGCCGAGTCCGCGAGGCCCACCCGTCGCGGCGAACGACAACCCGCGCCGCGTCTACCGCCGACAGGTGGGCCTCG
>JBBDXA010000152.1:0-5706 GCA_040902585.1 Phycisphaeraceae bacterium
CGGGTCTGCTCGGCGGACCTCGCCGACCCGTGGCACCCGGCCGACCCGTGGCACCCGCCCTACCCAGCGAAGCCGCAAGCGGCGTTAGTGTCGCCCGTTGCCCAGCCAGGCCTGAAGACGATCGAACAGCGTCTGGCAGTCGTCGAGGGTGACATCGCCCATGGTCGCGAGCTGGAGCCAGTTGCGGTCGCGGAGGTAGCCTGATTCGCCGCCGATCTGGTAGCCCCAGTCGAGGCAGCGCTGAATGAAAGAATCGGCATTCAGGCCGGCGGGCGGGCTGAAGGTGGTGACCACGGGGGCCGCCTGTTCTTCGCCGACCAACGCGGGCAGACCGAGCGATCGAAGCTCCCGGCGAATGAAACTGCCCATCGCGGCGTAACGCTTGAACGTGGCGTCGCGGCTTTGCGGCGTGGCGTATTCATCCAGCGCCACCAGCAGCGCCTGAATCGGCGGCGAAGGAAACGTGAAGCGAGGCCCCGGCACGCGCAGGCTGTCCACCAGATCCAGATACGCGGGCAGGCGGGACTGATCCACGCCGTCGAGCGAATCCACATCCGCGAAGACCATCGAAAGGCCGGCCACCGCGCCGAGTGACTTATTGGATACGCCTGATGCCAGATGCACATCGCGCATATCGATGGGCACGGAGCCGACGGCACTGACGCAGTCGAGGCAGACCTTGACGCCGCGTTCCTTGGCGAGCTTCACCAGGCCGGGCACATCGTTGATCATGCCAGTCGAAGATTCCAGATGCACGCACCAGATCCAGTTGATGGATTTATCTTTGTCCAGCGCCTCGGCGACGGCCTTGAGGTCCCACGACTGACCATATTCCCAGCCGATCTCGGAGAACTGAAGACCGGCGCGGCGAGCCTGATGGATAAGGCGACGACCGAACTCGCCGTTCATGAGCATGAGGCCACGGTTGAGCGAGCGGTCCGCGATGAGGGTCTGGCCGACGACTTCATTGGCGAGCGTGCCGGAGCCGACGAAGATTGCCGCAGGCTTGCCGGTGAGATCCTGAAGACGATTGCGGATGCCTGTGAACATCTCGGCGAACTTCAGGCCGCGATGGGACATCATCGGGCGGATGAAGGCGTCGGAGACTTTCTTTGACAGGTGAGCCGGGCCGGGCATCATGGACATGGCCGTGACTTCAGGCTCGGCTTCGGGCAACTCGACTTCCGGCGCGCCCTGGGCGCGGCGGGCGAGGCGGACTTCGATCGCACCGACGCATTCGCGCATCCGGCGGATATCACAGACCATCGGCACGTACTCGACCTGACCACTGGCGACCGCCGGGCCCAGCGGAAGGAAGCCTAGCTTCTCGTACATGCGTACGCGCTCGGCAACGCCGGAGATGAGGATATCGCTGAAGCCCTGTTCCTCGGCGTAGCGGAAGATGGCCCACATCAGGCCGGTGACGACGTAACGATGGCGGTGCTCCGGCTCGATGGCGAGCAGGCGCACTTCAAAAGGGCGCGGGCCCAGGCTGTTGAGCACAGAGGGGTCGGGCAATTTGTCAGCCACGGAGAACGGCGCTTCGCCGTGCCCGCTGATCATGCCGACGACGCGGTCCTGGTAGAGCGCGACGTAGTAGATGTTGCGATCGTGAAATTTATCGACGAGACGTTCGCCGCCGGGATCAGAATGCTGAGGCAACTCGCGAACGAAAGTTTTGTAATTGAGACGATGAAGCTGGGCGTACTCGATCGCGGTCTGGGCGGGCTTGAAGGTATAGCGCCCCAGCTTGATGGATTCCGATGGATCAAGCCTATCCTCAAGCGAGAGGCTTTCGAGCGTACCTGTCGCACCAAATTCCGGACGTGTGGTGGCAATCATGGCAATAATGGACCGCTGTGACCACCGGCGGGCTATCCCGTCCGGCTTGGGCTTCTATCCGGTCTCGTGCGCATTTCGCTACCGGCCCGCAAGACCGTTGGAACGCCCAAGCTCGCGGGGGACAAGACCACTAATTTAACAGCATTGGCAGGTCGGATGCAACCGCCCGCCTAACCTCTTTCTTACCGGACAGTTCCGCAAGCCGAACCGGCCGCCCCGCCGGGGGCCACGGCACTGCTGGTTGTCCTGTGATCAGCTACACTTAGGTGCGTTTGGCAGGCCGGCGAAACAGGCCCGGGTTCAGGGCGGTGCCGGTTGTGCCGATAGTGCTGATTGTGCGATCCTGGCGACGCCAAGTGCCGGCGAACCGGCTTGCCCTCAAGTCGGCAATTCGCTACAACGCTCGGTCCAGATTTTCGTTTCCCGTTTCACTCCTCACCCGACACCCAGGAATCTGAATCACCATGGCAGCTTCTTCATTTGGCGGCAACTTCCTCTTCACCAGCGAATCCGTTTCGATGGGTCACCCCGACAAGGTTTCCGACCAGGTCTCCGACTCCATCCTCGACAGCTTGCTGGCCGTTGACCCGCGCGCTCGCGTCGCCTGTGAGACGCTTTGCACCACGGGCCTGGTCATCATCGCCGGCGAAGTGACCGTACACAATGATGAAGCAATCAAGGCGCTGGACAAAGCCGAAGAAACCGTCCGCGCGACGATCAAGAAGATCGGCTACACCGACCCGCGCATGAAGTTCGACAGCGAGAGCTGTGCCGTGCTGCGGACGATTCACGCGCAGTCGGCTGACATCGCCATGGGCGTCGATCGCGACGGCGCGGGCGACCAGGGTTTGATGTTCGGCTTCGCCTGCCGCGAAACGGAAAGCCTCATGCCCCTGCCCATTGACCTGGCGCAGAAGCTGGTCGCGCGTCACGCTGAAGTGCGCCAGCAGAACATCATCAAGGGCCTTCGCCCCGATGCCAAGAGCCAGGTCACTGTCGAATACGTTGAGGGCAGACCAGCGCGGATCGACACCGTCGTTCTCTCCACGCAGCACACCGCTGACTGGAACGGCGTCAAGAAACAGGAAGAACTGAAGCTCGAAGTCATCAAGCACATCATCGATCCGGTCATGCCCAGGGAATTGTTCAACCCGCAACGCGTGACCATTCACGTGAACCCCACGGGCCAGTTTGAAATCGGCGGGCCTCACGGTGACGCGGGCCTGACCGGTCGCAAGATCATCGTGGATACCTACGGCGGCCGCGGCCGCCACGGCGGCGGCGCGTTCAGCGGCAAGGACCCGTCCAAGGTCGACCGCAGCGCGGCCTACATGGCGCGCTACGTCGCGAAGAACATCGTGGCCGCGGGCCTGGCGGATGTCTGCGAGTTGCAGCTCTCTTACGCCATCGGCGTGGCGGAACCGACGAGCGTGTTCGTCGACTGCCAGGGCACGAACAAGATCGATGAAGCGGAAATCAGCAAGCTGGTGCGTGAGAATTTCCCCTTGACGCCGCGCGGCATCATCAGCCATCTGGATCTCTTGAAGCCGATCTATTTTGAGACGGCAAGGCACGGCCACTTCGGCCGCACACCGACGGACAAGGGCCACTTCTCCTGGGAAAAGACGGACCTGGCGGCAAAGCTGGCGGAAGCAGCGGGCGTGGCGGCAACGGCGTGAGTGGAAGCAATGAGCTGTCAGCGATCAGCTTTCAGCCGGAGAGCCATCCCCAGCCGCGCACGGCAGAAAGTCACAGGCTGATAGCTGATAGCTTATAGCTGACAGCTCTCCCCATGTTCATCAAAAAAGGAATCCCGGTCTCCCACGGCGTGGCCATCTGCCAGGCAGTGGTGCTGGACGCGGAGGATCAACCGATCCCTCGCCGCACGGTGCCTGCCGCGCTGACCTCGATTCAGCATCAGCGTTTCAAACAGGCCCTGGAAGCCTCGGCTGCCGAGTTGCAGCTCGATCGCGATCGCGTGGAGAAGAACCCCGCGCTGGGCCCGGACTTCGCCAAGATTTTCGACACGCATCTATTTCTGCTCAAGGATAAACACCTGATCGATCAGGTCACGCGCATGATCGACAGCGAGCGCGTCACCGCGGAGTACGCCGTCTACTCCGTCATGCGGCGACAGGCGCAGGCCATGCGCGACATCGACATTCCCTACTTCAGGGAACGCGACCGCGACATCTGGGACCTGGAACGTCGCCTCATCGGCCACCTCATCGGCCAGTCGCGCAAAGACCTGGATCGCCTGACCCACGACGCCATCGTCATCGCCCGCGATCTCACCCCCAGCCAGACCGCAGCCCTGGACAAATCCAAAATCAAAGGCATCGCCACCGAGATGGGCGGCTCCACCAGCCACACCGCCATCCTCGCCAAGGCTTTGAAAATTCCCTCCGTCGTCGGCGTCGGTGATATCACCTCGACCGTCAGCACGGGCGATCTGATCATCGTCGATGGCAACCGCGGACAGGTCATCATCAACCCCGACGCGGCCCAGCAGTTCAATTACCGCCAGGAGATGACCCGAATCAGCGCCTTCGAAACGGCGCTCGATGAAATGGCCAGCCTGCCCGCGGAAACGACCGACGGCGTCGCCATCGCGCTGCACGCCAACATCGAGTTCCCCGAAGAGATCGAATCCTCCGTGGAAAAGGGCGCGGTCGGCATCGGCCTGTATCGCACCGAGTTTCTCTACCTCGCCTCCACCATCGACCCCACCGAAGAGGAACACTACAAAGCCTACGTGCAGGCCATCGATGCCCTGGGCGGACGCATGCTCACCATCCGCACGCTCGACCTCGGGGCCGACAAGCTCATCACCAGCGGCCTGACGCCTTCGATGGAGCGCAATCCGTTCCTGGGCGTGCGCTCCATTCGCCTGTGCCTTCAGAATCCGCCGCTGTTCATGACCCAGCTTCGCGCCATTCTGCGGGCCTCGCCCAAAGGGCCGGTGCGGATCATGTTCCCGCTGATCAGCAACATCATGGAACTGCGGCAGGCGAAGATGATCCTCAATGATGTGAAGGAGGACCTGGAGCGCGAAGGCATTCCCTTTGCCCCGGATATCCCTGTCGGGATCATGGTTGAAGTGCCTTCGGTGGCCGTGGAAGCGGCTAAATTTGCCAAGGAAGTCGACTTTTTCTCCATAGGCACGAACGACCTGATCCAGTACACACTTGCAGTCGACCGCGGAAACGAGAGAATTGCCAGTCTGTACTCGGCGGCGAACCCGGCTGTGATCCAGCTCATCAAGGATGTGATCAGGGCCGGGGCGCGTGCGAAGATCGATGTCAGCCTGTGCGGCGAGATGGCCGGCGAGCTGGATTTCGTGATGCTGCTGATCGGACTGGGCCTGCGAAGCCTGTCGATCACGCCGCCGGCGATTCCGGAAGTGAAAAAGCTCATCCGTTCGGTGAGCGTGGGACAATGCAAACGACTGGCACGCAAGGCCATGAGCTTCGACTCGGATCGGGAAGTGCTCAAGTACCTGCGCGACGAAACAAGAAAGATCCTGCCCGAAGCGTTCGGGGGGCACTGACCAAAAAGCAGAAAAACAGAAAAGCAAAAAAGCAGAAAATGGGAAGAGAACACGCGGAACATTCGAGGCACCGCCCGTCACCGACGGATGCCATTCCGATCTTTTCTGCTTTTCTGCTTTTGTGATTTTCTGTTTTCCTGCCTTCAACAACCGTTTACGAAACCAACTACTCACCCGACATCCGCCCTGCGATCGCGAGTTACATCGTCGTGACTCTCGCTTGAACCAGGGCCAAACAAAAGGATTGAAGTTCATCGTCATGAGGACGAAGTGCAGTTCACAGGCAGACGTACAGGCTCCGCGCGCCCCCGCGC
>JBBDXA010000152.1:5716-23137 GCA_040902585.1 Phycisphaeraceae bacterium
GGGCGCGGGGCGATCTGCTGCGCCCCTTCTGAACTTTCCACTTCTCCCTTTTCACTTTGCACTTCTCAAAATCATCCATGCCCAAACGAGACATGTTGATCAACATCGTCCCCGGCGAAGAATGCCGCATCGCCATCATCGAGGACGGCAAACTTGAAGAGCTCTACCACGAGCGAACCAATTCCGAATCGCACGTCGGCAACATCTACAAAGGCCGCGTGACCAATGTCGAGCCGTCCATCCAGGCCGCGTTCATCGACTTCGGTCTGGAACGCAACGGCTTCCTGCACATCACCGACCTTCATCCGCGGTATTTCACCAAGGGCGCCAAGGAAGAGACTGAGCGAGTCGGCTTCAAGACGCCCCACCGCGAACGCCCGCCCATCCAGCGCTGCCTGAAGCGCGGACAGGAAATCCTCGTCCAGGTCATCAAGGAAGGCATCGGCACCAAGGGCCCGACGCTGACGAGTTACTTGTCCATCCCCGGCCGGTTCCTCGTGATGATGCCGCACATGGAACGTCTGGGCGTGTCGCGCAAAGTAGAGGATGACGAACAGCGCCGGGCAATGAAGATTCTGCTCGATGAGCTGAATCCGCCTGACAACTTCGGCTTCATCATCCGCACCGCCGGCATGGGTCGGCCCAAGACCGATCTGAAGCGCGACCTGGCCTACCTCACGCGCCTGTGGAAAAATATCGACAAACGCATGGGCGAAATCCGCGTGGGTGAACTCTACACCGAGAGCGATCTTCTCATCCGCACGCTGCGCGATGTGTTCTCGGCGGACATCGAGCGCGTGATTGTCGATGACACCGACGGCGCTCGCCGGGCCAGTGATTTTCTCGCCGTGGTCAGCCCGCGTTCCAAGTCGCAGGTGTTCTACTACGACGAGCCGATCCCCATCTATCACCGCTACGGCATCGAACAGCAGATCGACACCATCCATGCCCGGCGCGTGCCGCTGCCTTCGGGCGGGTCGCTCGTCATCGACTCGACGGAAGCCCTCGTGGCTATCGACGTCAACAGCGGCAAAAGCCGCAGCCACGGCGACGCGGAGACGACGGCCTACAAAACCAACCAGGAAGCCTGCGATGAAATCTGCCGGCAACTGAGGCTGCGCGATCTGGGCGGCGTGGTGGTGATGGACCTGATCGACATGCGCGACACGCGCAAGCGGCGTTCGATCGAAGCCCGCTTCCGCGAGAATCTGAAGAAGGACCGCGCCCGCACCAAGCCGCTGGCGATCAGTCAGTTCGGCATCCTCGAGATGACCCGCCAGCGCATGCGGCCTTCGATCACCAAGAGCGTCTACAACGAATGCCACTACTGCCACGGCGAAGGCCTGACGCGCAATGTTGACTCCGTCGTGCAGGATGTGATCCGTCAGCTCGCTCTGATCATGCACCGCGAAGAGGTCGCCAAGGTCGCGGTCACGGTCAGCCCTGATGTGGCGTTCCCGCTGCTCAATCGCAAGCGAGCGGAGCTGGTCCACATGGAGCAGAAGTACGGCACCCCGGTGCAGGTGCGGGTGAACGCCTCGGGCGGCGCGGACTTCATCGAAGTCCTGGCGATGGATGAACGCGGCACGCCTTTGACCATCGATCCGCTGGCGAAGCTGGAGAAGCCCGTGCTTCAGCCGGTGGAAGCGCTGCCCGTGGAAGATGGGATCATCGACGACGAGGAAGCGCTGAGCGAGGAGAGGGAGACAAGCGAGACCGCTTACGAAGACGTAGGTGAGGGTGACGAGGGAACAGGCGAATTGAAACACGGTGACGATGGCCGACCTGTACCATTGGACGAAGAAGGCGGCGAACGCAAGCGCAAACGACGGCGAAGGCGCGGCGGGCGCGGGCGCGGCAGCGAGGATCGACAGACAGACGAACGGAAAAATCCTGCCGCAGTCAGGGGCGAACGTGACGAACGTGACGGCGAAGGCGATGACGTAACCGTTGCGCAGCCCGTCGAATTCGCCGATGCAGGTGATGATGATCATGACGGACATGACGATGCGGATGCACCATCCGCGCCCACAGGTGAATTTGCAGGCTCCGCGGCAAGCGGCGAGGAACGCTCGCGCGGCGAAGGAGAATCGACCGAGGGCGAGGGCGGCAAACGGCGGAGACGGCGCAGGCGCAGGCGCGGCCGCGGCGGAGCGACGGGCGGCGAAGGGCAATCGGACAACAGCAGTGCCAACCCAAGCGGCGGTAGCGCCGGGAGTACGGGAAGTGCCCACAATGCACGTAGTGCCCAAAGTACCCGTGGTGCCGGGGGTGCCGGGGCTGCCGGGGCTGCCAGTTCCGCGAAGCCGGCCAGCCCACCCGTTGCCAGCCGAGGCTATGTTGGGAAGCAAGGACCACCTGACGGCGCGAAGAATTCGCCCGTCGAACCGGGCAACCATAAAGACGACGGTGCGGACGACTCATCCGGACCGCAGGATGGTGCCCCTGGTTCCCCCGGTGCCGATGGCACCAACGCGGAAGGTGAACCCCGTCGTCGCAGGCGGCGCCGGCGTCGTCGCGGCGGAAGTCGCGGCGGCCAGGGCGGGCAGAATGCATCCGATGGCGATGGCAGTAGTCCTGACATGATGCCTGATGAACAAAGTGAATCGTTCGCTGAAGCGGTTGCGGATGAAGGCAACCACAACGATGGCGATGGCGATGAAGATGTTGAAAAGTCCGCGCCGCCGAAGCGGCATCGACCTCAGCGCAAGCCGCCGCAGGCCAAGGCACCGACGAAAGTAGAATCATCGGACTCGGACAAACCGAGCGAAGAGCCGCAGCCGGCTGAGGCGTAATCAACGTGACAGTCACCACACCATGCAACCCGACACAGCAGCCAGCCGCGCAGCCTTCGAGCAGCGCTGGCGCGGTGCGTACAAAAAAACTTATTGTGCTCGGCTCCACCGGCAGCATCGGCGTGAACACGCTCGATGTCGTGCGCCATCTGAACGAAACCGGCGCGGCGAAGATCGAAGTCGTCGGCCTGGCCGCCGGCCGTAACGTCGAAGCTCTTATCGAACAGGCCCGCGCGTTCGACGTGCCCGCCCTCGCCATTTCAGATGAGGCGCAGGCCCCCGCCCTTCGCGCCGCCCTGCCCAGGACGAAACTGTTCATCGGCCCCGATGCCTCGCTGAAGCTCGTCGAAGCGGTGGATGCGACGGACCTGAGCGCAGCGATCGTCGGCAGCGCGGGCTTGTCCGCGACCATCGCCGGCATCAAAAAAGGCATGCGCATCGGCCTGGCGAACAAGGAAACCCTCGTCGCGGCTGGGGCGATCGTTTCGCCGCTGGTGCGCCAGCATGGCGTGACGATGATCCCGGTGGATTCGGAGCACTCGGCGATTTTCCAGTGTTTACAGGGCGCTTCTGACTCCCCTCCCTCCCAGGGAGGGGCTGGGGGAGGGTCAGGCGCACAGCATTCTGAAGACCTGATGATGCATGGGGGGTCACAGCGAGGCGTTCGCTCGACCCTCCCCCCGCCCCTCCCTAAGAGGGAGGGGAGTCAGACGCTCCGCCCTCCCTCCGTGAAGCGAATTGTGCTCACTGCGTCAGGCGGGCCCTTCCGGACCGCTTCCAAGGAAACAATCGAAAACGCCACCGTCGAGCAGGCGTTGAAACATCCGACATGGAACATGGGTCCGAAGATCACGATTGATTCGGCCACGATGATGAACAAGGCTCTGGAGATCATCGAAGCCCACTGGCTGTTCGACCTGCCGGGCGAGAAGATCAGCGTGATTGTGCATCCACAATCGATCATTCATTCGTTCGTGGAGTTTGAGGATAACTCGGTGCTGGCGCAGCTCGGCCCGCCGGACATGCGGACGCCGATTCAGTATGCCCTGACTTATCCGGACCGTCCGCCGGGATGCAGCAAGGCTCTGGATTGGTCGATCCTAAAGACATTGGACTTTGAGCAGCCTGACTTCGAGCGATTTCGCAGCCTGAAGCTGGCCTATGATGTGATCGAGGCGGGCGGGACAGCCGGGGCGGTGTTTAATGCCGCGAATGAGGCTGCCGTGGCCGCTTTTCTGAACCGGCGTATCCGGTTTGGACGTATTGTTGAACTCGTGGCTGAAGCGCTCAGCGCAATCGCCCCGCAGCCTGCCGACTCGCTCGACACGCTGTGGGAAGCGGACCGTGCGGCACGGGCGTTTGTGGAACAGCGAGCGCAATGATTGCGGATTGCGGATTGCGGATTGCGGATTGAACGAACCTACTTCTGATTGCTAACCCCTGGCCCTTGGCCCTTCGCCCTTGGCCCTTCCGAATCCCCTATGGACTTTCTCCCTTTCGACACCATCGGCGGCATCCTTGCCATCATCCTCGGCTTCGGGTTCATCATCTTCGTGCATGAACTGGGCCACTTCCTCGTCGCCAAATGGGTCGGCATCAAGTGCCCGCAGTTCGCCATCGGCATGGGCACTGCGGCCGTCTCCTTCCGCAAAGGCATGGGCTGGAAGTGGGGCTCCACCGAAGCCGCCTACGAAAAGCTCGTGTATGACTACGTGAAGAAACAGGGCGAGCTGCCGCCCGCGGCTGAGGGTCAGGAGATCAGGTTCACGCCGGAACAATATGATCGCGCCAATGCCGCGCTGGGTCTGAGCGAAACGGAATACCGCCTCAACTGGCTGCCTTTGGGCGGCTATGTGAAGATGCTCGGGCAGGAGGACATGGACCCCAACGCCCGCAGCACTGACCCGCGGGCCTTCAACTCCAAGCCGATCTGGGCCCGCGCCTGCGTCATCTCAGCGGGCGTCGTCATGAACATCATCTTCGGCGTCATCTTCTTCGTCATCGCCTTCATGGCGGGCGTCGGATTCAACCCTTCGATCGTCGGCGATGTCGAACCGGGCATGCCTGCCGCCAAGACCTATGCCGCGGGTCATGACAACGACCCGGCGTACTACGGCCTGAAGCTGAGTGACCACGTCACGCACGTGAACGACATCCCCACGCGCGACCTGACCGATGTGCGTATTGCCGGCGCCCTGGCCGGCCACGAGGAAGTGTTCAAGCTCACCGTCGAACGCGAAGTCGAAGGCAAGGCCACGACGCTGGCCTTCAACATGATGCCCACGACCTCGGCCAACGGGCTCAAGTCGTTCGGCTTCGGACCGGTGCGATCCATCACGCTGGCCAGCGATCGTGATATTGAGGCGGAGAACTTTGCTTCAAGCTTTGCCGCCGCGAATGTGGATGTGACCAAGACCGGCGTCGCCCCGGGCATGACGCTGTTTGAAGCGGGCGGCAAGCCGGTGAAGACCTATCGCAACTATGTGGATGCGGTCGGCGCGGGACGAGGCAAGCCCGTGCCCGTCGTGTTCAAGGATCTGGAGTCGGGCAAGACGGCGACGGTCGAACTCTCGGGCGAACCGGTGCTGCCGATCTCCGAAGAAGTGAAGGACGAGTACGCCCCGGAACTGCTGGGCGTTCGTCCGGCGACGGATATCGGCGCGATCAGTCCCAAGTCGCCGGCGGACAAGGCGGGCCTCAAGGCGGGCGATATTCTCAAGCGCGTCGGCGGGACCGACTGGCCCAGCACCGAAGAGGTCAAGAAGGAAGTCAAGGCGGCGGAGCGCAAGCCCGTTCGCGTCGTCGTCCTGCGCGGCGGTGAAGAAATCGAAATGCAGGTCACACCCGAGAAGGGACTGCTGGGTATTGCGCAAGGCATGGCCGACAAACTCCTGCGCAAGGTCGACGCGGGCTCGCCGCTGAGCGATCTGAACCTGCCGGGCGGTTCACGGCTGGTCAGCGTGGATGGCGAGACGGTCGATTCGTTTCAGGCGACGCTCCTGAAGCTCGCGGCCAAGGCGGATGCCAATCCCGATGGGTTTGACGTGACCATCGGCTACGAGCCGGCCGTCGGCAAGGAGCCGGTCGTCCGCACCAAGCAGGTCCGCATCGAAGGCACCGCGCTGGCCAAGCTAAAGCACATCGACTGGCGGCCGGCGCTCACCTCGACGGTGTTCAATTTCGACATTGTCATCCTCCAGGAATCGAGCCCGGTCGCGGCCTTGGCGCTGGGCGTCAAAAAGGCCCAGCAGTCGATGCTTCAGGTGTATCTCACGCTGCGCCGCCTGACGCAGGGCAGCGTGCCGCTCAGCCAGATGCAGGGCCCCGTCGGCATCACGCACACCGGCGCCCGCATCGCCAAGCAGGGCTGGACTTACCTGATCTTCTTCCTCGCGCTCATCAGCGTGAACCTGGCGGTCATCAACTTCCTGCCGCTGCCCATCGTCGATGGCGGACACATCGTGTTCCTCATCATCGAGAAGATCAAGGGATCGCCCGTCGGGCCGAAGGTGCAGACCGGGGCGCTCTTCGCGGGCCTGGCGCTGATCGCCTTCGTGTTCATCTATGTCACCTACAACGACATCCTGCGGTTGTTTGCCTGACGGCAAAGGGTACGTCGTGGGGAAGTCGAATCTCCAAGCTCCAAGTATCAGATTTCAAACAAATCACAATCCTCAAGTCACAAAGATCGACGAAGTCCCTTCGCCGCTTTGAGATTTGAAGGTTGAGATTTGTTTGTGATTTCGAGTTTGGAGCTTGAGTTGTCCGGTCCTCCGGCCACTCGCACGCCTGGCCGCGTGCCCCTATACTGCCGCTTCAGGAAATTCCCTGCCCAGAGGCTCAAAACGTGACGAATCTGATGCGAACGCTTGTTCTGCTGGCGGTAACTGTCTTCACCAGCTTGTCGGTCCTGCCTCCTGCCCTCGCCCAGGACAGCACGCCTCCAGCCGTGCCCGCGAAGGAAGATGCGAAAAAGACCGAAGCCGCGGCGAAGGACGATGCCCCGAAGGATGCCCCCAAGGACGACGCGAAAGCCGCGCCGGTCGAGCCGCCCAAGACCGCGCCGCAGCCGCCCGTCGTGACCACCCCGCCGGTGGCTGCCGTCGAAGTACCCAAGCCGCCGCCGCCTTTTAAGATCAAACCCGTCACGGTCGCGGGCGAGTCGGAGATCGGCTCGCTCGATCCGACCAAGCACATGCTTCACGTCACGCTGAGTGAACTCGGCGCGGCGATCGGAAGAGTCGAAACCACTGCCTACGCCAAGGAGGTGGACTCCAAGGACCCTTACGTGGTCCTGAAGGAACTGTACGGAACCCGCAAAGGCCAGTACGGCCTGCTCGAACGGCATTTCTCCGCTCTTTCCATCACCATCGACGGAACCGAAATCCAGCTCTGGACGGCGTGGGAACTCGTCAGCCCCGGCGTCTATCGCACCACGATTCTCGATCACACCGACAAGCCCGTCCTCCAGATCACGCGCACCTACTCCCTCGGCAACGGCGTCGCGGGCTACGACATCACCTGCTCCACGCAGTTCACCAACCTGACCGAACCGAAGCGCGAGCTCGCCCTCGTCTGGAAGCAGTACGGACTGGGCGATGTCGAACGCGATGCGGACTACCGCGGCGACACCCGCATGATCACGCCCGGATACTTCGACCTGGCGTACGATCCCAAAATGTTGCGCGTGTACACCGGTGAAGGGAAAGTCGACCGCCCCGCGGCCCTGGAAAACAACAAGCCGCTCTGGCCCGCGACGGATTCGCCGCAGCAGTACAAGCTCACCTGGCTGGGCATGAGCGATCGTTACTTCGCCGGCGTGATGCATCGGCCGGTGCCCACGGCTCCCCCCGGGGCGAACGTCCGCGTGGTGGCGGCGCCGTTTGATGAAGTGTTCGACCGCACCGTCGGGATCGAAGTGGTCGGCGACGTTCCCCTGGGCAAAGTGGAGACGCGCGTCCTTCTCACGGTCTTGAAGAGCAAGGAGATCAAGCTCGCCGGCGGTGCGTCGCACACCCTGGACCTGTGCCTCTACGCCGGCCCGCGCCAGGGCGATGTCCTCAGCCAGCATCCCTTCAGCGTACTGGGCTTGGATGAACACCTCGTCAAGTACGACATGGGCTGCGGCGTCTGCCTGAGCCAGTGGCTCGCCGGTTTCCTCCTCTGGTTCCTCGACTTCCTGCACAACCTCGTCTTCGACTGGGGCATGGCGATCATCATCCTCGTTGTCTGCGTGCGTCTGCTTCTTCATCCGATCACGAAGAAGGCCCAGATCAACATGACGAAGATGAGCAAGCAGATGGCCAAGATGCAGCCGGAGATGGCCAAGATCAAGGAGCGGTACAAGGCCGATCCGCAGAAGCAGCAGGCGGAGATGATGAAGCTCTACCGCGAGCACGGCGTGAGCCCGATGGGGTTCCTCGGCTGCCTGCCCATGTTCCTTCAGATGCCCATCTGGATCGCCCTCTACGCCATGCTCTACGGAGCGATCGAACTCCGCCACGAGCACGCCTTCTGGGGCATCTTCCAGTTGTTCGGCGACTGGGCGTTCCTGCGCGATCTTTCCAGCCCGGACTATTTCATCACCTTCGCGCCGGGCGGATTCAACATCCCGCTCTGCGGTGCCCACATCACCTACTCGCTCAACCTGCTGCCGCTCCTGATGGGCGTGCTCTTCTACTTTCAGCAGAAGCTCACGACGCCGCCGCCCGCCAACGAACAGCAGGCCCAGCAGCAGAAGATTATGAAGTGGATGATGCTGCTGTTCCCGCTTTTCTTCTATGCCGCACCCAGCGGATTGACGCTCTACATCATGGCGTCCAGCATCGGCGGCATGATCGACGGCTACGTCGTGCGCAAGCACATCAAGGCGGAAGAAGAGGCCGGCACGCTCTTCAAGAAGAAAGAACCCAAGCCCGGCGGCTTCTTCGACCGCATGCAGAAAATGCTCGAAGCCAAGCAGAAGGAAATGGCAGCCAAGCGGGCCGAACAAGGCGGCGGCGGCAAACGCGGCGGTGGGAAGAAACGCAAGTGATGATTCGCGGGTGGCACGCCCTGAGGCTCGGCGAAGGACGTGCCACCCGTCGTTTCGCATGTTCCCGACTGGAGAACCCACATGCAGGCCCGCCAGATCCTCGCGATCACACTGACCCTTGCGGGATCGGCCTTCGCGCAGGCTGAAAACACAGCGCCGAATCTCGACACTCCCGTGGTCCGCATCGGCCCCGGCGGGTTTCTCACCTCACCCCCCAAGCCCTGTAAGCCCTTACCCGAGAAAATCTACAAGACCGATGACCTCACCGGCCCCATGCTCACCAATCAGTGGTGGAGTTCGCTGGTCTGGCAACAATACTCGCAGCCGATGTTCGCTCATCCGCTAGTGATGACGGCGACCGCCCAAGGCCTCGTCATCGCCCAGCACGGCAAGACCCTCACCGCCAACGCCGCCGCCATCTTCGGCTCAGGCAGCGGAAAAAGCGGCGACCTCAGACTCGGTCACACCAAGGCAGACCACTTCCCGCAGGCTGACTGCGCGGGCTGGTCCGACTGGTTCGTCACCACTTCATTCGCCATCGACAAGACTTCACTGCGAGCTTCCTTCGGTCACGGCAGCCCGTTCGTCTTCGCCCTCTACACCGGCGGCGATCCAAAGATCACCTTCGCTAATCAACCGAAAATTTTCGCAGGCAGCGCGAACGATGCAGTCCTGGGCGTCACCATCAACGGCAATCACTACGCCCTCTTCGGCGCAACCGGCTCCAAGTGGACAGGTCTCGACACCAGCACCTTCATCAACCACGCCGGCGGCAAGGATTACTTCTCTCTCGCCGTGCTCCCCGATGACAAACCCGAAACGCTCGCCCTCTTCCGCAAGCATGCTTACGCCCATGTCACCGACACGCGCGTTGACTATCGCATCGACGGCGGCACCGTCCGCGCGAGCTACCAGTTCACACTCAAAGCCTACGAAGGCACGCTGAGCGAAACCCTTTTCGCGCTCTACCCGCACCAGTGGAAATACACCTCGTCCAAACTCACGGCCATGACCTACGGCTCCGTGCGCGGCGAGATGAAGGTAGGCACCGGCAAGTCATTCGAGACAGCGGTGCCGATCCAGGGCGTGCTGCCGATGTTCCCGCGCGAAGGGGCACCGGATCGCGATCGACTCGTGAACTATCTCAAGGCTGAGGCCTCGAAAAAGCCCGGCGGTCACGGCGATACCTACTGGGAAGGCAAACGCCTCGGCCGCCTCGCCACGCTCAGCGGCATCGCCGAATCCCTCGGCGAAACCGCCCTTCGCGACGGCTTCGTCAGCGAGATCAAACAGCGACTGGAAAGCTGGTTCACCGCGACGCCCGGCTCCCCCGGTAAGGATCAGCCGGTGTTTTACTACAACCGCAACTGGGGCACGCTCATCGGCAGCAAGCCTTCGTATGGCAGCGACCTGCCGCTGAATGATCATCACTTTCACTACGGGTACTTCATCCGCGCCGCCGCTGAAGTCGCGCGCGTCGAGCCTGCTTGGGCCGCGAAGTGGGCGCCGATGGTCGAGTTGGTCATTCGCGACATCGCCTCGCTCGATCGCAAGGATGCGATGTTTCCGTTCATGCGCTGCTACGACAAGTATGCCGGTCACTCCTGGGCTTCAGGCGATGCGAACTTTGCCGATGGCAACAACCAGGAGTCCTCGTCTGAATCGCTCAACGCGTGGTACGGCATGATCCTCTGGGGCGAAGCGACGAAGAACGTGAAGCTTCGCGATGCCGGCCTTTTCCTTTTCAACACCGAGCGCACAGCCGTCGAGGAATACTGGTTCGACGTATCCGGAACCAACTACCCCAGGAGCTTTCCCAACGTCGCCCTCGGCATGGTCTGGGGCGGCAAGGGCGCGTTCGGCACCTGGTTCAGCGCGGACATCGACTGCATTCACGGCATCAACTGGCTGCCCTTCACGCCCGCTTCGATCGCCATGGGCCGGTTCCCCGACTACGTGAAGAAGAACCACGACCGCATCGTCGAGAAACGCAAAGGCGGCTCCGACTACAACAACGGCTGGGGCGATCTGGTCATCATGTTCTACGCCCTGAGCGATCCGGCCGCGGCTGCGAAGTACATCGATGCGAATCCCAACTGCAAACTCGAAGGCGGCAACTCGCACGCATTCATGTATCACTGGATTCATACGCTGAGTACGCTCGGCATCAACGACGCGAAGGTGACGGCGGATTATCCGATCAGCAACATTTTCTTGAAAGACGGTGTACGGACGTATGTCGTCTACAACTTTCAGGCGACGCCGTTGACGGTGACATTCTCAGATGGTTTCAAGCTGCTCGCTGAGCCGAGCAAGCTGACGGTAGCACCATCCCGATAGGGTGGTGCTGTTAGCGAACGTACGCCTTTCACGCACTTCGCATCCTGGACCCAAGGATTATCGTGCGCCAATAGCACCACCCTATCGGGATGGTGCTCTGCTGCCGTATCATGTCACTATGCGAAGCATTCTCCCTCTGTCGTTCGCGTTGCTCCTTCTCATCGCCCCCGCGCTGCACGCTGCCGAAGTCCCTGACCTGCGCACGCGCAAGGACGGTTCCGACTGGTCCGCGTTCCTGGGCCCCACGGGCGATTCCAAGTCCACGGAAAAAGGCATCCTTACCAAGTGGCCCGATGAAGGCCCGCGCATCCTCTGGCAGATGAAGATCGCCGAGGGCTACGCGATGCCTTCGATCAGCAGGGGCCGGCTGTTTCTCTTCGATCGCACCAAGATCGAAGCGCCGAAGGTGATCGCCAACGATCGCGGCTTCGATGATGTCAACCGCCTGCGCTGCCTCAAGAGCGAGACCGGCGATGAACTCTGGTCGTTCACCTACCCCACCGATTTCGAAGACCTGCTGGGTTACTCCGGCGGCCCGCGCTGCTGTCCGGTGATTGATGACGACCGCGTCTACATCCTCGGCGCCGAGGGCGTGCTGCATTGTCTGGATGTCGTCAAGGGCGCGGTGAAATGGAAGCTGGACACCGTCAAGGAGTTCGGCGTGGTGAAGAATTTCTTCGGCGTGGGCGCGACGCCGGTGATCGAAGGCGATCTGCTCATCACGCAGGTGGGCGGCAGTCCGCCCAACCAGGGGCGGGACGTCTACGATGCCGGCGGCAAGATCGAGCCCAACGGCACCGGCATCGTCGCGCTCAACAAACACACCGGCAAGGTCGAGTACAAGATCACTAGGGAACTCGCCAGCTATGCCACGCCTACGCTGGCGACGATCGGCGACCGGCGCTGGTGCTTTACACTTTGCCGCGGCGGGCTGGTGGCCTTCGAGCCGAAGACCGGCAAGGTCGATTTTCAATTGCCCTGGCGCTCGGGAATGCTCAACTCCGTCAACGCCAGCAGCCCCGTGGTGGTCGATGATCACGTGCTGATCAGCGAGTGCTACGAGATTGGCGGCGCGCTATTGAAACTGAAGCCCGGCGCGGAGAGCGGCCATGAGATCGTCTGGAGCGACAAGGACAAACGCGACCGCCTGCGCTCGATGAAGGCGCACTGGAATACCCCCATTCACATTGACGGTTACCTCTACGGCTGCTCAGGCCGGAATGAACCGGACTCCGACCTGCGCTGCGTCGAACTGAAAACCGGCAAGGTGATGTGGACGACCATGAGCGTGCCCTATCGCGTTCCCGATTCCAAGCCTGACGCCCAGCCGCTGAACCTCCGCCTCGCCCGCACCTCGCTGCTCTACGCGGATGGTCACTTCATCGCCATGAGCGAATGGGGCATCATTGTTTTGCTGAAGGTCGACCCGGAGAAGTTCGATCCCGTCGCAGTCACGCTTTTGCAGAAGGAGAATTTCGAAGAGCCGGAGCCTCTGCTGAAGGATCCGTGCTGGGCGGCGCCGATCCTGTCGCACGGCATGCTCTACCTGCGCGGCAGACATGAGCTCGTGTGCCTGGAACTGATTCCGAAGAAGTGAGTGGTGTCGCAGATACGTCCAAGCCCGATGGCGAGTCCGCAAGCCGTCGGGGTATTTCCGTAGCGTTTGCAGAGGTACCCCAACGGCTCGCCGAGCCTCGCCATTGGGCTTGGTGTGCGCAAGGAGAGTCAGGCGGCGGCATCGTCCTTCTTGCGCTTCCTGAATGTGGACACGACGTATCCGAGGCCGAAGCCCAGGCCGAAAGTGCCCAGCAGGTACGCGAACATCGGCATTCTCAGCGGGATGAACAGGAACTTGCTGTCCACCTGCTCCTTGTTCTGAATGAAGAAGATGATGACCAGGACGACAAGCGTCGCGTAGATGCCGATTTTGACTTTGGTTTTGAATTCCATATTTTCACCTCGTTTTGCTGAGCCTAATCGGAGCAGGCGTGCTGAGCAAACGAAATCACGGGGCCGCGCTTGCCGTTACCTCGCTTTCGTCTGCAATTGACCCTATCATTAGGTTGCTCTTTGACAATTGGGGCCGACTGGTATCGACCGGACAGAGCTGGTCTGTCGTCGCGCGTCGAGGCGCACGTGGTCCTCGTAAAAAGCGTGCAAAACCAAAATTGCCAACGACAACAACGTCATTGGTCGGATCGGCTTCGCGCCGGCCCGCCTTGCAGCCTAATTAAGGATGCACGTCTCACTGTGAAGTGTCTGCGGTCACTTTGAGGCGAACAATCAGCAGACTCGTTTCTCCATGACGCCTTGGCGTGGAGCGACTAAAAAATACCCAGGCTGGTGGGGCGTCACGCCGTCGTCGGCGTCGGCCCCTGCGAGAAAAAATCGACGACTACACGCGTAGAAGCGGCTTTCCGACTGTTTCGGGACGCGGGTTCAATTCCCGCCGGCTCCATTTCTGCTTGCCTTGCCAGATTGCCACTAAGTGCCTATTATAAAGGACTTAGTGGCAACTGGCAAGGACGGGTGAACGGCTCAGAAGTGCATCAAATGCCCGAGTTGACGATTTTGTTGACGATTTCGTTGACGATTTGGCCGCTTCGAGTTGACGATTTCACCCTTCTATCGTGACAGATTGCCCATCGAGCGAATTGACGATTCTCGTCAACTTCGTCCGTTCAAGGAGGCAATCCGTGGCCTATCGCAAACAGACTCTCAGCCAGTACAACGGTCGTTATGCCCGAACCATCGGCAAGGTGCTCAGCGGTGGCGAACCTGCCTCAAAGCGATTTCTATTGGGCACCGACAAGGCTGCCGCGGAGATGGCCAACAAGCGACTCGAAATGCTCTGGTCTGAAGTGGAGAGTGACTTTCGTCGCCGCCGCCAACGAGCCAAGTTGCTGCAACCGCTGGGAGAATTGGTTAAAGGAATTGAAATAGAGCCGCTCACCGGCAAACTAGTTGATCGCCCTGTCAACGTGCTAACGGTGGAGCCGGTCTGGGAGTTGCACACGCTTGCCATCGCCGAAGCCGTTCGCAAGGGCGAACACGAAGTTCTTGTTCAACCCGCCCCGCCGCTTCCGTCGAACATCATTCAGCCCGACAAGAACGAATACATCCATCGAATCATGGACCTGCGCGAACGGTACTCCGTCATCGCGTTCTCGCCTTCCGATCCCACTCTCTACGGCCGACAGCTTGAAGCAATCAGAACCACCGTCGAACACGAGATCAGCCGGGCCGAGACCAGCGCCCATCGCGCGCAGGCCCTGACGAAGTCGCCAATGCGGACACGTGCAGGCAAGAGCATCTACGAAGCAATCGACGCCTACGCCGCGCATGCAGAGCAAAGCAAGGCAGGCGGGACGAACGAACCAACTGACGCAGTATCTCTGAAGGCAAGCATCACTAATCTTCCGCTCTCTTCATTTGACTACGACGCCATCCAGATGATGGGCGACTACTGGCGGAGTCGTCCTGCAACGAAGCGTTACGGCGGCAAGGGTGCGCCCATCGCCGTGAACACGGTAAGGAACCGGCTCAAGACAGCCCGTCGGTTTGTGCGCTGGCTCAATCGCGCAAGCAAGTGGGATTGGCGATGCCCTCCCGAGTGGGAAGAAGCCTTAAAGATGGATGAGCAGCGCATGCTCACTGAAACCGAGAAACTGGTTGTGTCGTCAGGCCCCGAAACTTGGACGGTAGAAGAACTCGTCACGATGTACGCCTACGCGACAGACCGTGAAAGGGTGTTCATTCTCTTCGGATTGAATTTCGGCTTCGCGCAGAGTGAAGTCATCAGCTTCCGTCATGAAGACATCAAGCTCGACTTGAAGCCCCCGCAGATCAACCGGGTGCGCCGCAAAACAAGGAAGTACTTTGAAGCTGCGATCTGGCCTGAAACTCTGGAGGCATTGAAGTGGCTGGCTGACCATCAGACTCGAAAGGCAAAAGGCAACGATGCTTGGGTGCTGCTGACAGAAAAGGGAACCCGATTCGACAGCAACGCCATCGCCAATCGTTGGAACGGCCTGCTCAAACGAATCCGGGTCGATCATCCAAATTTCCGCCGGCTTCCGTTCAAACACCTGCGCAAGACTGCCTATCAGCTTGTGCTTGAAGCGATCAAAAGTCATGAAGTAGCGGGCGCGTTTGAAGCAAGGAGCCGGTTGTCTTCAGACTTACATGAAGGGGCCTACGGACGCCGTCTCTTCGCCAAGGTCTTTGAGGCGAATGAACTGGTTCGCGAACGACTTCAGCCGGCTTTCCTCGCGGCTCCCAACGCCTTCAAGAAATCAAAGAGCAAAGGCTCTCCAAACGTAAGCCCAGGAACGATCGCGGAGATTCAGCGCCTTGGCCACGAAGGTCTTTCGGTTCCAAGCATCGCCGAACAGGTCGGGGTTTCTCGACAAACGGTCCATCGTTGGCTGGGAAGAGATTCCAACAGCCCGTCAAGCGGAAATGGAGAATCCGGTCGCTGATCACGCCAGATCAATCAGGACCGCGCACGTGTTGCTGATGGGCTTCCGTGGTGCCGTCGCCATTGTCGACCGGCAGAAACAGACGAACACCGGCAACGTCTTGGGCAACACGCGCACGCTGTCGTTCAGAAGCGGCGACATCTTGAACTTCACTACGCCTTGTCTTGGCAACAGTCTGTGGGGGTGATGAAAAGCACCGCCGGGCATCTGAAACATGAGACGGATCACCCAGTGCCCGATGCGTGCCGGTGAGATCCAGAAACGCCTCGTCGATACTCAGTGGTTCAACCAGCGGCGAATACTCTTCGAGGATCACAAACATCTGACGTGATACTTCACGGTATCGCTCGCCGCGCACTGGCACCACAATCGCCTGCGGGCAGAGCCGCTTGGCGGTCACCATCGGCATCGCCGATCGGCAGCCGAAGGGTCGGGCTTCGTAGCTGGCTGTGGCGACGACACCACGCGGGCCGTCGTGGCCGATGAGCAGAGGCTTGCCGCGCAGTTCGGGATGATCGTGCTGCTCCACCGACGCGAAGAAGGCGTCCATGTCCAGGTGCAGGATGGTGCGAGAAACGGTCATTGCCCTCATTCGTCGGGGCTCGGGCTTTGCTTTATCCCTATTCTTGCTTTACACCGCTTGGCAACAAACTCGGAGTCATCCCCTTGATGGATGTGGATCATGCCGTTCAGTTCGTCACCTTCGAGTTTTGCCCAGCCCCGCCCCGTGAGCGGCGTGCCGTCAGCGCCGTCACCACCCTCCCACGAGAACTCCACGGCTGGCTTCCCGTCACGCACCAATGTGCGGTAGTCAATCTGCCCCTGCACGTAGCCGAACTGGAATGAACCAAGCCCCGCGTCGTCGAACCTGAAGTGCGCCTGCACCTCTTCGTTCAGGTATTCGTCATCCCAGGCCGACATGGAGACGATGTACCACAGGCCAACGAGCGGATGCCTTTTCGCGGGTTTCTTCGCCACGGTTCAAGCTCCCTGTGTCCGATCCGCGGGAATGTATGGAATCAATCCCTTGCTGAATGCGATCTCCTGCAATTCCCTGGGTGCATGGCGGATGTCCATCATGAAACCGTTGACCGTCAGCATCCAGATCAGCGGATTGTCATCCATCCGGCTGGGAAGGCACCAGGTCGGGTCGAGCTGGTGGATCTTCAGCATCTTGCGGATCGTCGCCGATTTTGCGGCCCCCGCGCTCTCGCTGACGCCGAAGCAGGCGTCGATGTCGCTGAGGCGCATGTAAGGCGTCCGATTCTTGTCGTGCAGGAAGTTCACGGAGCCGATGGTGCGGACGATGCCGCTGGCCCAGGTGCTCGGGCTGCCTGACAGGAGTGGTGAGGGTCGTTTCCGTGCCAGCTTCTGGGCCAGGGTGCGGCAGAGCACGGCGTATTCTTCGTTCAAATGCTCGCGGCAGAACCGGTCGATCAGTTCGACGACAGTCATCACCGCCGCGGCCGCCTTCTCCTTCGAGGCCGACGCGGGCGAGGTCTTGCGCGGGGTCGCCTTCGCCGGGCGAGTCGATTGGAGGGACGCCGGCAGCGCGGTCACGATGCCCAGCCGCGTTTTTGCATCCTTGAAGGACTCATTCAGGGAACTGCGGATGCCAGCGCCGAAGGAAACGCGGTAGGTGGCCATGAGGCCGTCGTACACAATCCTGTCCTTCAACGGCAACAGCACCGTCTACACCATGACCGGCAGGTATGGGCCGACGAACTCATCGAACGGCTGCGTCAGCGCCAATACGCCATAGGCGATGGCC
>JBBDXA010000153.1:0-23092 GCA_040902585.1 Phycisphaeraceae bacterium
ATCGACACCTACCGCGGCACCTGGGATCGCCTCGCCGCCAAAGAAGACTGGACGGACCGGCAGGTGAATCTCGGCGCCATCGCCGCGTTCAATGCGGAGAACCACGAACGCGGTGCCCGCGTCACGGCGGTCACCGAAGGCGGCCCCGCGGCTCAGAGCGGCATGAAGGTCGGCGACATCATCCGCCGGTTCGACAACAACCGCATCCGCCACTGCGAAGACCTGGTCGAAGCGATCAACCGCAAGAAACCGACGGACACCGTCGCCATCGACATCCAGCGCGAAGGCAAGAATATGAAGGTCAGCGTGATCCTCGCGGCAGGCTTCGCCAAGGCCGGTCCGTTCCTGGGCATCAGCGGGCAGGATTACCGCGACAACAAGCCCAGGGGTGTCTCGATCGAGTCCGTCGTGCCCGGCACGCCCGCCGAAGCCGCGAAGCTGGAAAAGGGCGACGTGATCACGACGTTCAAAGGCCAGACCATCGCCGACCTGTCGGAGCTTCAGGAAATCATTCGCGGCATGAAGGCCGGCGAATCGGCGGAACTGATCGTCCTGCGCGGCAGCGAAACGCTGAAGCTGACCATTACGCTGGGGATGAAAGGGTAACTCATGACTCGAACAGCAGAGCAATTGCGCGAAGAACTCGATCGGCTCCCCGAGCAGGATCGTGCGGCACTGGCCGAACACCTGTTGCGGTCCTTGGACGATGCTGCAGATACCGCAGCAGACGACGCTTTTTTCGCGGAATTGCAGCGGCGCGACGCCCGAAGGGTCAGCGGTGAGGATCCTGGTGTGCCGCTTGAAGATTTGACGAGGCGGATCCGTGAGAAACGCCCATGAGAAAAGTTGACGTCGGATCAGAAGCCGATGCAGAGATCCTGGAGACTCACCAATGGTACGAGTCCAAGACTCAAGGGCTGGGAGACGCGTTCTATGATGAGTTTCTTCGAGTCGTAGACCTTCTCCAAGAGAACCCATACTTGGGCTCGCCTTACAGGGGAGTGTTTCGAAAGAGTCTGCTTCGACGATTTCCGTATCTCGTCTTCTATAGGATCACGGAGGTAGACGACATCTGGATCGCAGCCGTGGCGCACGAAAGACGACGGCCTGACTATTGGATAAAGCGAACCCCCGACGCCGGCCTATGACCGCAACTGATGAATCACATGAACGCCCGACGAGAGATTCAAATCACTGAACACAACGTGGAGTCCCCATGAACCGACGCATCATCATCAGCCTGTTCCTGCTCGCCGCCCTCGTTCCGGCTGCGAGCGCCCTCGCCCAGCGCGCCCCCAGCTTCTCGCCGCGTCTCTTCAAGAGCGGCGAGACCACGCGCAGCGCGTTCAACGACCTCGTCGCCGCCGCCCGTGAAGCGACCGTCGAGATTCTCTGCGACGGCAAGGTGAAAGTGCTCGGCGCGATCATCGATGCCGACGGCTTCATCCTCACCAAAGCCAGCGAACTCGAAGGCAAGGTTTCCTGCAAGCTGCTCAACGGCAAGGTGTACGACGGCAACATCATCGGCGTGCAGCACATCAACGACCTGGCGGTGATCAAGATCGACGCCAAGTCGCTGCACGCGATCGAGTGGGCCGAGAAGGCTGCCCCGCTGCCCGGTCAGTGGCTGGCGACGGTCGGAAGGTCGCGCGAGCCGGTGGCGGTGGGCGTGGTCAGCACGCCGCGCCGGGCGATCGCCAAGCAGCCCGGCGCCCTGGGCATTCGCCGCGCGGAGGATGACCCGGCCGCGAAGATCAGCGAGGTGTATCCCAACAGCGCCGCCGCCGACGCCGGCCTGAAGCCGGGCGATGTGATCGTCAAGGTCGACGACAAGGAAATCAAAGCCTTCGAGCAGCTCGCCAACTACGTCCGCGAGCACAGCCCCGGCGATGTGCTCAAGCTGCGCGTCAAGCGCGGCGAGGAGGAGTTTGAAGTCAACGTCGAACTCTCGCCCATGAGCATCCTCCCCATGATGGGCGATAACCGCGGCGCGGTTCAGAACACCATGGGCGGCAAGCTCTCCACCCGCCGCTTCGGCTTCCCCGATGTCATTCAGCACGACACCGTGCTCTCCCCCGAACAGTGCGGCGGTCCGATCGTGGGCCTCGACGGCAAAGCCCTGGGCATCAACATCGCCCGCGGCGGCCGCGTCGAAAGCTACGCCATCCCCGCTGATGTCATCCTTCCCCTGCTTGACGAACTCAAGAGCGGCAAGCTCGCCCCGGCCAAGGACATCGCCAAGCACATCCCGGTGAAGACCGAGCCGGTGAAGGAAGCGCCGGTTGAAGAAAAGAAGGTCGAGAAGGAACCGACGAAACAGGAAGCGCCCGAAAACTGAAAGCTGAAAATGAACAGCGACCCAAAGCCCACGGTCTCCCGACCGTGGGTTTTTCTTTGCTCACAACCTGGCGGATCCCTTCAAAAATCCCTCCGGCATCGCCATCGGTCTGCCTAAGCGATCGACGCACGCCAGCGTCGTCGCCGCCGTCGCCAGCACTTCGTCGCCGCGTTTGAACACGTACTCGTGCTCCAGCTTCACCCGGCCGACGTTGGTCGTCTTCACATCGATCGAAAGCATATCGTCATACACCGCCGGCCTGCGGTAGCTGATCGACAGCCGCACCACCACGAAGTACACACCGCTATCCTCGCACTCGCGATAGGAGACGCCGTTGGCGCGCAGCAGCTCCGTCCGCGCCATCTCCATCCACACGGGAAAGACGCTGTGATGGGCCACGCGCTGGGCGTCGCACTCGGCGTAGCGCACGCGAGTCTCAACGGTGATTTCTTCGATCATGCGAAGCTCCAGGTGGGGAAATCTCAAAATCAAAAGGTCCAAATCTCAAACAAATCTCAATCGTCAAATCATAAACAATCAGAATCGGCACGGGTGGAACCTGCACTCCGATTTTTCGATTTAAGATTTGTTGATTGGAGCTTGTTTGTGATCTGGACCTTTTGTCTTTGAGATTTCTCCCCTCACTCCTTCACCTTCGCCGGCGCTTCGATCGGCTGAATGAACCACCCCGTCTCGCTCACCTCGCGGGCAGGCAGCGGCGGCAGGGCCTTGCCCGTGATGTGCATGATCGCCCAGCGGCAGGAGCCGCCGATGTGCAGCGAAAGGATTTCCATTTCGTAGAACACGGTGAGCGTCTTGATCTTGGTGTCGGCCTTCATCCGCCCCAGCGATGTCGCGCTCATCCGCCTGACGCCGACGAGCTCCGGGTTGTTCGGATCCAGGTCCGACAGCCGCTCCTCCAGCGCCCGCGTCAGAACCGCCTCCGGCTTGCCTTCGTGCAGATAACCCAGCGCCCACAGGGCCGCGCACCGCCCTTCGACCCAGAAGCCCGAGTCCTTCGGGATGTACCTTCGCATCACGGCGTCGGCAGGCTGGTAGCGCATCACGCCGAGCAGTTGCAGCGCCTGCGCGAGCTGGCGGTCGTGCTGGTCATCCATGACCAGCGGCACCGTCGTGTCCGACTGTCTTCGCTTGCGCTCCGCGAGAAACTGATCCGAATGCCGCTTCGTCCAGTCAAGAATCTTCGCGAGCAGCGCATCATCCTTCACCGCGAGCCTGCGCAGGCCGACGATGGCTGCGAGGCGCACTTCGCTGCGATCGTGCGACATCAAGTCCACCAGCCGCGAGGCATTGCCTTCGTAGTCGAGCCTGCCGGTGATGACTGATGCCTGCTCCAGTGCCCGCCAGCCTGATGCGCTCAGTTGTTTGTCCGTCTCGGTCTTCACGGCTTCGCGCAGGGCTTCGGTCTTATGGAAGGCGATGAACTGGTCACGGATGTAGTAACGCACAGCCGGGCTCGGGTCATCCAGATGCGGCGAGAGTTTCGCGATCCCTTCCGGTGAAGCCTCAGCCACCAGCGAGCGCGCCGCCTGGAGCCGGAGCTTCGGATCGCTGCTGGCCAGCAGCTTCGCCGCGCTGGGCGCGAGCAGCTTCGGGCTGAGTTCGAGCAATCGCTCGGCTGCGATGGTCGCCACCGCAGGCTCCGCGTCGGCGACCAGCGTCTGCATCAGTTTGACCGCGTCCGCGCCGCCGTGCTTGGAAATCAGGGTCGCGGCGATCAGGCGATCCACGATTGAGCCGGTCGCCAGCGCGGTCGCGTCCTTTTCCAGGCCGGCGACTTGGATCAGCGCCAGTGCCTGCGCGGCAGCAAGTCGCAGGGCGCTGTCGGTGGTGGTCTTGGTATCGATGGCGATCGCGCGCAGGGCAGGCGCGGCGGGGGCGGCCTTGTGATGGCCCAGGGCTACGATGGCGGAGGCTCGCACGGGTCGCGGCGTCTTCGCATCCTCCAGCCGCGCGAGCCACAGGGCATCAGCCGGTGCGTGCTTCCACTTCGCCAGCGCAGGATCGGTGAGCAGGACGAGCTCGATTCCGCCGGCCTCTTCATTGCGCTTCGCGCGATCCACCGGCGAGCCGCGCAGGACGCCGAGCTTGCCCGCCGCTTCGTTGTGCTTGAGAAAGCTGGCAGCCGCGTCCTTGGCATCGAGCGTGATCAAAGCCTTGGCGGCGGCGAGGACGATGAGCGGATGCTGACCCGGCTCATCCATCTGCTTGATGAGTTCGCCTGTGAAAGACGCGAGACCCGGCATGCCCGCGGTGTGAGCCTTGGCGATATCCGCAATCGCCCGGCGACGGGTCTCGACATCCGGCCGTGCGAGCGCTTCGCTCCAGATCCCGCGCAGGCGATCGTCCCAGGTGTAGAACAACTTCATCTCGCCGAGATTCGGATCGTCGAACATCGGCCAGTCAATGTCGGCAGCGACATCGGCGGGCGTGATGCCTTCGAGCCCGGCCAGCGCGCGAGCGGCGGTGACGAGGGTCAGAATGAATGCAAGCAGGAAACATTTCACGGTTGGTCCTCACCTATTGCGGTCTCGTCAGCGTTCTCACCCGCGCCACCAGCGCCACCACCAGGGCCGCGCAGGCCACCAGCAGGAACACGCGATTGACCCCCGGCACCGACGGATAGTCCGCCAGTATCGGCGCGCGAATCTGCGCCAGCACCGCGGCCAGCGGGTTGATCGTGAGTACCGTTTCCACCAGGCCATGCGAGAACGGCGCGTTCTCGGCGAAGCGGATGAGCATCGTGCCCACGCAGATCACGCCGAGGATGGTGTACGCCATCGCGGTGGCGGTGCTGGTGCGTTTGTAGATCGCACTGAGAACGGCGCTGAGCAGCATGGCGAAGACAGCCGTGAGCAGCAGCGTGATCTGAATCTGGATGATCTGCGCGGTGTGCGGCGAGTTGCCCAGCATCGCGATGAACTGCTGAATCCAGCTCAACGGCGGCGGCAGGGTGGAGTCGGGCACTTCGCCCGACGCGTTGATGAAGAGAATCACACCGTAGCCCGGCAGCGTGGCGATGAGCACCAGGAGCAGCGGCAGGATGACGCTCAGGAGTTTGCCGATCACGATGCGCGTCGCACTCATCGGCGTGAGCTGGAGCAAGGCCCAGCCGCCGCTCTCGCGCTCGGTGCTGATCAGCCCGGCCGCCAGCGCGGGGGTGATGAGCAATACCAGCGTCGCCTGGAGCAGAACGAGCACAGGCAGCGCGGTGCCCTTGGGGTCTTCGGTTTTCTGGGTGATGGCGAACATGAGTCCGAGCGAGAGCAGCAGGCAGATGGCGAACAGGCGCATCAGCCAGTGCGACCTGCCGAACCGGCGGGTGCGGAATTCCTTGACCATGACCGGATTCGAGAGCGGGCCGATCATGCCGCTGCGTCGCTGCGGATCGAAGAACCACATGAACATGAACCGGCGATAGGCCTTGGTCGCGGTCGAGCGTTCGTTGGTGATCTTGCCTGCGTCGCGAGCGCGGTCGAGCATGTCCGGCCGGAGTCGCCGCGCGGTGAGCCAGAGAAAAATCGCCGCCGAGATGAGCCCGACGATGGCGTATCGCAGCACGACGCTGCCCGTGTCTCCCGCATCACCTGCAAGCAGCGCTTCATCCTGAAGCACATTGGTCATGGCCGGCGCGGGCGAGAAGAACCGGCTCACGTAAGTGAGGATCACCACGATGTAGAGAATGACCGAGAACGCGGTGGAGCCCAGCCCTTGCGGCAGCCAGGCGAACTGCTGCTTGTCCGCCCAGGCCGGCACGTTGCCCAGGTATTCGAAGAACGCCGCGGGCCCGTAGGGCATCGGCTGATCCTTCGGAATGAACTCCATCAGGAGCAGCGGAACAATCGCCAGCGCGATGATGACCGCGAAGGTGCCGCGCAGGGCGCCATCGATGGTGCCGCTGCGGCTGCTGATCCACAGGGCGATCGAGCCATATTGAAGGGCCGCGAGAAAGACGAGCACGTAGACAAGCGTGACTTGCGATAAGCGCACACCGCCCATGGTGAACGTCGCCGCGGCTGCGGGCAGGCTGAGTGAAAGCAAGAGAAGAATGAAGCCCATGGAGCCGAGCAGTTTGCCGGTGAGGATGCCCCACGCGGTCATGGGCGAGTTCAGGAGAAGAGCGAGGGTGCCACGTTGCCGTTCGCGCACGATGCTGGTGGCGGGGAAGACGGGCGTGAGCAGGATGACGACGATCATCAGGCCGTAGCCGAAGAGTCGGAGCACCTGCTGGGCCTGTTGACCGGAGGCGTTGACGCGGGCGTCACTGGGCCAGCGCATGACCACGAGGAGCGAGAGGATCGCGACGACCGCCACCTGCCAGGCGAGGGCCTTCTTGGTGCGGAGCATGCCGACGAGTTCGCGGGTGATGATGGGGTTGGGCATGGGTCAGGAGTCAGGAGTCAGGAGTCAGGGGTCAGGGGTCTGGGGTCAGAGGAGGGTGCCACGGGTCGGCGAGGCTCGGGGAGCAGACCCGTGTCGATCGTCGCGGGTTCATCGCACGGGTCTGCTCGGCAGACCTCGCCGACCCGTGGCACCCGCGCCGCTACACACCGGCCGGCACAGGGGCGGCTCGCGTCACGCTGAGGAACGCATCCTCCAGATCCATCGGTACTTCATGAAACTGCGCCAGCATCAGGCCCTGCTGCATCGCTTCGCTCAGCAGGCCGGCCAGGCTCTCTTCCGTCTCGTTGGTGGAAAAGCGAATCTCCGATTCCTGTTCGCTCGCCGTGATCTGGGCGTCATCGCCCAGCTTCATCTTGAGGAACGCGGCCATCGATTCGACCTGTTCCTTTTTCACGAGGATGACCTGCATGAGCCTGCGCTGGCGGACGAGGCGCATGATGTTGTCGAGTGAACCGAAGGCCCGCAGTTTGCCGTGCGTGATGATGGCGACCACGTTACAGATGCGCGAGAGTTCAGGCAGGATGTGGCTGGTGACGATGAGCGTCTTGCCCATGTCGGCGAGGCGCAGCAGGAGCTGGCGCATTTCGATGCGGGCCTGCGGGTCCAGGCCGTTGGCCGGTTCGTCGAGGATGAGCACCTGCGGGTCGTGGAGCAGCGTGCGGGCGATGCCGACGCGCTGCTTCATGCCGTGCGACAGGCTTTCGACGTAGCGGTCGCGCATGTAGGTGGAGCCGGTGATCTCGAGCACTTCCTCGATGCGTTTTCTGCGTTTGTCGCGCGGGAGCTGGAAGGCTGCGCCGAAGAAGTCGAGGTACTCGTGAACGCGCATGTTGTCGTACGAGCCGAAGGTATCGGGCATGTAGCCGATGGCGCGTTTGAGCCTGGCGATATCGTTGGAGCAGTCGAGGCCTGCGACGCGGGCCTCGCCGCTGGTCGCCCGCGCCAGGCCGACAAGGATTTTGATCGTCGTCGTCTTGCCCGCGCCGTTGGGGCCGATGAAGCCGAGGATTTCACCGCGATTGAGGCGGATGGACAGATTGTCCAGCGCGGTGAAATCGCCGTACTTCTTGGTGAGCTGCTTGGTTTCGATCACGGGTTGATCGGACATTCGTGACTCCGGGATTCCGAGTGTTGACGATTCACTATGCGTCGCTTACTCGACGATGCCTTTGATGTTCAACGACACATGCCGGACGCGCCAGAGCTGATCGCCCGTCGAGCCGGTGCTGCTCACGCGCAGGACCACGTTGACCCGGCCTTGCGCATCAGGCTGCGCGCCATCGGCGGGCAGCGCGACCTGCATCAGGCCGTCGCTCCCGGTCTTCGTGGCGGTCACTTCGAACTTGCCATCGCGCTCGACGCCGACTTCCACCTTGAACGCCGGCGCGGAAATATCGAGTGTGAAATTCGCCTCGGTGAGCTTCAGCTTTCCGAGTTCCGTCGGGATCTGAAACTCCAGGGCAAACGCGCTGGGCCGGGGCGAATCGTTCCACTGTCGCCTGCGCTCGTCGAACACCGGCGAGGTGATGCCGAACTGCGTCTTGCCCACGCGGTACGGCAAAAACGCGGAGGGAATCGAGACCGTCGTTCCCGCAGCGGGCCGCACAATCGAAAGCGGTATCGCCACCAGGGCGCTGCCTGTGGTCTGCGTGACCGCCGGTCGCTCGAAGCCCAGTTCAATCGCATCCGCCCAGGCCAGCAGCATGGGCGAAGCGGGATAGGTGCTGGGCAACCGCGAACGCTGCGCGCCGATGGGAGCGCCAAGGGCATCGACTTTCACTTCCGCGCGAGTCGGCGTGCCCACGCGCGAGTCGGTTTCCCTTTCACTGCCCAGGAGCGATTGCAGGATCGCGAGCCTTCGGCGCCGGGCGTCATCGATCGCGCCCGAGGCGAACTGGCCCGGCGGAAGGACATCGGACTGCGAAGCATGAAAGGCACCATAGGGTTCAACTCGCGGTACCGCAGCACCCGACGACGTAACGATCAGCATGTCATCGAGTCTGCCCAGCGATCCGCCATGCACCACGCCGACGGCACCCTGGGCATCGAAGCTGACGAGGGCCGACACCGGTTCGTGCATCGGCAGGATGTGCTCCGTCGCGGCCTGAAGGTTCGCGCCCGAAGGCAGCGGCACGTTGCGCCATTCCCATTTGTCCACATCGGTCCACAGGAGCTGCACGCGCTTCAGGCCCAGGTGCTGAAGGTTCATCGGCAGCACGAGGCCGCCCGCGTCGCCCTTGAGTGTTGCGTTCTCACCTTCGATCGCGCTGCTGCCGGTGCCGGGGTTGTAGACGGTGAACATGCCTGACACGATCGCGTACTGCTGATCCGGCGCGACCTGCACAAACTGCGCCTCGGCCAGCGTCGCGGGCACAGCCGTCCTGGCGCGGGAGCCGATGACGATCATGGCAATGCTCATCACCACCGCCGCGGCCACGGCGAAGATCGCCAGATGCTCCAGCCTGCCGCGCTTGGCGAGCCACAGGCCGTTGAGGAGTATGGCGGCACACAGGAGGGTGAGCACGATCATGACGGTGCCGCGGCCGACGATCTGGTAACCGATCTGTTCGCTGAGGTAATTCGTGAAGTCGCGCGACGGAAGCGGGTCCGCCGCGCGCTCCTGATGCAGCCAGATGGAAATATCTTCCAGGGGTCGCAGGGCGAAGTGGCCGAAGGCAAAGTGCTGATGGCCCTTCTCATCGCGTTCGACGGTGCCATCGGGATTGGTCGCGGGAACGAGCACGGGTTCGACCCAGCCGCGCGGGCCCAGCGTGGTGACCATCACCGAGCCCTTGCCGACTGCCTTCTGCAACGCGACAGGCCAACCCGCGACGGAGTGCATCGTTTCAAAACCCGGGGCCAGCACGCGCACACAGGTCACAGGCTTTTCATGCTCGCGATCGATGATCGAATCCGTCTCAGTCGCGGTACGCACGGCTCTGATCAAGTCTTCAGCGAGGTTGCCGTCAACACCGCCGGTGATGTAGATCAGAGCGCGGCGATCCAGCGATTCAACTTTATCTTTAAGGCGATTAGCAATTTGCTTGGAGAGCTTGTCGAGGCCGGCGGCCACATTCTTTTCACCGCGCGTGAGCTTCACCACAGGCTTGCCGTCGAGGGTGATGTTCAGGTCATCGCTCATGCGAACGGTCAGGGCCGTCTTGCCCGGCGACTGAAAACTCACGTTCGTGAGATAGACCTTGTCGATCACCTGGATGGTCCACGCATCGCCGAGCAGCGACTGGGCGAAGGAGTCATCGACCTGATCGAGCATGATCCACAGCCTGCCGCCGGCGAGCACCCATTGCCGAAGGGCTTCGAGCTGGGCGGCGTCGATGACGGGCGTCTGCTTGCTGATGACTAGCGCATCGAGGCCCTGAAGCGCGGAGAAGAACGGCGGAAGATTGGTGTCGTTCAGATACGCCAGGCGTTTGCTCAAGTCCTGAGCGCGGCGGGCGGCGAGGACCGTGGAGATCGCTTCATCATCCGACTCGTCGCTGTCGGTGAGCATGCCGGTGATCACGCGATCGCGTGCGGCGATGAGCAGGCCGTCCTGCTCGCTGAGGATGGCGGTCTGCGTGCCGCGATCATCGACAAGCTGCTGCCGCAGCGCGAGGCGCGGCGGATGGCCTTCATCGACCTCGTACCAGAACGTGTGAATCGGCAGCCAGACCGACCGGCGACAACCGGCAGGCACCCAGACACGCGTGGCGAACTCGAGGTTGGGCGTCTGATCGAAGCGGAAGTTGACGAGCAGCTCAACGGCCTTGGCGGTGGGATTGCTGATGGTTGAGGACGCCAGGGCCCAGCGGTCGGGCGGATACTGACCGATGCCGGCCGCGCCGCCCACGCCGGTCAGCGCGGGCTGTCCGTCCGCAGCCAAAAGCATGGACGTACCCACCAGCATCACGATGGCGGTCAAACTGCCTCGCATCATGCGAATCCGCTCCTGAATCGCCCAAGGGGAAAGAGTCGGATGATAACGAAATAGGTCCGCAGCCGCACGGGCTTGTGGCGCGATGTGGTGAGTCGCCGCGAAACGGTTGGGGTGGCTGGGGCTGAGGCTCGGCGAAGCCCCGGCTTTGGGTGCGCACAAGGTTCTTCGGGCCGGGGCTTGCGAGGACTCCAGCCCCAGCCACCCGATTCAGGCTCCATCGCCAGCCGCGCGATCCTTATCATGCCGATTATGGATCACACTTCTCCTGCTCCCTGCCCTACCTCACCGCTTCGCATCATGCTCGTCGGCTGCGGCGGATTCGCGGGCTATCACGCTCGCCGCCTGGCCGAATGCGCGGATGTGTCGCTGGTCGCCTGTGTCGATCTGAGTCAGCCCATCGTCGCCGCCTTCATGTCGAAACATATCCCTGCCTTGACACCGGTGCCCGCGATCGAGACGAATCTCGCCGCGGCCCTGGCGAAACACAGGCCCAATGCAGTGGTGGTCGCCACGCCGCACACGCTGCACTTCGCGCAGGCGATGGCGGCGCTGGAAGCGGACTGTCACGTGTTCGTCGAGAAGCCGATGGTCACGAGCAGTCGCGATGCAGCGGCCCTTGCGGCAGCCGTCGAACGCGCGGGCAAGGTGCTCGTCGTCGGCTACAACACGTCCTGCACGCCCGAGTTCGATTACCTGCGCCGCGTCATTCGCAACCCCGACGGCCCCATCGGCCTGGGCCGGCTCCAACTCGTCACCGGCTCCGTCTCCCAGAACTGGATGCACTGGACCACCGGCTCCTGGCGGCAGAACCCGGCGCTCTCCGGCGGCGGCATGACTTACGACACCGGCGCGCACATGCTCAACAGCCTGTGCTGGTCCGTTGACTCGCGCGTCAAGCAGGTCTTCGCTATGGTCGACTCGCTCGACACGCCCGTGGACATCAACTCGGCGATCAGCATTCGCTTCGAGAACGGCGTCATGGCGACCCTCGCCATCAGCGGCAACTGTCCGAGTGAATCCTCGCGGATGACTTATCTCTTCACCGGCGGCCGCATCGAGATCGACGGGTGGTACGGCGGCTGGATCGAAGTACACAACGCCTACGGCCGCGTGAAGTATCCGAAAGTGAACACCGACCTCCGCGGCCAGACAGGATTGGATAATTTCATCGATGCGGTCTTGGGCCGCGATACGCCGCGCACCACGGCGAAGTACGGCGTGATCCAGTCGGAGCTGATGGATATGGTGTACGAATCGGCGATAACGGGCGCGGCGATTTCGCGCACGTAAGGGAGCACCATCCCGACAGGGTGGTGCTATTGGCGCTCGAAGGAAGAGATTCTCCATCGCATCGAAGACGCACGGTTCATTGGAAGCGAATAGCACCACCCTGTCGGGATGGTGCTCTATCGGGGTGCTCTCTTTAGCCCACGATCCGGCTTGCGCATCTTCGACAGCACCAGCTTCGCATTCGGCAGGTCGGTCCGACCATAATGCTGCACCGCCGAATCGATCTCCCTTCCGCCGCGAATGTGGCGAGAGAGGATCCATTGCCGCGCCTGATCCAATGGCGTGTCGAGCCACCAGCATGCATCGAGCACGCCGGTAAGCTGCGACCAGGGCAGTTCATCCAGCAGCAGGTAGTTGCCTTCGGTGATGATGAGCTGGGTCGAGGGCGTGATCGCGTGACTGCTATCGCGCGAGAGGACTGGTTCGTGCAGGGCGCGATCGTAGATGGGAAAGGGAATCACTTGAGGTGAAGATACCCCGACGGCTCGCCGAGCCTCGCCATCGGGCTTAGGCGGTTCCTTCACACTTGCGAGCAAGGCGATGAACGCGGCCACATCAAACGTCGCGGGCGACCCCTTGAGGGAACGCAGGCCCAGTTCGTCTAATCTTTGATTAGACAGGTGGAAGCCGTCCATCGGAATGACGCGGGTGATGCCCGGGGCCGTTCGTTCCACGGCTGCCGCGAGTTGCTGCGCGAAGGTGCTCTTGCCTGACCCGGGAATGCCTGCGATGCCGAGGATGTACCGGCGTCCTTGCGCGAAGGCTTCACGCGCCTGACCCGCGACTTCCGCAGCGAGCGCGGCGATCGCCTTGTCCGTCAGAATCGTGACATCCGTTTCACTCATGGCCGGCCCGCTGTTTCGCGTCATCGAGCCAGGCGATGAATGCTTTCGAGTCCATCCCGCCGACGTGCCGGGCGAGCAGTCGGCCTTTTGCATCGGTGACCAGCAACGTCGGCACACCGGTGATGCTGTACTCCCGGCTCCACGCCGCCTGCCGCGGGCCTGAGTCGGTCATGTCCATCTTCACCGGAATGAAATCCTTCTCCAGCGCAGCCTTGACCGTTTCATCCGCAAAGGTGGTGCGCTTCATGGTCTTGCAGGGGCCACACCACTCCGCGGTGAAGTCGAGCATGAGCAGCTTGTTGCCCGTCTCCGCCTCCTGAGATGCCGCGGCCAGATCGCTTCGCCAAGGCACGAGGTCCTTGCCGCTGCCCATAAAGAGGAACGGCGCGGCGACGGCGATGACGATCAGAAAAATCGCGAGGGTGGCGGGCACGTTGGTGCCTTTGCCGTGGGCAGGCTGAGAATTTGTGGAGGATTCGTTCATCTAACTGTTCAATGATATGCACGCGGCGAAATCACGTCGCGATCACTTCAGGAAGTAGGCCACCGCAATGATGAATGCGACGGTCCAGCCACCGATCGCCAGCCAGAACAGGGGTTGTTGCGCGAGGGGTTTGGGCTCGGCCTGAAGTGCATCCATGTCCACCGTTTTGCCGCGGGAGTCGTGTCCGCCGATGGGCTCGGCACTTTTCTCCAGCGCCGCCAGCGAAGAGATATCAAATTGTTTGCGGGCCTGCACCGGCGGCTCGCCGCGGGCGATACATTCCAGATCGAACAGCAGGTCGCCGGTCGTCTGGTATCGCTCATCCGGATTCTTGGCCATGCACACTTCAATAACCTCGCCGATGCCCGCGCTCAGGTTCGGATTGATGTGGTCCGGCGGAACGAGCTTCTCTTTCAGATGCTTGTGCATCACAGCCGAGGGCGTGGGAGCATCGAACGGCACGCGGCCGGTGACCAGGTGATAGAACGTCGCGCCAAGGCCGTAGATATCGCAGCGGAAGTCGACATTCATCAGGCCGCGAATCTGCTCGGGTGAGATGTAATACGGCGTGCCGTACGCCTTGCCCTGTTCAGCCTCGGCTGCTTCGACATCACTGACCGCGCGGGCCAGGCCCATGTCCGCCAGCTTCGCCGGGCCGCCCTTGGCGAGCATGATGTTTTTCGGTTTCACATCGCGGTGAATGAAGCCCTGCTTGTGTGAATGTTCCAGGGCGCGGGCCACCTGGAGGACGATCTTCAGCGCTTCCGCTTCGCTGTATTTTCGGCCCGCATCCAGATCGTCGAAAACGGTTTTGCCTTCGACGTACTCCATGACGAAGTAGTGAAAATCGCCTGACTTGCCGACGTCATACGCCTGCACGATGTTGGGATGGTTGAGCTTCGCGGCGGCGCGGCCCTCGGCGTAAAACCGCTCGACGAACTCAGGATTGCTCATGAACTTCTTGGGCAATACTTTGATCGCCACCAGCCGATCGAGACTCACCTGCTTGCCGAGATAGACGGTTGCCATCGCGCCGGCACCGAGCTTTTTCAGGAGCTGGTAACCGGGGATCTGCTGGCTGCCCTGCTGCTGTTCGATGGCGGGGCGAACGCGCTTGAGCTGCGTCTCGGTGACCGCGCCCTGTTCGATGAGAATGTCGCCCAAGCTCTTTTGACTGGCACCGGGCGAGGTGTCAGCGAGTTGTTTCTGGCGCTCCATCGCGGCTTTGACTTCGTCACTGCTGGCGAGCCCCTGCTCGACGACGAGCCGGCCGATCATCGAGTCCACATTGGTTTGAGTCGCGTCGGCCATGGGTACAACACTGTATGGCGGAGGGTGGGAACAATCCCCGAGGGTGATCGCCGGGACGCTTGCCTTGAGTGGCGAGACTCCCGAATTCTGAGCGTTATAGCGAGGTTATCGACTGAATGTCAATGCAAGTTGGATGCATGGAGTCCGAATAAAGGAGATCAGGCGGCAGTGATGGGTTGAATGGAGTGGTCGGCTCGAGTGCCACGGCACCCGGAGGGGGAAGTCCCTGCGGCGGGCTGTGCGTCAATTTGCCCGCCTCCCGATTGGCACGCGGCGCGTGGTTCGGCGTAGAATCAGGCGTCGCCCTCAATCGGCCGCCCGCCGCGGCCCAAGGTGCCCGAATCATGCTGCTGGTCGCCGGACATGGTCGCGAAATGCAGGAACGTCTGGCCACGGAACTGGCGGACGTCGAGAGCCGTTTCGCCGCCGAGCTTCTCAGCGACTTGACCTGCGTCAACGACCTGGTCTCCCACATCGAACGCTACCGCGGCAAGATGCTTCGGCCCATGCTGGTCCTCGCCAGCGGCATGGCGGCCGGTTCCCCTCCCTCTCAGGGAGGGGCCAGGGGAGGGTCGAGTAAACGTCGCGCGCGGGAAAACGATACCGCTGCCTTTTTGGACGGTTCTACCATCCCCCCGCCCCTCCCTGAGAGGGAGGGGAGTTTGATCACCGATGCTCATCGCGTGGTCGCCACCGTCGTCGAGATGGTTCACATGGCCACGCTCGTTCACGATGACATTCTCGATGATGCCCAGGTCCGCCGCCGCGGCTCCACCGTCAACACACTCAGCGGCAACGAAGCGGCGGTGATGCTCGGCGACTACCTCATCAGTCACGCCTATCACCTGTGCTCGAGTCTGGATGATCCTTCCGTCAGCCGATTCATCGCGGATACGACCAACACCGTTTGCGAAGGCGAGTTACTTCAGCTTGCGAACCGCAACAACTGGTCGCTGGATGAAGGGACGTATTTTGAGATCATCCGCCGCAAGACCGCGAGCCTGACCGGTGCCTGCTGCCGAATGGGCGCGATCCTGCACGACAGCATGGATGATGTGCAGGGCGATGCGCTTTACACCTATGGCGAACAGGTGGGCGTGGCGTTCCAGGTGGTGGATGATCTGCTCGATCTGGCGGGCGATGAGAAGACCGTGGGTAAATCGCTGGGGCGCGACCTTGCCAAGGGCAAGCTGACGCTGCCGGTGATTCACTTCCTCGCTTCGGCCGACAGTTCGCTGCGCGGCGAGATGCTCAAACTCATTCAGTCGATCAGTGCGGATGAACAAGGCGACAACGGCAACGGCAACGGCCGACACGGCGACGCCGCGGAGACGGACAGCCGCGTGGTGAAGGTGCGCGATGCGGTGATCGGCAGTTCGTCGATGGACTACGCCCGTCGCCGCGCCGCGGAACTCATCGACGGTGCCAAGGCGGCGCTGCGTCCCCTGCCCGAGTCGCCTGCGAAGGCGCTGCTTTTTGAGATGGCGGCAGTGGTGCTTTCACGCAAGGCGTGAACAGAAATCGTGACTACTGCGACACCAGTGCCTGCCCCAGCGAACTGGCGGCCTTGTCTCTTCGATCGCGGGCGTCGTGGCCGGCCTTGTTCGCTGCCGCAAGCTCACTGTAACATCGCTGAAGTTCCTTGAGCGAGTCCTGAAGCGTCGTCCCGCCGCGCACGAGTCGGACCACGTCCTTCATCGTCGCCGCTGATTCCGCCATCGCCTTCTCCATCGCCTTGACCGCGTCGGTGTAGCCCTTGTGCGCATCGAGCACCGAAGCCTCCGCGGAGGCGACTTCATCGCCCAGGTCCAGCACCTTCTGCGCGAGCTTGTAAATCTCCAGCACCTGCTCGCCGGGGAAAGGCAGCCGCTTGCGGTCCGCATTGCGGCGATCGCTGCGGAGCTCGTCGAGCCGAAGGTTCGTGCGATTGAGGTTGCGCTGAAGCTCCTGAAACTCGCGCGTGGCATGCAGCGGACGCAGGGCCTTTCCGCGCTGGTCCTGCACCTGGGCGCGGGCTTCGATCACGTCGCGGCCGGCCTGAACGAGGGCCGGGTGTTTCACCAGTTCTCGCCGGGCCTGTTCGGAGGCTTCGTCGTATCGCAGATGGGCCGCATTCAAGGCACGCACCGCCTCCGCCACGCGCCGGCCGGACTGCGACATCGACTGTGTGGCCGCGTCAAACTCCGCCCGCGCCAGGTCCGCGCGCTGCTGCGGCGTGAGCGGCTTGGGCGACGGCGGCGAAGACTTGCCCGACTCACCGGGCGATCGCTCCGCGCCGACCACAGGCCAGGCACCGGCCAGACACACCATCAAAATGACAATCCGCCAGTCACGCATTTGCGAGGTCGCTCCAGAGCATCAATTCATATCATACACCCACATCGCAGTGAGTCAGTAGCAGGATATTGCCCGTCTAAAACGGCAACTGGTCCTCGTCCTCCTCGTCGTCCTCATCCTCCTCATCCGTTTTCACTTCGAGCGTATCGCCCAGTTCCGTCAGGATCTTGTCCATCTCCTTTTCACCGTCAAAGTCCAGCGGCGCGGGGTTGTACATCTCCTGCGGCATGTAGTCGCTCGGATCGAAATCCTCCTCCATGTCGAACACCGGCTCGCCGATTTCATCCTCATCATCATCAAACGACCACATGGCCTCGCCGTCCTCGCCGCGGTAGTCCGGATCGGTCGGGAAGATATCGAACCCGAAGCCGCGGCCGTCGCAGCCGGGAACGGGGCAGCACCAGAACCCGTGCTTCTTCCCCTCGTCATCCGTCTCGAGGCGCCACTCGATCAGGTAGCTGTCGTACTCCTGACCGCAATGCAGACAGTGCACCTCCACCGGCAGCGGCGGCGGCTTGAAGGGATCGGTGTCAGGGTTGAGAAAGTCGTCTTCGGACATACGTCCATGATAGTGGGGAGGATAGTTGGGAAGAACGTCGTCAAGCTATCGGCCAACCCACATCGTGTGCCCGATGTCCAGCCAGTCGGCAAAGCTCACGCGCTCCACGTGGCCATCGACAAAAGCATACACGCCTGACCCGCGATGCACAGTGGGCCGGCCGCGATTGTAATAGTGAATCACACCTTCGATACCGAGCACGCCCGGGTGCGAGTCCGGCCTGCCGTCGCCGTCGAAGTCCACCGTGCGCGTCCAGCTCGCGGGCGTGTAAATGAAGTGGGCGTTGGTGTCGCACAGCATCATCCATCGCGAAGGATTGCGATCGCGGTTGATCGAGTAGCGGACGCTCGCCTCGCTGCTGACATTGCGGCCGTAGTTGATCGGTGCTCGTGCGGGTCGGGTGCTGTTGAACCCGCCGTAGTGAACGCCCAGGTACACCGCCGGATCGGAAGGACATCGCCTGACCTGGGCGCTGTAGTTGCGGCCGTTGATGGCGGACTTGGTGGCCGCGGGCATGTCGGGCGTGACCTTCTCCAGGCCGACGTACGGCGCGGTGGTGTTGTACCACAGCGTGGCGGAGTCCAGCGAGTTGGCACCGGTCACATCATACTTGTCGGCAAAGAGCGGAAGGAGTTGGGAACTGTCGGCGCGATATTGAATGAACGCCACGCCCCAGGCGCGGTGCTGGGCCGCGCATGCCTGTGCTCTGGCTTCGTCCCGGGCCGCGCCCAGCGCAGGCAGCAACAGCGCGATGAGCATGGCGATGAGCGAGACCACCAGCAGCATTTCGATCAACGTGAACGCATAGCCCTTGCGGGACATGACGCGGCCTCCCAAGTGAGGCGTTGACTGGCGGCGAAACGATCCGGTCCCATGATAAACGCAAGCGGTGAAATCGCGATGGGCTGATTGGGCAGCAAGTCCAGCGATTGTTTACGCCGTCGCCTTCGCCACCGACGCCTTCATTTTCTCCAGACCCGTCTTGGCCACCTCCAGCGCATCGTGCTGGTAGTAGGTCTTGTTAAATAGCTCCAGACTCAGCACGGCTGACGAATGATTCCGCATCAGCCCGCGCAGGATGTCCGTCAGCGGCGCAATGCCATCGCCGCAGTAGACGCGGTCCGCATCACTGATCTTCTCGCGCGGCGGATCGGCCGGGTAATCGTTCATGTGAAACACCGGCACGCAGCCGGCCGAAAGGAGATTCAACCCCGCGAAGTCCGAACCGCCCTTGTACACGTGATACACATCCGGCAGCAGGCAAGCCTTCGGATGCCCCGACTCGATGCAGACGAACATGGATTCGCCCAGGCGCGAGAGGGACTTGGAAAAGCCCCACACTTCGACCATGGGAATGACGCCGATGCTCTCGCCGATCACGCACAGTTTGTGATAGCGCTCCGCTGCCTTGAAGAGATTCAGATCGCTCTGATTGGTCGCGCCCGAAGGCGGCGCGGCGATGCGGATGCCTCCGATCTGCGCCATGGCTTCCATGTCGCGCTTGGCCTGTTCGTAGCCCGCTTCGCGCTTGGCGTCATCATCGACGATCCACTGGGCGAAACCGATGCCTGATTCGACGGTCAGGCCCAGGTCGGCAATCGCCTTGCCCGCGTCCTTGAGCGAGCCGCCGGCCTTGGTGACATCATGCACATGACTCAGCCAGGGTTCGATCGCCTGGTAGCCGGCCTTGGCGGCGATTTTCGCCTGGGCGATGAGGTCGAGCTTCTGCGCCTGAATCTGCCCGCGGATGGTGGCGGTGTTCAGGCAGAAGCGGAAGCCGGGTTTCGCGGGCGCGGGACTGGCGGCGGCGGCATTGGTTGTGCGCGGGGCGCCGGGGGCGAGCGCTGCGAAGCCGCAAGCGGCGGCAGAAGCAGTGATGAAACGGCGGCGGGTGGTGTCCATAGCGGATATCATAATCACCTCGCATGGCGAAACACGAACATCACCACGTATAATGTTCACAGATGGCAGCGATCCCCAATTCCAATTTCGGCAGGTTCAAGTTCACCGTCGAGGACTACTACCGCATGGCGGAGACCGGCATCCTCGGTCCGGAGGATCGTGTCGAGTTGATCAACGGGGAGATCATCCGCATGTCACCAATCGGACGCGTTCATGGCTCGATCATCTCACTGCTCACCCGGCACTTCATGAAGCTTGATCCGGCTGCGGTCGTGTGGGTCCAGAGTCAGATTCACATCGACGATCACAACCATCCACAACCCGACATCACGCTTCTCTCTCCACGCGACGATCTATACCGGGGAAAGACCCCTACGTGGGAGGATGTCCTGCTAATCGTTGAAGTAAGCGACACGACATTTCGATATGACTACGACGTGAAGCGCCCACTCTACGCGCGGGGGCATATACCAGAGTTGTGGATCATCGATGTCCCCAAGAAAAACGTCCACCTATGCAAGGGACCATCGCTTGGCGAGTACCGCATTGAGAAAGTGCTTCAAGGCAAACAGAAACTGGCTCCGTTCACATTCCCCAAACACGTCATCACCGTCGCGAAGATCGTGGACTGACTTCCCGGCGAATCACGAACTGCTCTTGCTTCCCTCTTCCTTCTTCGCCTCCGTGCCGACGGGCACCTTCGGCTGCGGCACCTCGCGGTCCTTCCAGAACTGCACGTGATCGAAGAACCCCGGCCCCTTGTCGAAGGGCTGCCAGGTGTACTTCTCCTGCTTCGCGAACAGGTTGGTCTCATTCTTGCGACCCCAGATGATCCACAGCGTCGCATCGCTGCCCAGGTCATAGCCGACCAGCGTCTTGAGCGAATGACGCGCGGCATAGACAACTGAATAGTCCGCGTCATTCAGGGCACCGACCAGGGCATCGAACACCCGGCCCTGCGGATACTGCCCCAGCGCGTAGGCACAGGCCGCCCGCACATCCGCGCTTTCTTCACCCGCCTCCTGTCCCGGCTGGGGAGCGCGCAGGTGCGTGCTCAACGGCGTGATGGCTTCCTCCGAACGAATCTTCTGCAGCGCCTGCGCCGCTTCCAGCCGCACGTTGGGCACGCGATCTTCCAGCCTTGCCGCAATCAGCTTGGCATCGTCCGCGGTGCCGTGCAGTCCCAGGGCGCGGACGCACGCAGCCTTGACGGTGGCGTCCTCATCGGTGATGAGCGTGCGGTACGCGCGGAGATACACCTCGTCGCCGCCGATGTGCGAGGACGAAATCAGGGCGACGCCGTTGCGTCGCTTGTCGGGGTCGAAGGGGTTGAACATCTGCCTGGCCGCGTCGCCGGGTGTGGGCGGCGAGAAGCTTTCCACCAGGGAGGCGACCGGGTTGTCGCCTTTGCCGAGGGTTTCACATCCGCTCGTCGCGGCCAGCAACAGGCCCGCCAGAAGGAGTGCGGAGAGGGAGTTCCAATAATGGCGAGGTTTGGCAGGCATGGTTGCAGAGTTTATCGGCACCGGGCGGCTAATCCATACAAGGTTCAGGACAAGTTCAGCACAAGGTTCAGCGGGGCGCGGGAGCTTTTCGTTCATTGCGGGGCTACTCGGGCAGCGGTTTACCCTTGGTTTCAGGGGCAAAAGGCAGAATGAGCAGGCCGATGACGAAGACGAGACACATGGTGACGCCGGCGTATCGGAGCGGGTCGTCGCCGGGCAGGTGTCCGTAGACGCTCTCGCTGACGAGGAATCCGAGAAACGCCGGGCCGATCGCCGCGACGAATCGTCCGACGTTGTAGCAGAAACTCGTGCCGGTGGAGCGCAGGTGCGTGGGGAACAGCTCGGGGAAATAGATGGCATACCCCGCGAAGGCGGCGAGCTGGCAGAAGCCCATGATGGGCACCATCCAGAAGATCTGGTGGAACTCGCTGAGGAACCAGAAGACCGCGGCGGTGCTCAAGGCGGCGGAGGTGAACGCCACGGCGAAGATCGGTCGCCGGCCCCAGCGCCCCGCCAGCTTGCCGAAGGTGAGCATGCCGGCGAACGCGCCGAAGTTGATCATGAGCGAAGTCATGCCCTTCCAGTGCGCCACTTTGCCGGCGACTTCATGGGCGGGCATCCCCGCGTCCGTGAAACGCGCGGTGAGCACGTTGCCCACCAGGTCCATCGTGTAGAAGCCCACGCCCCACAGCCCCACGACGCCGGCGAATGCCAGGCCCAGCCCGATGAACGCGTGCTTGCGCCAGGTCGGGTGTCGGAACAACTCGCGGTAGGAACCGAGCTTTTTCCCCACCGCGCCCTCGTGCGACACCTTCTGCCACGCCTCGGGTTCCTTCAGCTTCGCGCGGATGACCAGCGCCAGCAGCGCGGGCACCGCTCCGATGATGAACATCGGCCGCCAGACGCTCTCGATCACGCCGCGCTCCACCAGCCCGCCCATGCCCATGCTGATGAGCGCCGCGCTGACGTTGCCGATCGCCGACAGCGCCTGAAGCAGCGCCAAGGCGTGAGGCCTGGCGCGCTCCGGCATCACCTCCGCCACCAGCGCCACGCCCACCGCAAACTCGCCCCCGACGCCCAGCCCGGTGATGAAGCGGTAGAACGCGAAGTCGGCGAAGCCCACGCTGATCGCACTGAGCCCCGTGCATAGCGAGTACACAAGAATGGTGATCATCATGGTCTTGGCGCGGCCGATGCGGTCGCCCAGCACGCCGAAGAACAGTCCGCCCGTCGCCCAGCCGAGCAGGAAGATCGACGTCGCCCATGCGGAATACTTGTCCACCGTCCGCTTCAGCAGCGATGGATGCACCGTGCCGGCGACCTTGTTCCATTCGTGCTTCCCGAACTCCGCCTCCGGCTTGACCGGCGCGGCCTTGTCTCGGGATGTCCCCACCGCCACGATCGCCTTGTCCCAGGCGGCCTGATTGACCGGCCCCTGCTTCAGGTTGCCTTGCTCGTCCTTCGTCTGCGCTGCTTCCTGCAACCGCGTCCACGCCTCCTCCCGCGTCTGCGCGATGGGCACCAGCTCGCGCATCGCCGGCTGACGCGCCAGCAGGAAGAGCTGCTGATCAAGACAGTCAAACAGCCAGCCCAGGGCGGCGACGATGAGCACGAACCAGTGATACCGCGTCAGCTCGCGATGCCACGGCTTCTCAGGCTGTAGTGGATTCGATGAAGGGGAGTCGTTGCTTGCCATCAGCGTTCCCGACAAAGAGAAGGATGATCAATCAAGTGCTACGCAGGCGGACAAAGTAGCAGACAGGGGCGGATTCCGCATCCTTGGGCGGAGGGCGGCTGACCGCGCCGGCGGTGTCGCAGTTCACTTTCGGCGTCCGATTGGCCAAGGTAGACAAATGTCTACCACCCCCCTACCCCCTGGTAGCCATTTGATGATTAAGTCGAGCATTTTCAATCCGTTAGGTAAATGTCTACCCCCTGTCTACCTCGTGTCTACTAGACACGGCGAAAGGGCGGGAGGCGGGCGTTTGCGGGCGTACCGATCGCGCGGCCCCACGTCGAATACCAACTATTATCCTAACTTATTCCCGGGATGCAAGCGCTTTCCCAAACCACGGCAAGCGTGGGCTTGCCCATCTTCTGTGGCTGGCACCCCAACTGATCATGCCACATAATAGGGTCACGCCCGCTGATTCGACCGA
>JBBDXA010000154.1:0-23047 GCA_040902585.1 Phycisphaeraceae bacterium
GACCGAGCCAACGATGACGAAAACGATATTTACAGAAAAGCGGTTGCTTTACCCTACGAAATGACGCCTCAGGTCTGGATTATCCACCTTGTCGAGCAATTTGAGTGACTCTTTTAGGTGCTTTTGTCGATCTGAAGTTTTCGTACCTCGAGGAATCACCAGTCCCTTGGCTAGTTCTGCGGCCGCAACGTCCAAAAAGTCATCAGAGTCAAGATCGTGACCGACAATGTCTTTAAGCTCGACTCGTTGAGCTAAATATCCCGCCATGAGACTTACTTTCTCCGGTTGAGATCTCAATGCGGCGACTATTGCTCCGCACCTGTATAGCCCCGCCAAAATGTTTCTTTTTCCGTAGGTCGGTGATATTTCGTGATAGCGATCCCACGATTGACCGGGCACCTCTTTTAGTATCGTGATCGCCTCATTTAGCATATCTTGGGCGTCCTGAACTCGCATTTTGTCGCGTAAAAGTTCCCATGCGTCGGCTATGAGTATTGCAGCTTTCAACTCAGCCCTATCCTTTGCCTCTCTGACTCTAGCGATATCCGCAGCCCCTCTTGCATCACCGGTCTCGACGAAAACATCGATTTGTCTGATTTGCGGTCGAGTCGCCCACAATTCCACCTTCAGCGGGCCAACAAGGCGAACCTCAATGTCGCCAAAATCGACAGTCGACAACATGCCATTCTTGAGTGTGGTGCTACTGAGGGGCACTGATCGACCACCAATAGTAACTGATAGAATGCGCCCAAGGGGAGTAACAGGCGGATCGAATTGTATATTCGACGGATCTCCAAACACACCATCACGAGCGAACTTACCACTTGTTCCCGGCGGTATCTGAATGTCAAGATCTAGCTTGATGCTCGGGAACGGCAGTTTAAGTTTCTCCGAATTGTCAAGAACTGTGGCAGGCGACTCTTTCTTGGGATCATCTTCGACCCCATTTGTGTCGGCGGATTGAGTCTGAGTCAGTGGCTTAGAGTCCGAATTCACCACTAAGTATTTCCAAAGGAAAATAGCGAATGCTAGAAACGAGAATAACACAAGTGCGACAATTGCAGAACGACGTGTGTCCATATTGGAGGTTGGGCGCGATATTTGAAGACCGGCTTCCGCGCAGGGATTCTTCATTTCGCCTTGCATGACTTGAACCGTCGTGCCACAAGAATCGCAATGTTCACGGCTACGTTCGTTTGTGGCCATCGGCAATCCACATTTTGGACAGTTGGGCATGTCGTAACTCCAATTTGTTAAGAGGACGTAAACCGGACATTCATATTCTTGTTCAGTATCTTTGCCTTGGGAGGAAACGGTGACAGGAACCTTTGATTGCCTCCCGCCATCACTTCGCGTAATCTTCTGCTATGCTACGAGCACCCCGCTAAGCACTGGGCGGCATTGTCTATCAAGTTCTTAACCGTGGCAACCAGCGGGCGGCGCTGTTTGACAAGGAGGAGGACTACGCCAGGGCGCTTGGAATCAAATTGCCTATCCGAAAGGGCAACACATGCGACTCGTTTTCGCCATCTTCGTCGGCTTCTGTGGAATAGCTTTGGTTATGTTCGGCGTCCGGGGAATGCTGCTCTCCGCCAAGGCCGGTAACAAGCCACAGACCATCAGTTGCGAAGCGCTTGCCAAGTTTGGGCCGGAATCCAATCCCCACGTCATCGTGACGGACTTTCACTTCTCCCCTGGTACGTTCGTACACGAGACGAATGATGATGGCACATGGAAAACCGTCTGGGTTCCGCTGTTTCCGGTGACCGCCGAATACGTTGCAGCCCGCGCGGAGGTGCTCGACAGCAAAGGGAACCTGAAACCCGGTGCCTCGCTGCCTACGAACAATGGCGAGCAGTTCAGTGTGCTCCTCAAGAGCATGAGCGTGCAAAACGAAGCCGAACTGAGCGCCATGGTGAACAGCGACACCATTCAGGGATTGATCGTGAATGAGAACGGTACGCTGGAGTCGACGGAACGCATGGTCCTCAGGGACAAATTTTCCCACATCAACCCCGACAACACCTGCTGGGTCCTCGTACATGGGCGGGCACCGCCGGTCAGCGGCGAGATTATAGCTCGCATCGGGGTCGGCGCGGCGCTGATCCTCATGGCCTTCGTGGTCGCACGCAAGCAGACGGTCTAGCAGGCCGCTAAAGAGAAGAAAAGGTGTCAAGTACCTTAGGTTACCTTCCATCATCCCTTCGGGTAATCTTCTGCCATGCCACGATCACCCCGCAAAGCACTGGGTGGCCTTGTCTATAACGTTCTCAACCCTCGCAACAACCGGCGCGTGGCAGGGGGTGCCCGAGGGCGCCCGGGGGCTGGAGTCCGCGCAGACCCGGCCCGGCTCACCGTCCTGCAATGATCTTACCTTCGTTGCCTCCTCCCCTCAGCCAAGGCTTCGCAAAGCGGTCAGCCTCAGCCGCTCCAGCCGGCGGTGCAATGCCTCTTGTACCGCCGGATCAGGTTAGGTATAATATAGGGTGTCGGCCGCCGCCCTGCTCAGGCGTCGAGGCTGTCCGTTTCGGTCCATCGCCATGCCCTTCTCCTCCCCGTTTAACCCGCCCGCCGCCCCGGCTGACCCCGCCGACCGCGTCAGGTTCCTACCGCACGCCGCCTTGGGAGTCGCCTTCGCGATGGGCGAAGGTAGACAGAATCGATGGCTACCCCCGCCATCCACACCCTCATTCGCGGCGAACTGCGACAGGCTCCGTGTCTAGTAGACACGAGGTAGACACGAGGTCGCCATTTCGTAAGGTCTGTTTTGGCAATGACTTGAATCGAAATGGCTACCAGGGGGTAGGGGGGTAGGTAGACATTTGTCTACCTGTGAGCCCGCAAAAGGGTTGTCACCGGGCCGGCAATGCCGACAATGACCGTGGGAGTGTTTGACCCATGCTGAATCTGACATCCAACAAGAAGCATCGCCTGTGTGACGGGCTCTCGCGACGCGACATGCTGCGCGTCGGGGCGCTGGGCTTGGGCGGCTTCGCCCTGCCGCAGCTTCTCGCAGCCGAGGCGAAGGCCGGGATCAAAAAGTCGAACAAGGCGATCATCATGGTTTACATGTGCGGCGCGCCGCCGCACCAGGACATGTATGACCTGAAGATGGATGCGCCTTCGGAGATTCGCGGGGAGTTTGCGCCGATCAAGACCAACGTGGCGGGCATTGAGATCTGCGAGCATCTGCCGCTCATGGCGAAGATGATGGACAAGCTGGTGCCGCTGCGTGCGGTGTACGGTTCGCCGGGCGGGGAACATGATTCGTACATCTGTTACACCGGCCGGGCGAAGCGGAATGAACCCAGCGGCGGCTGGCCGAGTTTGGGGACGACGGTGTCGAAGGTGATGGGGCCAACGCAACCGGCGGTGCCTGCCTTCGTGGGCCTCTCGCCGGACACGGGGCATCCGCCTTATGGCTCGCCGGGGCTGCCGGGCTTTCTCGGGCAGAGTCACGCGGCGTTTCGCCCCAACGGCGAAGTGGGCAAGGACATGGTGCTCAATGGCATCGACATCAGCCGGTTGAATGATCGCCGGCGCACGCTGGCCGCGTTTGACCGCATGCGCCGCGACGTCGATCGCACCGGCATGATGGAAGGCATGGACGCGATCCAGCAGCGGGCAATGGATATTCTCACTTCCAGCGCGCTGGCCGAGGCGCTGGACCTTTCCAAGGAAGACCCGCGCACGCTGGCGCGCTACGGCAAGGGCGATCCGAACAAGCATGCGGATGGCGCGCCGATGAACCTTCAGCATTTCCTGCTCGCCCGTCGCCTGGTGGAAGCCGGTTGTCGCGTCGTCACGCTGAACTTCGGGCGCTGGGATTTTCACTCGAACAACCATCGCGAATTGAAGAATCGTTATCTGCCGTATTGGGATCAGGGCGTGACCGCGTTGATCGAAGACCTGCACGAGCGCGGGCTGGCCGATGATGTGAGCTTTGTCGCCTGGGGCGAGTTCGGGAGGACGCCGACGATTAACAAGGACGCGGGGCGCGACCACTGGCCGCAGGTCGGCGGCGGCCTGCTCGCCGGCGGCGGGATGAAAACGGGGCAGGTGATCGGCTCCACCGACCGCCTCGGCGGCGAACCGAAGGACCGCCCGACGCACTTCGGCGAAGTCATCGCCACGCTGTATCACAACCTGGGCATCGATCCGAACATGACCACCGTGGATGACTTGCAGAGCCGCCCGCGGTATCTGGTGGATGAATGGAAGCCGATGAAAGAGTTGATTTGACTTAATTGGGTGACCCGTGGCACCCGATTGATTCATCCTTCACCTTACGCCAGCACTTCCTTCACCACATGCCCATGCACATCCGTCAGCCGATAGTCCCGGCCCTGGAAGCGGAACGTGAGCTTCTCATGATCGAAGCCCAGGAGATGCATGATCGTCGCTTGCAGGTCGTGCACATGAACCTGATCGCGGGCCACGGAGAAGCCGAGTTCGTCCGATGCGCCATGCGTGTAGCCGCCCTTCACCCCGCCGCCGGCCATGACCATCGTGTAGCAATCGGGGTAATGATCCCGGCCCAGCACCTGCCCGCCTGACGTCCGCCCTTCGCGAAACGGCGTGCGCCCGAACTCGCCGCCGATGATGATCAGCGTCGAGTCGAGCATGCCGCGAGCTTTCAAATCCTTGATCAGCGCGGCAATCGGCTTGTCCATCGTCTTGCACTTGTTCGTCAATCCATCACGAATGTCTTCGCCCGGACCCGTGCCATGGAAGTCCCAGCCCCAATCGAAGAGCTGCACGTAACGCACGCCGCGCTCGGCGAGCCGCCGTGCGAGCAGACAGTTGTTGGCGAAGGTGCCCGCGCCGGGCGAAGCGCCGTAGGCTTCGAGCGTTTCCTTATTCTCCGCCGTCAGGTCCATCGCTTCGGGCGTGGAAAGCTGCATGCGGTAGGCCAGTTCGTACTGCGCGATGCGCGTCTGCGTTTCGGGATGGCCAAGTTCATCACCCTGCATCTGGTTGAGATCGCGCAGGGCATCGAGGCTCTCCCTGCGAAGGCCGCGCGACATGCCATCAGGATCGGACAGGTAAAGAACAGGGTCGCCCTTGGAGCGACACTGTACACCTTGATAGACGCTGGGCAGGAAGCCGGAGCCGAAGGAGTTCTTCCCGCCGTTGGGTTGCACGCCGGAGGAGATGAGCACGACGAAGCCGGGCAGGTTCTGGCTCTCGCTGCCCAGGCCGTAGGTGACCCACGAGCCGAGCGAAGGTCGGCCGGGGCGAGGCGAGCCGGTGTAGACGAAGAGTTCAGCCGGCGCGTGATTGAACTGGTCGGTGTTCATCGAGTTGATCACGCACAGTTCATCGGCGACGCCTTGCAAGTGCGGGATGGCATCGCTCAGCAGCACGCCGCCCTTGCCGCAATGGCTGAACTTCCGCGGCGTACCGAGCAGCTTGGGCACGCCGCTGGTGAAGGCGAAGCGCTTGCCCTTGAGGAAGGCATCGGGACACGCCTGCCCGGAGAGCTCGACGAGCTTGGGCTTGTAGTCCCACAGGTCCAGGTGCGGCGGCGAGCCGGTGAGGTGCAGATAGATGACGCGCTCGGCCTTGGCGGCGAAGTGCGGCTTGTGCGGCGCGAGCGGATCGCGCACCACGTTCGCCCCGGATTCAGCGCGAGCGGAGCCGGGGTTCATGAGCGAAGACATCGCCATCGCGCCCAGGCCGAGGGAGCCTGTGCGAAGGAAATGGCGGCGGGTGAGGGTTTGGAGGTGTTTGCAATCATTCATTGGATCATTCCGAATCGGCTTCGAGCCATGTCAATCGCGATTTTTGTAGGCCCTTTCCACATCACGCCTGCCATCCAACACTCTCACCACTCGAATGCCGTTCTCAATCGGCATGTAGAAGATCAGATAATTCCCATGCGGGATACTGCGGCAACCGGGCTCCAGATCGTCGCGTGGCGTGTTCGCTCGTGGAAACTCAAGACATCCTTCCAACTTCGCTTTAATCTGAAACACGAGTCGATCCGCAGCGGAGGGATTGTCCCTCGAAATATAATCATGAATGGCATCGATATCAGCCTGAGCGATGGGCACCCATTCAATGACACCCATTACGCCCCCTTCCGACGGCGCTTGGTTTCGACCAACTCCGCCACGTCCCACGGACGGGCCAGGCCAGCTTTTGCCTCCGCGACACCTTTGGCCACCTCTCGACGCAAGTACTCGACATACTCCGGAGATTCATCGAGCCCCTGGAAATACGACACGGCCGCAGCCTCCAGGAATGCGGATTCAGACGGGAACTCACCGCTTGCGATGCGCGCTTTGATCATTTCTTCAACTTCGCGGGACAAGGATATGTTCATGTGATACTCCAATGGAACTGCAGACAATAGTAGCTCACCGACTCATAAACATCTCATCCAGATTCAACATCACATTCCCCACCACCGTCCACGCCGCCGCATCCACGACATCCGTCCCGCCGGGCAGCGGGCCGATGGGTTTCGTCGCCATCTCCATCGCGGCTTTCTTGTCTTGCGTGAAATGAGCACGACTACTCTCAAACAGTTTCACGAGCCGCGTCACTTCCTTTTCCGTCGCATGGCGCGAGACGCAGAGGCGCAGGCCGTAGCGCACACGATCCTGCGGCGAGGAGCCGCCCTCGGTCATCATGCGCCGCGCCAGTGCCTGTGCCGCTTCGACGTACACCGGATCGTTCAACGTCACCAGCGCCTGCAAGGGCGTGTTGGTGCGGTCCCGGCGAACGGTGCAGACTTCGCGATTGGGCGCGTCGAATGCCGCCATCGATGGATACGGATTGCTCCGCCGCCAGGTGGTGTAAAGGCCGCGACGGAACTTGTCCTCACCGGTGCTGGTGGTCCAGTCGATGCCGCCGCCGAACGCCGCGCTCACGCCGAAGGAAGGCTGCGGCGGGCGCACGGGCGGGCCGAACATCTTGGGGCTGAGCAGGCCGGAAACGAACAAGGCCTGATCGCGGATCGCCTCAGCCGAAAGCCGGAAGCGCGGGCCGCGAGCGACGAGGCGATTGTCCGGATCACGTTCGAGCAGCTCCGGCGAAACCTTCGACTCCTGCTTGTACGCTTCACTGGTCACGATCATGCGAAGCAACCGCTTCATGTTCCACTTCGACTCGACAAGGTCCACCGCCAACCAGTCGAGCAGTGCCTGATTCACTGGCTGATCCCCCTGCGAACCGAACTCTTCACTCGTCGCGACGATGCCGGTGCCGAAAACCTTCTCCCAGTAACGATTGACGGTGACGCGGGCCGTGAGCGGGTTGCGGGCATCAACGAGCCAGCGCGCCATCGCGAGGCGATCGAGCGTTGCACCCTCGGGCGGCGTAAGGCCAAGCGACTCAGGCAGGCCGGGCTGCACGACATCGCCCGTGTCCAGATAGTTGCCGCGAATCTGAATCTTCGTCACTCGCCTCTGATTCGCCGGCAGCTCGCGCAGGATCGGCACCGTGTTGGCGGGTTTCATGTCGTTCAACTGTTTCTGGGCCTTGGCGAGGCGATCGCGCAGCGGTTTGCTCTGCGGATTGATCGTGTCGAAGTAGTCGCCGATGCGCGTCACCTGCGCGGCCGAGCGTTTGTCGAGAGCGGTGTTGGCGATGGCGATGATGTCAGCCGGCGCGACGCCGAGCACCACTTCCCTGCTCGGAGCCGGCGCCTCGGCGAACTGTTCCTGCGAGAGCACCTGCTGCTTCTCATCGAGGATCGAGATGCGGTAGCCGGCGAGTCGGCCGCCGACGTTACCATCCGTGCGGTTCCAGACCGCGATGCGATCAATAGCGAAAGCCTTGCCCAGGTCCACTTGCCACCAAGGGTTCTTCTCGCTCTTGGTATGGCTGGTGGATTTGGCGACGTTGTAGTCACCATTGGTGTTGCCGTCGATGGCGAGGTGGGGCGGGCCGTCGTAATCGGTGCTGGACTGCGTCGCCTTGCCCTTGAGCGCGACGTTCTCGCCGCCGCTGAAGACCTGCACCTCGGCGAGCGAAAGGAACTCGGCGCGATCGATGATCTCGACCTTCACGAACCGCCCTACCACGCCGGGCTTCGCGTTGCCCGCCAGCGTCTTCTCCCACGCCGCCTGGGCCGCGGCCTGCGAGCCTTTCGCCTTTTCGACTTCACCCGTCAGCTTCGCGATCTCATCGCGCAATTTCGCCTTCTGCTCTTCCTGTTCATCGGAGAAGGAAGCGATCGTCGGACTTTCATCGCGCCTGTCCGCATCGGCGGAATTATTCAGGATCGCGAAGACCTGAAAATATTCCTTCTGCGAGATGGGATCAAATTTGTGTGTGTGGCACTGGGCGCAGGCCATCGTCGTGCCCATCCACGTGGCGAAAGTCGTGTTCACGCGATCGACGACCGCGACGTTGCGATACTCTTCATCGTTGGTGCCGCCTTCGTTGTTGGTCTGCGTGTTGCGGTGAAAGGCGGTGGCGATGAGGCGGTTGGTTTCGTCCTGCGGAATCCAGTGGGACCCACCCACATGAGTGGGTGGGCTTTGCCCCGGCTTGACTGTCTCCTGACTCCTGTCTCCTGTCTCCTGATTCAGCAGGTCGCCCGCAAGCTGAAGCACGGTGAACTGATCGAACGGCATGTTGGCGTTGAACGCGCGGATCACCCAGTCGCGGTAGCCCCAGATGACTCGCGCAGGGTCGTCGGCATACCCCGACGAATCGGCGTACCGCGCCAGGTCCAGCCACTTGCGGGCCCAGTGTTCGCCGTAGGATTCCTTCGCGAGCATGCGATCGACATACTTCCCGTACGCATCGGGGCCGGTGTCCTTCACGAACGCATCGACCTCTGCGACCGTCGGCGGAAGGCCGGTGATATCCAGCGAAGCGCGGCGAGCGAGTGTGTAACGATCCGCCTGCGGCGAGGGAAGGAGCCCTTCGCTCAGCAACCGCGCGAGGATGAGCCGATCGATCGGGTTCTTCGTCCAGACAGCATTGGTCTTCGAGACATCGGGCAGCGCACCCTTCACCGGCGCGACGTACGCCCAGTGCTTCGCATACGGCGCGCCCTGCGCGACCCACTTCTTCAGCGTTTCGATTTCCCTCGGCTTCAGCGTCTTTCCCAACTTCGCCGGCGGCATCACTTCAGTACGATCCTTCGACATGATGCGCGCGACCAGCTCGCTCTCATCGAGCTTACCCGGCACGATCGCGCGGAAACCATCATGATCCGCCAATGCGCCTTCACGCGTGTCCAGTCGGCGGTCGGCCTTGCGGGTCTTCTCATCCGGCCCGTGGCACTGAAAACAGTTGGCCGAGAGTATCGGGCGGATGTCGCGGTTGAAGTCCAGCGGCTCCTCGGCGGCGCACAACGGCGATGCAGCGGGCGCGACGGCGATGAGGCAGGCGAATGTCCAAAGGATTCGCATGATGATTGGCTTCCTGTTCCGGTTGAGCCGACGCATCCGAAAGCAAAGCGGACAACGCCCGGCGATATTAAAGACCACATTGATTATACGCCCGCCAGGCCTGGGGCAGTCATCGGTGACTCACTGAATCGCCGAGTTCGCCCGCTGCCCCTTCGCCCGGATGTCCTTCAGCAGCGCCTGCATCTCTTCGACTTTCTTCGGCTGGTCCGCGTAGTGGTTCTTGCGCTGGGCGAGGTCTTCGCGCAGGTTGTAAAGCCCGCCGGGGTGGCGATCGTCGGCGTAATCATTGGCCTTGTCGAACCAGTCGGGCACGGCGGTGATCGAGCCGGTCTTCGCATCGATGAGCACCCAGTCGCCCTGGCGCACGGCGTAGTGATTCGCCTTGGTGTTATGAACGATCGCCGTGCGCGCCGAGTTGCCGCCCTTCCACAGAGCGAGCTGATTCAGACTGTCATCCGCGCCCTTCGCGGGCAGCTCCGCCCCGGCGATCGCGGCGAGGGTGGCCAAGAAGTCGACCTGACTGAAGATGCCGTCGCTGACGAGCCCTGGGGTGACCTTGCCCGGCCAGCGCACGAGCATTGGGACACGGTGGCCGCCCTCGTAGATGTCGCGCTTCAGGCCGCGCAGTTCGCCGCTGCTGCGATGCTCGAATGTGCGCAGGCGATCGTAGGCGTACTTTTCAGGGCCGTTGTCGGCGGTGAAGATCACGATCGTGTTCTCGCGGAAGCCGTTGGCATCGATGGCATTGAGAATCTGTCCGCAGGTCCAGTCGGTCTGCACGACGAAGTCGCCGTAGCCGCCGGCCTTGGACTTGCCGGTGAATTCCTTCGTGGGCACGATCGGCGCGTGCGGCGAAGTGAAGGGCACATAAAGGAAGAACGGCTTCGCGCTCCCCTTCTGTTTGCCGATCCACGCGACAGCCTTCTCCGTGAGCGTGGGCATGACGTTGTAAAAATCCCAATCCTTCACCATTGGACCCGGCCGCGCTTCCCAACTGCCCTCAGCGGTCTTGGGCGTGATGGTCAACGGCTCGGTCGGCACGGTGATCACGCGATCATTCTCGAACCACGCGTAGGGCGGGAAGTTGGGCACGTCATCGCCGAAGTAATAGTCGAAGCCGTGCGCCAGCGGCCCGCCGGGAATCGCTTTGGACCAGTCGAACTCATTCGGCGCGAAGCCGCCTTTGCCGGCCTTCGCGCCGGGCTTTTTGATCGCATCCCAGTCCCAGCCGAGGTGCCACTTGCCGATGCAGGCTGTCGTGTAGCCTTTGGTTCGCAGCATGCCGGGGAGTGTGAACTCATTCTTGTCGAAGACCGACGGGCCGAAGCTGTTGACGATGCCGTGAAACTTGCGCCAGTGAAATCGCCCGGTGAGCAGCGCATATCGGCTGGGCGAACAGATGCCCGAGGAACTGTGGGCATCGGTGAAGCGGATGCCTTCGCTTGCGAGCTGGTCCAGATGCGGCGTGGGGATCTTGGAACCTGCGTTCTGCACGCCCAGGTCACCGTGGCCCATGTCGTCGGCGTAGAGGATGACGATGTTGGGAAGGTCGCGCGTGCCTGCCGCGGCGAGCACCGGCCGGGCGGTGATGAAAGCGCACAGCATCAAAGGCAGGATGGCGACGTAGGCGAACCTTGGGCGATGCGGTGGTTTCATGAGTCCTCCAACAGGGAGATTGATCCGGTGCGGCCGGGGGTGACGGCCACCGTCAATCCGGCCATCGTAACAGGCCCGGCAACCGTTATCGGAATCTGCCCGGCTTCTCCCTTTCGGTTTTCGCGATCTTCTAAAGTTTCCAATGCGATCCGGCCGATGTTGGCGGGATTGGCGCGCCGACAGGCGGTCGCGCGGACGCAAAGCAGGGACAAGGAAGCCAACATGACGATGCCCGATATCACCACGCGCCCGCAGGCGCCGGAACTCTGGCAGGCCTACGCGAAGGCGAACGCGGTTCACGCCGAGCTGGTGGAAAAGGGCGACGCAGCGCCGAAAGCGGTGCGGAAGCGGGAGATCGCCGAGAAGCAGGTCGAGGCGATCCGCAACGATCTGGTTGAAACCTACCTGCCGCTGGTGCGGAGCGTCGCCGAGCGCGTGGCCATGCGGGTGCCGCGCGGGGTCGATCTGGATGACATGATGATCGAAGGCTCGTTCGGCCTGATGCACGCGATCGGCGGGTTCGATCCGGCGCGCGAGGTGCGCTTCGAGACCTTCGCCGCCCTGCGCATTCGCGGCGCCATCCTCGATTACCTGCGCTCGATCGACTGGATTCCGCGCCTGCCGCGCATGAGGCAAAGGCAGGTTGACCAGGTAACCGCAGCCTACTTCCACGAGCATGGCCGCACGCCCACCGACGGCGAACTGCTCCCCCTGCTGCCCGGCAAGAAGCACGAAGCCCGGCGCGTGCTCGACGACGGCAGGCTGGTGCAGATGGGTTCCCTCGAAGCCCGGCAGGCCATGATGCATCGCGATCACGACACGCGCAGCGCCGTGGAAATTCCCGATCCCAGCGCCGTCTCGCCGCCGACTGCCAGTCATCGCAAGATGCTTCAGGATTACATCGGTCGCGAACTTTCACGCTCCGAACGGCTCATCCTCATCCTCAACTACTACGAAGGCCTGACGCTGGCGGAAGTCGGCAAGGTACTCAAGATCAGCGAGTCGCGCGTGAGCCAGATTCGTACATCGATCCTGGATCGCCTGCGAGCCCGCTTCACCGAAGGCGCGGCGGTGGCGCAGTTCTGAGCGTGATGAGCTGATAATGAGCCTTGGCTGGGTGCCACGGCTCGACGAGGCTTTGCGAGGAGACCCGTGCCGATCGCCTTTGTCCAGGTTACATCACGCGCAACAGGCCTCCGCACGGGTCTTCGTGGGCCTGCCCCCATTCGGTGGACAGGGGGCGGCAGCGGCGGGGAGTCTCGCTACGCCGCGAGGTTTTTCTCGAATTGAATCGGACTGATGTATCCCAAGGTGCTGTGTCGTCGGGTTCGATTGTAGAACGTTTCGATGTACTGGACGATGGCGGCCGTCGCGTCGTCGCGGGTGGCGAAGTCGTATCGATTGGTGCATTCGCGTTTGAGCGTGGCGAACAGGCTCTCCATCGCGGCATTATCGTAGCAGTTGCCGGTGCGGCTCATGCTCGGCGTGATGCCGTGGGCCTCGAGCAGGGCGCGGTAACTGACGCACGCGTACTGCACGCCGCGATCGCTGTGGTGGATGAGGCCTGGCTTGATGCGGCCGCGCCGGTTGCGCAGCGCCATGTCCAGGGCGTCGATCGCCAGCGACGCGCGCAGGTGATCCGCCATCGCGTAGCCGATGATGCGGCGCGTGCACAGGTCCATCACCGCCGCGACATACAGCCAGCCCTCGGCGGTGCGGATGTACGTGATGTCACTGACCCAGACGCGGTCGGGCTCGGACTGCGTGAACTGGCGGTCCAGCAGATTCGGCGCGATCGGGTGGGTGTGGTTGCTGTCGGTGGTCATGGGTTTGAACGGCTTGGGTCGCATGGGTGTGATTCCCTCCTTTTTCAGCAGTTTCGCCACGGTTTTCCTCGACACCTGCTCGTCGGCGTCGCGCAGGTCCTTGTGGATCCGAGGGCTGCCGTAGTTTTGCTCACTGGCCTCGAAGAAGGCCCGGATCTTCGGCAGCAGTTCGTCGTTGCGTTGCTGCCGCTTGCTGGGTGGGCGTTTGCGGGCGGCGTAGTAGCCGCTCTTGGACACGCCCAGGACCCGGCACATCGCGACGACGGAGAACTCCGGATGCTCGCGCATCCAACGGAACTTCACGGGCTCTGCTTCGCGAAGTACGCCGTCGCTTTTTTTAAAATGGCGTTGTCCTCGCGAAGCCGCTCATTCTCGCGGCGCAGGTCACGCAGCTCGGTGAGCATCGCCTTGGGGTCGGCCGCCAGGTCCTTGTCCGCCTGGCCGGGCTTGTAGTGGGGCGCGAACTTGATGATCCACTCCGAGAGCGTCTTGCGATCGACCTCGAAGCGTCGGGCGACTTCGTTGACGCTGTAGCCTTGTTCGGTCGCCATCTTGACGGCTCCGAGTTTGAAGTCTTTGCTGAAGGCACGTCGGTTGCGGGTACGGGTGGGCATGATTGGGTCTCCGGGGGGCAGGGCATTATCATCTTCTCTCCCCGCCGCTGCCGCCCCCTGTCCACCGAATGGGGGCAGGCCCATCGTGGGCGGACCTCCTCGACCCGTGGCACCCAAACACGCATGCCAGTCACATCTCACTTCTGAATCGTCACCGCCGTCGCTTCGCTGAACGTCACCACCTTCTGCCCGTCGACCATCGCCTCCGCCTGAAGCACCAGCGATCGCGTGCCGAATTCCGATTTATCCTTCGCCTTCAAGGTGAGAACGCCGGACGTCTGCTCGCCCTTGAGCACCAGCGGCGTGACTTCCAGATCCTTCGTGATGACGTTGAAATTCCCGGCCGGATCGCGGCCTGTTGCAAAGCCGATGGCGGTGACGGTGATGTCACCCATAAACCCGCCCGCGCGGGAGACATCCACGGCCAGCTTCGCGGACTGGTTGTACTTCATCGTCGGCGCAACCGTGTTGCCCGCAGCTTCGAGTGCTTCGAGTCGGCCGCGGACTTCGTTCAGTTCCGGAGCGATCGAGCGATAGTAAGCCGCCAGTTCCTCCGCCTGCTTCGGGTTCCGCTTGTCGGTGGGCGTATCGAGTATGGAGCGGATCGCGGTGGGAATGGTCGGGTCCGCGAAGCCGGGCTTGGGCGAAGTCGTGACGCTGATGCGGAATCGGCCCAGCGTGTGTTGCACGTGAACGGACTCATTGGCCAGCGTGAAGCTGAGCAGCGCGCCGCCTTCGACGGTGAGCGGCTCCTTCAGCAGAAAGAGCGCGGTGTGACTCTCGTTAAACCGAGGCGACACGGCCCAGCCGGTGCCGTCATTGGCATCAAGCGTGTTGACGATCGGCCAGCTATCCTGCGCGAAGGTCGCCGTCGGCGAGTGCAGCACGACAGGGGACTGCTTCGAGGGATCGCCCTTGGGCGCGGCGGTGAGATTGAACTGCGTGAGCACGAAGTTGCCGTTGAGAGCGCGGCCGGGGCCGCCCGCGGGCAGCGATTTATCCGAGAGCGCTTCGAGGCGAATTGCCGTGATGGCGCGCACATCGGTACTCGCGGCGAGCGTGTAGGTATCCTTCGGTTGGCTCGCGCCGCTGAGCAGGATGGAGCCGTCCGCCTGCCGCGCGAAGGCTGCGCCGCCGGTGGATTTCATCTCGCCCAACTCCAGCGGAATCCAGGCCCCCGCGCTGGCGCCACCCTGTTCCCATTTCGCCTGCGCGGCGGCAAGCTGCGGCAAGTTTTCGTTGAGCATCGCCTTGAGCCGAACGATCTCTTCGCGCGGGCCGATGCGCTGGCGCAAGGCTGCGAGCTCGGCGCGGAGCGGCGTGAGCTGCGGGGCGGTCGTGCGGTAGTAATGTTGCACGGTTGCCTTCTGTTCCGCAGTGCGTTTGTCAGTTGATGCTTGCAGTGCGGCGACGACATCGGCGGGCACGCCGTGCGTGTCGGCACTCGCCTTGAAATAGAAGCCCGAAGGCCCGCTGCCGTTGATCACTTTGATGAGCAGGTGATTCGTGCCCGCCTTCAGCGCGAGCGTGACCTTCTCCTGATCCGGCGCAGCGCCGCGACCGATCTTGTTCTCCAGCACCAGCTTCCCGTTGTAGAAGACTTTAATCGCATCATCACTGCCCAGCGAAAGGTCGAGCGTGCGGTCAGCCGCGACGTCGATCGTGCGATAGATGTAGTTCGCTGAATTGTCACCGGTGAACTCGTTGTACACTGCGCCATCGGTCCACTGCGGCTTAGCTTCCCATTTCAGTTGTCCGACAGGCTTCTTCAAATCCACCTGTTTTTCAGGCTCGAAAGCTTTGTCATGCGCTTCATCGAAACTCCCCGCGCCGAACGGGCCGATGTGGTGCCAGGGCGAAAGGGCGACGTTACCCTTCACGGTTTCGAGCACCTTCGCCTCCCACGCAGGCTGCGCGGCATCCAGCTCCGCGTGCGGCGCGAGCAGGCGTGACTCGATCGCTTTGATCTGAGCCATCACTTCCTGCACCTGCGCCTCGGTCAAAGGTTTCGGAAGATTCACCGCGAAGGGCGCGGCCTCCAGCACCGTGACATAACCACGCTTCACGGGATCAACGCGCACGAGCGGCTGAGCCATTCGCTCGATCTTCACCGCGCCCTGCTCGCCTGTGGCGATAATCTTTAGCGACGCACTGGTCAGGTCCGCATCCGCGGCTGACTCGATGATGAACACACCGCTCACCGGACCGTTCTCCAGCACCAGCGGCTGAGCCATCACTCCTTTGGGCGCATCCTTCAGCGCGACCGTCACCGCGCCGTTGAAGCCGTTGGAGCGAATCACTTCACACTGCACGAGCGTACGACCGCCGCGATGCAGGCGAATCACATCAGGCGAGTAGCGCACGCTGAAATCAGGCATCGCGGGCTTCGGCGGCGCGATGGAAAGGCGATACGCGAAGTCCGCGCCGCCGAGACTGGTCAGGTCGGTCACGGAGACGATGTATTCACCCGGCGCGAAGTCGCGCTCGATCATCGCATCCGCCCCGCTTCCCACAGCGTCATCGTTGCTCTGCATGACCGCGCCGCCGGCGTTGTGTACCGAGAGCAGCGCATCGAGCGGTGAGCCGAAGCGGGCCGCGTCGACATCAAGACGGAGCTTCGCCGGCTGCTCAACCTTGAACCGGAAGAAATCCACATCGCCCGGCTGCCCGATCACACCGTTGATGATGACCGGCAGCGCGGAGACCGCGTTCGCCTTGGTGTGATCCGCGTTCGGCTCGCTCTCGATGAGCTCCGGCAAATCGCTCACCTCAAACACGAGCGGATTCGATGCCCCATCGGGCGTGGCGAAAATCGTCGTGGTGCCGACGGCCTTAGCCGAGAGATCCAGCCGCAGGGTGGGCGAAGGCAGATTCCAGCCGTGAAGCTTCACATCGACCTGCGTGCCCTTCTGTCCGCCGCGCGGGAAGATGGCGTGCGCATAGGGAATCGCGCCGGCGTTGATGCGGTAGTTGTAGTTGCCGCCGCCGCGATACTGCACATCGTGAATCACGATGCTGTACTCGCCATCCGCGGGAATCTCGCAGGCAATCAGCGAGTCCGTGCCGATCGCATCTTCACTGCGGGCGATCATGCGTCCCGTGCTGTCGTAAAGTTTCAGCGAGGAATCGAGCGCTGAGCCCATGCGCTGCGCGAAGACTTCAAAGACAAGCTGCTGGCCCTTCGTCGCGGTGAATTTGAAATGATCCAGGTCCGCTCCGCCGTTGATGACGCCGGTGATCGTCGCGGGCAGTTCGACGGGCTGTGCCTGCTGACTGGTGTTGTTGCCTTCGCGCTCGGCGATGACGGGCAGGAAGGTGACGTTGACATCGAGCTTGTTGGAGACGCCGCCGGGAGAGACAAGGCGAAGCTCGCGCTCGCTCAGCGGCGCATCGGCGGCGATGGTCAGCTTCACGCGGGCCTGTTTCGGATTGGGCGTCGCATCCGATGGCACGATCTCGGCCGCGAGGCCTTTGTCACCATCGATGATGACGCGGGAGACATCGGCAAGATTGTCGCCGTTGACGATGAGTTCAACCGTCTGGCCGCGCGTGACCCAAGGGTGCGACAGGTTGGCAATCGTCGGCGCGGGCGGCGCGGCTGCGACGGTGGCGGCGGCGCCTGCGAACAGGGCCGCGATGAAGGTGATGCGTGAGAGCATGGGAATCGATCTCCAAAGAAGCCAGGCAACGCCCGATGCGGCCATTTGCACAGGCCGCCGGGGCGGAACGCTCAAGTGTACCGCGCGGCTGAAAGAATCGAGCACGCCGGTCCACGAGACTTCGAATCGTCGTCGGAGGTATAATCACACCTATGCAAGACAAGGGTTCCAGATCGCCATCCACATCCAAGGGAGTGTTCCACGAGCAGAATGCCGATGGAATTGACCTGTCACTCATCAGGGACAACCTGCGCCGAACACCTGCGGAACGACTGCGCCGCGCCGAGCGTGGCAGGAAGAGCGCACTAAGACTTCAACAACATGGACGAATCCAGCGACAAAAGCACGTTTGAACGGTTTGCAGAGGTCATGCACCGCCATGGCGTGAAATATATTGTCATTGGCGGGCAGGCGGAAACGCTTCATGGCAGCGCTCGCATCACCTATGACATTGATGTTTGCTATCAACGTTCCCGCGAGAATCTGGAAAGGCTTTCCAAGGCGCTTCGTGAAATGAAGGTGTCGCTCCGCGGAGCCCCGGCCGACCTTCCCTTCTTAGTCGACGCCCGAACACTCGAATCGGGATGTAACTTTACATTCAATTCCATCTTCGATGCCGTTGATTTTCTGGGATTCGTCGAGCCGATCGGCGGGTTCGAGGAAGTCGCCATGAATGCGACGAGCTATGTCATCGATGGATTGACTATCGCCGCCATCAGCCTCGACGATCTCATCCGCATCAAACGACATCTCAACCGCCCGAAGGATCGCGAATCACTCATGCATCTGCTGGCGATCAAGCAGGTGCGCGAGGAAGGAAGCGATCCGCCTTCCGCCTGAACGCACGATGCCCGACCTACTTTGGTATCGACGCCGGCTCCTTCGCCTTCAACCCCCAATTCGTCTCCAGCGCCTTGAGATTGCGCTCGATCATCGGCTTGTTCTTCCAGGCCCAGGGCACGGGCGGCCGAACGACCCATCGATGCAGGTCCACCACGCGCTGCCGCTGCGCTGGCTCAAGCGATTCCTCGAAATACTTCAGAGCCGCGTCAGCCGCCGCTTCGTCGTCGTATCCGATCAGCAGTTCGCCAATGGCGACGGACAGCGGCGCTTCCATGACCGGATCGTTGATATCGACCATCACCCGCATCGCATTAGCCAGGACGAGGCCCGAGGAACTTTCCGCCATTTGCTTCTTCGCCCATGAGACGCGCAGGTCGGGGAAGTAGGCTTTCATGATGTCATGCGCGACCAGGATGTGCCCGGGCTGTTGCCGTTCAAACAGGCTCAGGCAATACTCGACCATGCCCTCCCTGCCGCCGGCGTAACCGCGATTGAGCGCGAGCTGGTACAGCTTCAGCGGCGCGTACGAGAACACGCGCCCGCGCAGAACCTGAGCCGCCTCGTAAGGCACCGCCGGGTTGTTGGCGTAGCGGTTGCACAAGTCCAGCAGCGGCGCCCACGCGTCGTTGTTCGTATCCACAAAAGTGGTCGCCAGCGCCTGGGCTTCGAGTACGCCTTCATGTTTGCGCAGCAGTTCCAGATGCGGGTACTGCTTCATCTGATCGCGAAGCCACTGAAGGGCGACGTCGTAGCCGATGGCCCGCAGCTTGTCGAGATGGGCCTCGGCTGATTCCGCCGCCAGCGAGGAGAGTCGAACATTATCCGGGTGTTCACTTAGCAGCGGCACGACGGTCGCCAGCGCCCCGGCCGCATCACCCTGTTTCAGCGATGCCTCAGCGGCGCGGCGGGCGCGCTCGACCGCATCAGGACGCAGCGTGAAGAACGCGACGATGATCAGGACCGACGCGGTGATCGCGCCGATGGTGAACCACCTGAGTCGTCGCGGCCGCGGCGACATGGGCTCGATCCCGCGGATCACCGGGCCCTGGGCCGTCAGCCGCACGCCTTCGTGCAGCTTCTTCGACAAGGCCGAGTCGGGCCCCGATTCGACCTTGTACACCCGCACCGGATAGGGAATGCCTTTAAATGTGTGTTCACCCACACTCGCGGCCGGCGCTTCCTTGCGGTTCATCGAAAGGTAAACCGCCTCGGTGAAAAACACTTCGCCCGTCTCGGCGATCGACTGCAACCGCGAAGCGATATTCACCGGCTCGCCCAGCACATCCTTCTCGGAAAGATCGACATCGCCCGTGTTGATCGACACGCGCACATCGAAGCGATCCTTTTCTTCCTTCACGAAGGCGTTGTGCTGGCGGAGCACTTCCTGAAGCGTGACGCCGCAGAGCACGGCATCGGTCGGGCTGTCAAAGCGAACGAGGAATGCATCGCCGATGGTCTTGACGATGGTGCCGTTGAAATGCTTGAAGACGGGGACGAGCAGCTTGTCGTGGGCCGAGCGAAGGTTGGCCAGATCGGTCCTGCTGCCGTCGGAGACGCGGGCGGTAAAGCCCTTGATGTCCGTGAACATCACGGTGACATTGCGCGTGGAAGCTTTGGCGGACTCGGGGCGGGACATGAGACCAAGGTACCCCACAGCCGCGACGACGGAAAGCAGGACTTCGCACTCGAGCGAAGGAGACTATAATTCAGCCATGAAAACCAGACCTATTCTCGTCCTTGGACTCTCGCTGTTTCTCTCGCTCGCTTCCGGGAAGACCGGGGCGGCTGAATCCTGGCCCGCGTGGCGAGGCGATGGCGAAGGCTCCGGCCGGGCCGTGAATGCAGACATTCCAGTCCAGTGGAGCAAAGACAAGAACGTGCGCTGGCGCATCGAGCTGCCTGAGCGCGGCAACTCCACGCCTGTCATCTGGGGCGATCGCATCTTCGTCACGCAGGCGATTGAGAAGGACAAATGGCGCGGCCTCATGTGCTTCAGCCGCGCCGATGGCAAGCTGCTCTGGAAAAGCGGCCTCACCTACGACAAGCCCGAGCGCACGCATCGCACCAATCCTTACTGCTCCGCCTCGCCTGCGACCGACGGCAAGCTCGTCTTCGTCTCCTACGGCTCGGCAGGCGTCGCGTGCTATGACTTCCAAGGCACGGAGCAATGGCGGCGCGACTTCGGCGCGATCGATCACGTCTGGGGCAACTCCGCTTCGCCCGTGCTGCACGGCGATCTGAGCATTCACTATCACGGCCCCGGGCCCGGCGGTTTCCTCATCGCCCTGAACAAGAAGACCGGCGAAACAGTCTGGAAGTTTGACGAGCCCGCGTGGAAGCCCGGCGAACGCACCGACGGCTTCAAGGGCGATCCCGACGGCGTCATCGGCTCGTTCAGCACGCCGATTCTTGTTGACACCGGGGGCGCCGGGGGCACCGGCAAGCGCACCGAGCTGATCATGAGCTTCCCTATGGACATCCGCGCCTTCGATCCCGCCAGCGGCAAGGAACTGTGGCGCTGCGGCGGACTGAACCCGCTGGTCTACACCTCGCCTGCATACGGCGACGGCATCATCGTCGCCCTGGGCGGGTACTACGGCAACACCGTGGCTGTGAAAGTCGGCGGCGAAGGTGATGTCACGCAGACGCACCGCCTCTGGCAGCACGTGCGCGACAACGGCGGCATCGGCAGCGGCGTCATCAAGGGCGGCCACCTCTACTACCACGACTCGGGCGGCGTCGCCTTGTGCGTCGAAATCAAGACCGGCGAAACGCTGTGGAAGTCCCGCCTGCCCGGCATCAGTAAATCGTGGGGTTCATACATGCTCGCCGGCGACCGCATCTACGCCCTGAGCCAGGCGGGCGAAACGGCGGTCTTCAAGGCGAACCCGGAGGAACTTGAGGTGATCGCCCACAACCATCTTGGCGAGGTGACGAACTCTTCCATCGCGCCGGCGGGGAAGGAGCTGTTCATACGAACGCATGAGGCGCTGTGGTGTATCGGCGACGCCGCGACGAAGTAAAGGGCTGTTCAGATTGAACTGATGTCAGAAGGAAGAATGTCCACTTATCTACCTGCGCATGTTCTCGTCAACTGTATTCCTTGCCTGAGGATCCCGAATGAAACCCCTGATCACGATCGCCGGTGTCTTAATTGGTCTAGCGGTGTGCTCGGCCTTGCCAATGTTGTACTTCCTGCTCGCAGCGAAGAACTATGAGACCGACTGGAGCGGAATCCACGAGAAACCCGGCCCTGTCCCGCTCGTCGCCCCGCAGAAACAAATCCTTCGCCTTATCGATGAGAGGAAAGCCTTGGGCGGCGAAACCTTACGCCTCTACTGGGATGAGGGGAACGGGCCTGTTCTTGCCGGCGACCGCGTAGATCAGTTGATCAATGCCATCCCCAAAGACCTCTACAACCGCGTGACCTCGATGAGAGACGTCCCGTCCACGCTCTACGCCGGTGGTCGAGAAGGCACTACCACCTACGAACCTGTCTACGACGTGTGGCGGGTGGTGATCTCGTTGAATCCCGATGTGCTCGTGATCAGTGTTCACGAACGACCTATCGGTCCCCACCTCACGCTCCCCGCCGGCTGGGACTTCCAATCGGTCGATGATGCAAGGCGGACTTTCCTGCACCAACGTGTTAATCCTCTTCCCCGCATGCAGTGGTCCACTTGGGCCGGGACGCTGGTCCCTTGGTCGCAGGAGATGCACGTGATCTCAACCGACTCGACAATCCCATTCCAACGGCTCGTCTTCGAAGAAGATCAGGCAACTATCCCGCTGGACCAGGGGAAACTACTCTTCCGCCGCGACGGGAACGACGTTCACGTGTCACGCGAATAACCGGGGGCGAGATGACCAACTCGTCGCTCGTGGCGTCGAGGAAAGAGCTGTTCCTCCGGACGCATGAGGCCCTGTGGTGTATCGGGGGGCGGGCGACAGAGTGATCCTTTTCTTTGAAGTCATCTCTTGCAACAGACCGATCACTAGAGTAAGGTATAAGTTAGCAAGAGGTGTGTGTTTATGGCTCAATCCTCCGCCATTGAATGGACTCAGGCGACGTGGAATCCGGTCATCGGCTGCACCAAGGTCAGCCCGGGTTGCAAGCATTGTTACGCCGAGCGAATGGCGCACCGGCTGTCCTGCATTGCCAGCGCACTGGAGGAGCGAGGCCAGTCATCCGGAAGAACCTCTCATTATCTCCATGTAATAGACGATCAGGGGCGTTGGAACAATAAGCTCTATCTGGATGAAGCGGCCGTTGAAGACCCGCTGCGATGGCGGCGGCCGCGGGTCATCTTCGTGAACTCCATGAGCGACCTGTTTCACGAGGACGTGCCACTGCCATTCATCCGGCGCGTCTTTGAGGTCATGGAAGCGTGTCCGCAGCATACGTTTCAGGTGCTGACGAAACGGCCCCATCTGACCGCCGAGTACGCGCCGCACCTGACATGGCCGTCCAACGTGTGGATGGGCACAAGCGTCGAGAGCCACGAACAACTGCCGCGCGTCGCGCACCTGCGACATGTGCCTGCGGCGGTGCGGTTCCTCTCCGTCGAGCCGCTGATCGGTCCCATTCCTCGACTACCGCTCACCGGGATGCATTGGGTGATCGTCGGCGGCGAGTCAGGCCCCGGCGCGCGGCCGATGAAGGCTGAGTGGGTGCGACAAATACGCGACCGGTGCGTGCAGCGCGGCGTGCCGTTCTTTTTCAAGCAATGGGGTGGGGTGAATAAGGCGAAGACGGGGCGCTTGCTTGATGAGCAGGTATGGGAAGAGATGCCATTTCACGTGACGAACTGACACCGGGAGGCCGAGGCATGGATTCATCCGTAACGTTCTTCAAGCGGAAACGCCCTTGGTCCAAGTACAAGGACTTGATCCTTGATTACTACCTCGGTCCATACCTTGCCAAGATCGCACGTCTAGGGAAGCCCATTGCAGTAGTGGACTGTTTCGCCGGTCCCGGAAAGTTTAACGATAACCAACGAGGCAGTCCGCTCATCATTGCGGACCGGTAAAGCAACCGCTTTTCTGTAAATATCGTTTTCGTCATCGTTGGCTCG
>JBBDXA010000155.1:0-22884 GCA_040902585.1 Phycisphaeraceae bacterium
CGGGCAAGCTCCGAAGACTCCGCTTGCCCATGGCACCCCAACTGATCATGCCACACAATAGGGTCACGCCCGCTGCTTGAGGGTTGCGTGCGCATCAGCGGGCACCACTCTGCCGCGATGGTGCTCCATGCTTCACGGCAATGTTGAGACCCCGCGCATGAGGAGGCGTCCCTTCGCCAGGTCCGCGAGTTCCTTGTGCGGGTCATTCGCAAGAAAACGGAGGATGTTTGTGGCGGAAGGATCGATCTCCGTCGTCGCGTTGCGCAGGATCATCCAGCTCTCGCCGACCGTGTCAGCGATGAGCTTGCGGATGGCCGGCTCATCTTCGGGGCGGACGCGGTTGATGCGCTCCAGCACCCAGCGCAGGTGATGATCCGCCATGTCCCGATCGTCGTTCAACAGATGTTTCATCAGCACCGGCAGCACCTCTGCCGCATTGGCCCAATCGTTGTCGACATAAGCTTGAACTTTCTTGGACCACTCCGGCGACCATTCCGAATGATCCTGGAAACGCATCAGGCCGCGGATGATGATGAGCCTGCGGTAGGCGGGATCTTCGACGAGATGCGTGCGCGTGAGGTGATCGAAATCCTCGTACAGGAAGAAGCGGAGATGTTCTTCCATCACGCCGGCGATCGCAGGTCGCGCGGCCTGATAGGCGCTGATGAGGCTCGCATCGGCGCGGGGTGAATCCAGTTCGCTGCCGAGTTTGAGAAGGACCACGGCGCAGTTCAGCGCGTAGAGGCGATTGGTGTGCGAAAGCTGGGCTGCGAGATTGGGAATGGCGACGCGCGATCGCTTGCCTCTTGCTTCCACGGTGTCCAAGGCGATCTCGCGAACAGAGAGATCGGTATCGCCGAGGGCGCGGGCTATGCCGTTCATCGCGCTGTCCACCCGGCCAGACGCCAACGAAAGCCAGCGAATCGCGAACAGCCTGTCCGTCTGCGAGCGTGTGGCATCGTTCAACACCGTCTCACACGATCGCGTCAGCAGCCAGAGTTGCCAGTGCGGAAGGGTGGTTTCGTCCATCGCGCGGTCATGGTAGGACCCTTTCAGCCCTGTCAGTCCAAAGGAATTCGCACTCATGGATCCTTGATCGCGCGCCTCTTTGATGGCAACGTCAATTCTGTGCCAGAGCGGGTTCCAATCCGTTCCACTGAGCGTGGGCAGCAGCACGATTCACACCGTCGTCGGTACGACCGATTGGTGCCACGGCTCCTGAAGCGACCACTGCCGCCATTTCACCACAGGCCAGCAGTGCGCGTAGAGCACCAGGCTCACCAGCAGCAGGCCAAAGACGAATCGCCACCGGCGCATGCGGCCGACCCAGAGTTCACCCGCGTGGCGATGCTTGCGTCCGCACTCGGGGCAGATGAGGCTCGGCGAGGCGGACATGTCGTAACGACATTTGCGACAGGTGGGTTTTGTAATGCGCCTGCCGCGCCAGCCGGTGATGAGGAGATAGAGCCCGACGATGGCGAAGAGGACGCCGCCGAGGTAGTAGGTGGTGTCGGAGAGGAGCCAGGTGAGCACGATGGCATTGTAGGTGAGCGGGGCGGGTTTATTCCCCTCCCTCTCAGGGAGGGGCCAGGGGAGGGTGGGACGAACAAGTGTGTTGACGCTTCCTGAAACGGGGGTGCTTCGGTTCACGTGTACGCAACCCTCCCCCAGCCCCTCCCTAAGAGGGAGGGGAGTTCAGACAATCGCCGGCTTTGTCTGTTTCAATGGCGGACTCGATCGCGACGATCGCATCCAGCGCTGCCTGCTGCACGAGTGGATGCACATCCTTCTCCGCGGCCTGTCGCAACAGCGGCAGCGAGCTTTCAGCCCCCGCGCCCAGAGAGCGGAGAAAGTCACACGCTTCGAGCCGGGCGTGAAGCAAGACTGCGCTCAGTCGCGACTCCAGGATCGTCCTGCACCGCTGCGGCGCCCAGCGCATCAGGCCGGCCACCGCCAGCTCGCGGGCGCGCTGGCGCGGATCGCTCACGTGGCTCGCCAGCAGGTCCAGTGCTTCGGGCGGAAGTGATTTCAGTTCGCGCAGCACATCCACCACCGTCCATCGCGTCTGCTCGGCATGGCCCAGCACGGACGACGCCATCTCCACGATTGTCGCATGGCTTTTGTCTGGAATCGCCTGAAGCGCATGCAGCGCGCCGTCGGCGATCTCGACGTTCGGATCCCGCGCCAGGATCATCAGCGTGTTGAGCGTTGACTTATCCAGCATGCGGATGGTCAGGAGAAGGACGCCGCGGCCGTGGGCATTGGTGTTGGCGATGATCGTGCGGATTGTCGATTCATCTTCCTTGCGGATGCGGCCGATGGATTTGATCGCGTGACTGAGCACGTACTCGCCGGGCTGGAGCTTGCTCGTGTCGGTCAGTTGATTCATGAGCAGCGGCATCAGGTCGGCGGCATTGGACCAGTTGCCCTGGACGCATTTCAAGCCCGCATCCGCCCAGATGGGCGAATTCTCGTGGCGCAGGAGGGCGCGCAGGATGGTGAGCCGATCGAGTGTGCGATCGCTGATGATGTAGTCCCGCGTGACAGAGTCGAACTTGTGCGCCACGAACGCTGACAGGTGGTTCTGCAGGAGCGAAAGGACCGCGGGCCGGGCGGATTCGAAGGATTGGATGAGCGAGGATTCGTGCCCTTTCAAATGCGCGCGGAGCTTCAGGAGCGTCAGGGCACACTCGGCCGCGAAAGGGTTGGGGTAGTTGTTCACTTCGGTGACGAGCGAAGGGATGGCCGAAGAGCCGCGCGATCCCATCGCGCCGATCGCCCGCAGTGCGTCCCAGTTCGGTTCGCTCAGGGCCGCGGACAGAGGCTCGACGGCGCTGGCCACGCGCGGCGACGCCAGCACGGACCACTTCACCAGCAGCGTGCGGACATCCGAATTGGTCATCTTGTCCCGCAGCATCGCGTCGCACGAGCGCATGAGAAGCCAGAGCTGCCAGCGCGGCAAGGCGATGTCATCGGGCTTGCCCTGGTCATCGTCATCATCGCTGAAGAGCGAGGTGGCACTTTGCGCGCGGACAATGAGTTGGCCGCCCGTGCTGCTCAGTGCCATGCTGGGGTCAAATTCGGCTTGCGCCATGTGAGTCGCATGTTCGATGCGCGTGGCGATGAGCTTCCAGTTCTCCTCCTCCAGCTTCGGCATCAGCACGATCCACACACTTGTCGGCACCACGGACTTGAACCACGGCTCCTTGAGCGTCCACTGCCGCCACTTCACCTCGGGCCAACTGTGCGCGTAGTACACGAAGCCGACCAGCAGCAGGCCCATCAGCAGGCGCAGCTTGCGAGCCCGCGACTTCCAGAGATAGCCCGCATCGCGATGCTTGGTCCCGCACTCGGAACAACTCAGGCTCGTCGCGGCTGACATGTCATAGCGACACTTGCGGCAGGTGGGTTTCGCAGGCCGCTTGCCGCGCCAGCCGGTGATGAGGAGATAGAGCCCGACGATGGCGAAGAGGACGCCGCCGAGGTAGTAGGCCGTGTCGGAAAGGAGCCAGGCGAGCACGATTCAATTGTAGGTGAGTGAGTCACGCGGCGCATGGTCCATTTTGAACTACGTCTAATTCAGGGAACGGATGAAGGCGTTGTCGACGCGGTTGGGCCTCGATGCGTTGCCCAGCGATTCAGGCCGGCTGCCGCCATCTGGCGTGCGCGGGGTCGCGGATCGAGCAGGTGTGAATTCAAGAGTGCGAGCAGTTCGGGCGGAGCTTCGCTGAGGCCTTCGAGGATTTCGTCCACGGTCCAAGGGATCAGGTCGGTCCGATCGAATGCCGCAGTCGCCATCGCCATGATGGAATCCCGCGTGTAAATCCGCTTCTCCTGCAACGTATACAAAGCCGATTCAGCGATGTCCCTCGCCGGGTCGCGGGCCAGGAAGCTGAGCAGGTCAGCCGAGCGCGCGTCCAGTTTGGCAAACGCTTCGAGCAGGATCGTCCGGCGATAGCCTTTCGCCTCGGCGAGCAGGCGGCGAACGAGCGGTTTGTCTTCCTCCCGGATCGCACCGATGGCGAGGATCGGCCTCTCGTATTCGCTCGGGATGTCGTCCGTCTTGTGCAGCAGCTTGTCGAGGATGAACGGCATCAGCTCCGCCCAGGCTGAGAAGTCTTCGCCCAGGTGTTCCACGGTGGCCTTGCCCCACGCTGTGTAGGGCTTGCCTTCGATGGCTGTACGCAACACAACGAGGCGCACAAGGACGGGATCGGTAGGCATGTAGGCGCACACGCGGTCGCTGAACTCTCTCGAAAGGAAGCTGGACAGCCGGCCTTCCAGGATGGCGTGGATCTGTGTTCGCGCCTGATCGAAGGCCTCGCGCTCCGCCGGACGCAAAGCGTCGGCCTGGCAGCGAATCTCCAACATGGCGTGTGCCACTTCAAGCGTGAGGTTTGGGTCCGGATCATTCAGCATCGCACTGAGTTGAGGCAAGGCGAACGCCGCTAGGGGGGCGTTGGTGTGCAGCATGTGGACCGCGCGGTGGCGAACTTGCGGGGCGCTGTTGTGGAGCGCGGTGCAAAGGGTTTCATTGGCGGAATCGACCCGTTCCGATGCCGCCCACGCCCAGTCCAGCGCTGCCTCGCGGCGATGCTCCCGCGCGGTTGGATCCAGAAGTATCTGGTTGCACGCCCGCGCCAGCAGCCAGAGTTGCCAGCGCGGCAGGAGCGGAACCTTTGTTTCGAAGGACATCGATCCCCCACAAAACGACCCTGAATTCCTCCAATACTTTATCGTCACGTACTCCCGCCGTTCAAAGTCCAATCGCTTGCTGAACAGCCGCCAGTCCTCATCCGAAAGCGTCGGCAACATCATGATCCACGCCGTGGTCGGCACGATCGAAAGATGCCACGGCTCCTTGAAGGCCGCCTGTCGGTGTTTCACCTCAGGCCAGAAGTGGGCGTAGCAAACGAACGCGATCAGCAGCAGTGAGAGTGCGATGCGCCGCAGGCGGACGGGGCGCTTCAGGAGTTGTTGCGCGTTGCGATGCACGCAGCCGCACTCGGAGCAGGTGAGACTCGACGCGGCTGACATGTCGTAGCGACATTTGCGACAGGTCGGTTTCTTTGGTTTGCGTCCGCACATCCCGGTGATGAGAAAGGACAGCCCGGCCAGGCCCAGGAGGATGCCGCCGACGTAGTAGGTCGTGTCGGAAAGTAGCCAGGAAAACACGGGTCTGTTTTAACTCGCCGAAGGCCGATTCGATCTGCGAACTCACGCCACGCGCAATACGCCGCTGGTCGTGGTCCAGTTCGTCTCGATTTCCCAAGGAGGCATCGCCACTTCGGGCTTCGGCCAGTCGCGAAGGCGGGCAGGATCGATCGGCGAAGCGCTCGGCGCGGGCAGCTTATGAAGGATGCGGCTGGCCGCGACGGGCGCGAGGACGAGCTTCGTCGGCCAGCAGGTGATGATGTTTCCTTCGTGCAGGATGACGGCGTCACTCGGCCGGGCGCCGCCGGCGGTGGTGCCTTCCGCTTTGTCCGCGCGGAAGGTGGCCCATTCAACGCCCGTAAAGTCTACGGCCGGCAGCACATCGCGCAGCTCGCGCTGGGCGTTGTCGATGAGATCGCTTTGCGACATCGAAACGCCGTCTTCGGAAATCTGTCCGCCAACCTGCCAGAGGCACCGGCCTTGGGTGTCGGTGTCGCTGGTGATGGTGACGCGGGCCTTGTTGGCGTCGATGCAGTGGCCGTTGAAAAGAGGCAGGGGACCGCGGGCCATGATCATGTGAACGGGGCGGACCTGCATGGCGTTGGTACCCAGGCCGCAGGCGGCGCGAAGGGCGGCGTTGCCTTTGCCGGCGGTGAGAACGATGTGCTTCGGTGCGAAGGCGATGGAGTCGCCGCGCGTGTCATCGTGAATGACCACCTGCGGCACGTTGCCCTTCGCATCGCGAACGATGTCGTAGCGGCGCGGCGAACCGATGTGAAGCAAGCGATGGTGATGTTGCTGCGCCAGGTCGGCGATGAAGGCGCGCGGGACGATGATCTGTTCATCCATCCTGCTGACGGAGCCGCGCATGTTCTTCAGGGCAGCGGGCCAGTCTTGGCGCGGGAGCGGCATCGGTTTGACCTTGAGCACCCATGAGGCCGCCAACATGGCGAGCTTCGAGAGCAGGCGGCCATTCGACCAGAGATGGCAGCATTCACTTCGCAGCGAGGTGTGACTCAGGTCGGGTTTCGCGTCACCGGCCAGGCAGCGACGCCAGAGCTGCGGCAAGTCGTTGATCGCGCAGGCGGAGTCGTTCATCGCGCCGCTGAGGGTGTACTTGAAGCCGCCGTGGATGATGCCTTGGGAGGCAATCGTTTGTCCCGCGCCCAGTGCGCCGGTTTCGAGAAGGACGGCGGAGTGGCCGCCGCGGACGAGTTCATCGAGCAGCCACAGGCCGGCCGCGCCGCCGCCGAAGATCAGGACATCGAGTGGGAGCGCTTGGCGGAGCATGGGAAGGTTCGTGGGAGGAGAATGTTGAGGAGAAATCGAAATTCGAAAGCTCGATTACTGGCGTTTCAGCCGCGGAGGGGCGGCATCAGCGTAGCCCCGGACGTGAGTCCGGGGAGGCGTGGAGCTTGCAGTTCAAGCCCCATCGGGGCGACATCGGGCGCGGAAGTGTCGCCCCGTTGGGGCTTGGGGCGCTCGTCTTCTCTCAACCCCCGGCTGCGGCCCGGGACTACGCTGATGCCGCCGCTTCGCGGCTTAATCCGTCGGCGTCGTGATCTTCAGCTTCATACCCAACTGAAGCTTGCCGGGATCGCCGCCGATGGCCTGACGGTTGGTGATGTAAATGTGACGCCAGTGGTCGGCGGTGTCGTAATACTTGCGGGAAATCGTCCACAGGTTTTCGCCGGCTTTCACTTCGTGCGACTTCTCCGCGCTGGCGGGCGGCGCCGCTTTCGCGGCAGGAGCGGATGTGTCGCCGGCGGGGCGGGGCGTGTGCGTCGTGTTCGTGTTGATCTTCGCGCTGGTGACAGGGGCGGCTGAATCATCGCCCACGCCGGGCAGCTTGATGACCTGGCCGACCTTCAATCGCTTGGGGTCCACATCCGGATTGGCATCGGCGATTTCCATCCAGTGCCGCTCGGCTCCGTAGGCGATGATCGCGATCGAACTGAACGTATCGCCGGGCTGGATCGCGTAGGTTTTTTCTGAACCCGCGGCCGGGCTTTTGCTCGCGGCCTCCGCTGCCTTCACGGGCGGCTCCTTCGGCGCAACCTTCTCAGCAATCGCGGGTACATTCGCTTTGGCCGGCGGCGGGGCGATGGCCTCGGCCGGTTCGTTGGCCTTGGCGATGACAGGCGGCTGCGGCAGGGCGGGCGGCGCGGTCGTGCCGGGCGGTTCAGCGGTCAGCGAAAACGGCTTAAATGTTGAACCTGAATCGAACTCAGACGAAAGCGCCTTGCCAACCGCGGGGGCCTCCCGCGAGGCGATGTCTTCACCGGGCTCGCTCGTCACGGTTTTGCCTTCGACCTGTTCCTGCGCCGGCGGCAGCTCGACCTCGACTGGGATGTCCGCGAAGGTGCTCAAGTCCTCTTCCGTGATCTTCGGTCGTGCATCGCTGCTCGCTCCAGTGGCCGGCGCGGGCCCAAGCGTGAGTGTGGACGGTTCGATGATCGCGGGAGTCGGCGCGGGCAGAGGCTCCGTCAATTCGCCCTGCGCGAGGAGGGGATTGATCGGTGATGTCGAAGCACTTGCCTCGTCCGTTGATCGCGGGGCCCTTGAAGTCACACTGGATTCGTCAATCGTCGGCGTGACCGGATTGGATGAAGCCGCCGCCTCGTTCGAGTCCTGATGAGCCACCTGACGAATCTCGCTGACCAGATCTTCCAGCCCGCGCGATTCCGTCAAACGCGGGCCCAGCAGCAGCGGTGTCGCCGTCTCGTCGGTTGCGGTCCGCGCTGTCGGATTCGCCGGGACAGTCTGTGTCTCGACCATGGCGGCAGGAGGCGTCTCGCTCGTCGTGCTGCCGGAGGTGTTGAAGTTGACGGCAATCACCAGCACGCAGACAGCCGCGATGCCGGCCAAGGTCAGTTTATGAAGCGTGGTCATGTCGAATCTCCAGACGCAACCGGCCCCGCGGTACCTGTGGCCCGCCAAAAGAGGGACTCGGCTTTCCTGAATGATCGTCCGATAGGCATCTTTCGGTCCAGAATCAGACGCGGGAATTACATCCCGGCATGCCCGAGCGCCGCGCCAGGACCAGCTTGACAAACCATGTTCCTGCCGGTTCGACGCCGGTGCCTTCGCTCTTCTTGACAGGCCCCCTGCATGCCCCTACATTGCCGAGCAGTCTCAATTTAGGGAGGCGTTTGATGGCCGGCAGAGACGCTCGCATGACAGTTCAACACGATGGTGAGATCGTCAAGATCCACCTCCTGGACCGCAACATCCTGGAGGAAGCTGCGATCCAGCAGATCGGCGAAGAGATCAATTCCATCGTCGAACAAGCACCCAGTCCGAAGATTCTCATCAACTTCAGCAACGTGGAGCATCTGTCCTCCGCGGCGCTGGGCACGTTGATTACGATCAACAACAAAGTCCGCCAGAAAGCGGGCCAGCTCCGGCTGTCGAACATCGACGCTCAGATTTACGAGGTGTTCGTCATCACCCGGCTGAACAAGTTGTTCCAGATTTTTGACGATGACGCTCAGGCGGTCGATAGTTTTAAGTAATCCCGCTGTCGTTGGTCGAAGGTCGTTCCGCCGGACTCGCCAGGGACCCCCGGGCCCCCCGGGGCCCCCCGGGGATCGCTAGCCGCGCCAACACGGGGTGTGATGGCTAGAATCGTGCGAAACCCTGAGGACCTGATGGCTGACTCGCCAACCAAGGTTTTGAGCATTCCCAGTGACCTGAATGCCGCGTGGAACGCTCAGCAGAAGGTCATGGAGGAAGTGAAGGCCCGCGGCTACAGCGAGAACGCTGTATTCGCCATCCGTCTCGCGCTGGACGAGGCCCTCAACAACGCCATCTCCCACGGCAACCGTCGCGACAAATCCAAAAAAGTTCACATCGAATACACCATCGGCGATGCGGCGGTCACCATCACCGTCTCCGATGAAGGCACCGGCTTCGACCCCCACCACGTGCCCGACCCCACCCTCGACGAGTTTCTCGAACGACCGCACGGCCGCGGCATCATGCTCATGCGCGCCTACATGACCGATGTCCGCTTCGGGCAGGACGGCAACAGCGTCACCCTCATCAAGACCCGCAACTGCGCCCTGCCGCTGGCGAAGAAGCAGGCGTGACTCTCGATCGTAATCAAACGCTTGGCGAGGCTCCGCAAGGGGCCGTCGTTGTTTTCAGGGCGTATCATGCTCCTCAAACTCCCGTGCCCCGATCCACAACCCCATCCCGCTCGCCCTCGCCGCGCCGCGCCGTGAACATCAACCTCACCGCGCAGACCTTTCTGCCTGCCGGCATCACCCGCTGGCTGCCCGCGCAGCTCCGCAAACTCGCCGCGCTGGCGGGCGTCGAACGGGCGAACATCACGCTGGTCCTCGTCGCGGACAAGGAAATGGCCGCACTGCACGAGCAGTACAAGAACGTGAAGGGCACCACCGATGTGCTCACCTTCGACCTGTGCGACGATGATTCGCTCTCCATCGAAGGCGACCTCATCCTCTGCATCGACGAAGCCGCGCGCCAGGCCAAGCTGCGCGGTCACGACACCCGCACCGAACTCCTCCTCTATGCCCTGCACGGCCTGCTTCACCTGCTCAACTACAACGACACCACCCCTCGCGCCTATAAGAAAATGCACGCAAAGGAAGATGAACTCTTGCAACGCGCGGGCTTCGGTCCCATCTTCGCTTCCAAATGAACATAACTTCCAAAGCCCACTCACTCCCGTGGGTGGGTTCCTCCGAACGACCTCGGCTACCTGCTAAACTCCCACGCCCATGACCATCCCGATCCAGTTTTATAACTCGCTCACCAAGAAGCTCGAACCCTTCGCGCCGATCGAGCCGCCGCTCGTCACCATGTACAACTGCGGGCCGACGGTTTACGACTTCGCCCACATCGGCAACTTCCGCGCCTTTATCTTCGCCGATGTCCTGCGCCGCTTCCTCGAACTCACGGGCCACACCGTCAAGCAGGTGATGAACATCACCGACGTCGGCCACATGACCGAAGACGACCTCGCCGACGGCGGCGGCATGGACAAGATGGAAGCCGCGGCCGCCCGTATCAAGGAAGCGAAAAAGCAGGGGGCCGCCCATGTCGCCGCGATCGACAACCCCGAAGACCCGTACCAGATCGCCAGTTTTTATGCCGACGCCTTCATCGAAGATGCGAAAAAGCTCGGCATCAAAGTCGCGTTCGAGTACGACAAAGACCCGGCGAAAACGCAGATGCCCCGCGCGACCGATCACGTCACCACCGGCATGATCCCGATGATCCAGAAACTCATCGAGAAGGATCACGCGTATGTGGGAGGCGACGGCGCGGTCTATTACAGTGTTCAGTCCTTCCCCGACTACGGCAAACTCTCCGGCAACACCCTCGACAAACTCCGAGGCGGCGCGGGCGGCCGACTCAGCGACGCCAACCAGTCCGCCAAGAAACACCCCGCTGATTTCCTCCTCTGGAAGCCCGACCCGCGCCACATCATGAAGTGGCCCAGCCCCTGGGGCGAAGGTTACCCCGGCTGGCACATCGAATGCTCCGCCATGGCCCGCGCCCTGCTCGGCCGGGACATGATCGACATCCACACCGGCGGCGAAGACAATATTTTTCCGCATCACGAATGCGAGATCGCCCAGACCCGCGGCTGCACCGATCAATCCCACTTCGCAAAAATGTGGATGCACACGCGATTTCTCCTGGTCGAAGGCGAGAAGATGTCCAAGAGCAAAGGCAACTTTTTCACCCTGCGCGATGTGCTGGAAGGAAAGGTCACGGGTCGGCCAGTGGACCCGGCGGTGCTGCGGTTTGAACTATTGAAGTCGCACTATCGGAGCAATGCGAATTTTACGAAGCAGGGGTTGTTGGATTCGGCGAGTGCGGTGGGGAGACTGCGTGAAGAAGGAGCAAAACTGCGAAGTGCAATGACTGCATTGGATGAAGTGTCTTCACCGAAGCCACGGTCTGACTGGCCTCAGGTTTCCTTGGATGATCCTGTTGTCGCTGAGTTTGTCGGTGCTCTGGCTAACGATCTGAGTATCAGCGCGGCGCTCTCAGTGATGTTTTCTTCATTCGAGTCATTACGCGCGGATCCTGTGCATGGATTGGCGGTATTGCGGCGGTTCAACGATGTGCTAGGTATTGGTGGCGATCAGACTTTTGACGTGACGACCTCTGTGCGCCTTGGTTCACACGAACAAGCACGAGTGGAATCTCAGTTGGCAAGCGCACCCAATGCTGCTGCGAAACATATGTGTGAGCAAATCGACACCGCCCGCGCCTCCAAAGACTTCACCACCGCCGATCGCCTTCGCAAGGAATTGCAGGACGCGGGTTATGAAGTGTTGAACACGCCGCAGGGTACTGTCGCAAAAAGGAAACTCGCATGACACTTCCGCGCGGTTAGCGGTCGGGCCGAGTCCGCGAGGCCCACCCGTACGCACGGGGGTCATCCCGCCCAACGCTTTGAAAAGTCTTCGCATTCCGCGGTCGCACGTGGTGGTTGTGACGCGCGGGTTCGCCGTGCGCTCACGGGTGGGCCTCGCGGACTCGGCCCGACCGCTAACCGGGGAACGCCGCGCCTGGATGCCGGCCGCAGGCGGCGCGGTTCTCAGGCGAGCAGCTTTTCGTACCGCGGGTACTGCTCGTCGAACTTCGCCTTGCCGGTGGGTTCGTAGGTTTCCAGCTCGAAGGAGTTGCGCACGATCTGTCGGACCTCGGCGAGGTTCTTCACTTCGCCGCGGCCCATCGCCTGCACCAGGGCGTTGCCGATTGCCGTCGCTTCGTGCGGGCCGACGATGACGGGAATCCCGCAGGCATCGGCGGTGAGCTGGTTCAGGAGCGTGTTGCGCCCGCCGCCGCCGACGATGTGCAGCACTTCGATCTTCCAGCCAATCAGCTTCTCCAAAAGCAGCTTGGTTCGGCGATACGCCATCGCCAGGCTTTCCAGACAGCAGCGCACGAACTGGCTAGGCGTTTCCGGTTTCTCTTGTCCGGTGATTTCCGCGAAGCCCGCCAGTTTTTCCAGCATCTCGCCCGGCAGCGCGAAGGGCTGGAAGTCAGGATTCACCAGCGTGCGGAACGGCTCCGCCCCGGCCGCCATCTTCGCAAGCTCGGCATACTCGTGCGGCGTGCCCAGCCGGTCGTACTCCCGGCGACATTCCTGCACGAGCCACAGGCCCGCGATGTTCTTGAGGAAACGGATCTTGCCTTCGACGCCGCGTTCGTGCGTGATGCTCGCCTGGCAGGCCGCTTCGGTGATGATCGGTTCATCGATCTCCACGCCCATGAGCGACCACGTGCCGCTGGAAAGGTAGGCCCACTTCGGCGACTTGCTCACATCGACCGGCACGGCCGCGACGGCGCTGGCGGTGTCGTGCGTACCCGGCGCGATGACCTGCACGTTGCCCAGATTCGCCGCGCCGAGCTGGGCGCCGACTTCGCGGCGCAGGCGGCCGACGATGGTGCCCGCGGGACTGGTTTCGCCGAGGAAATGCGTCGGGATGTCGAGCCGGCTGAGGAGTTCCTTCGCCCACCTGCCGGTGCGCGGGTCGATCATCTGCGTGGTGGACACATCGGTCGCTTCGTTGATGATGTGGCCGGTGAACCAGTAGTGGAAGAGATCGGGAATCATCACCAGGCGATGGGCCAGATCGAGCAGGCCAGGCTCGTGCTGCTTCTGGGCGACGATCTGGTAGAGCGTGTTGAGCGGCATGAACTGGATGCCGGTGGCGTGGTAGATGGCGCTCTTGCCGAGGTTGGCGATGACGACTTCGTAGGCGCGGTAATGTTTCTCATCGCGGTAGCCGAAGGGCAGGCCGAGCACCTGGCCGCTCTTGCCGAGCAGGGCGTAGTCCACGCCCCAGGTATCGCAGCCGAGGCTGACGAGTTCGATGTTTCGCTCGGCGGCCACCTTCGCGCCTTTGCCGACGCCCTGCAAGAGCTGGTTCCAAAGTTCGGTGAGGTTCCAGTGCAGACCGCTGGGCAGATGTTGAAGCTCGTGGCGGAAGCGGTGGAGTTCTTCCATCGCGAGCTTGCCGTCGTTGAGCGTAGCAAGAATGGCGCGGCCGGATTCAGCGCCGAGATCGAGAGCGAGATAGCCTTGGGTGGACATGAGGAACCTAGTGGCTAGTGGCTATTGGTTAATGGTCATTGGCTATTGCCCGGAGCAAACAGTCTTGCTGGGCCGGCACACAATAACCAATAACCATTGGCCAATCACCATTAGCCAATAGTCTTGTCTGCCTTCTCTTCCCGCATCTGCTTCAGCGCCGCGGTGACATACGGCCAGCCGCTGATCAGGCTGACGATGACCGTGATGTAGACCAGCACGTTGCGTGTGATCGCCAGCCAGTCGGGGCGGCCCATGCGCGGGTAGAGCCAGATGATGAGCAGGACGATGGGCACGACGATGGCCTGGAGCATGAACTTGACCTTGCCCCACATCGCAGCGCCGAACTTGACGCCCTTGGCTTCGAGCTCACCGCGGATGCCGGTGACGAGCAGTTCGCGGGCGAGGATCATCGCGACCATCCACGGGTAGACGCCGCTGACCATGTTGCCGCGCAGGATGTGGAAGGCGAATTCCTGCGGCTCGGTGATGGCCACGGGGTCCACGAAGCGCGGGCCGGAGAGATAGATGAACGCGCCGAGGATGAGCACCTTGTCGCAGAAGGGGTCCATGATGCGGCCGAACTGGCTTTCCACGTTCCACTTCCGCGCGAGCATGCCGTCGAGGTAGTCGGTGATGGTGGCGATGATGAAGATGATCAGCGCAACCCACAGGGCCCAGTCGGGTCCGACGGGGTAGCGGTACCAGTTGAGGAAGAGAAAGAAGACGAACGCGAGAACGAGCCGGGCAACGGTGAGCAGGTTGGGGACTTGGCGATACATGACGCGCACTTACAGTTTCAGGTCGCCCAGTCCCATGCCCATCGCGCCGCCCTTGCCGATGCCGCCGACGCCGGGCTTGGGCTTCTTCGGGCGCGCCGGCTGCGATTGCGTCTTGGTGCCAGCGCCCGCTGTCTGAGCGGCTGTCGGCTCCGGCGCAACGTACTCCACCACTTGCTTGAGCGACAGGCTGATGCGACGGTTGTCTTCATCCACGGTCAGCACGCGGAACTGTTTCGTGTCGCCGGGATTGAGAATGTCCGTCACCTTGTTGACGCGCTTGTTGTCCAGCTCGCTGATGTGAACGAGGCCTTCGATGCCGGGCTTCAGTTCGACGAACGCGCCGAAGTCCGTACACGTGAGCACGGTGCCTTCGACGATGCTGCGCACGGCGAAGATGACCGTCGCGCCGATCCAGGGATCGCCCGCGGCCTGCTTCAGGCTCAGCGAGAGACGCCGCTTGCCCGGATCGATCTCCATGATCTTGAACATGTGAACCTGATCGACCTGAAGCACATCCTCGACGCGGCCGACACGTTTCCACGCCAGCTCGCTGATCGGGCAAAGGCCTTCGACGCCGCTTTCCACTTCGACAAACGCGCCGAACGGCGCGGTTTTGGTCACGCGGCCGTTGACCGTATCACCCGAGCGCAGAGCCTGCGAAGCGAGGGACCAGGGGTCCGGCTCGATCTGCTTGATGCCCAAACTGATCTTGCCTTTGTCGGCATCGATCTTGAGGACTTTGACGGTGACCTTGTCGCCGACCTTGAGCACATCGCTGGGACTCTCGACGCGGCTGTAGGCGATGTCGCTGACATGGACGAGGCCATCGACGCCGCCGATGTCCACGAACGCGCCGTATTCCATGACGCTGGTGACCACGCCTTCGCGGATCTGGTTGACATCGAGGGCCGCCATGGTCTTGCCGCGCTGCTGGTCGCGGGTCTTTTCGAGGAACTGCCGACGGCTGAGGACGACGCGCTTGGCCTTGCGGTCGAGTTCCTGAACAATCGCCTGCACTTTCTGGCCGACCCAGGAGGAAGGATCTTCAACGCGGCCGAAGTCGATCTGACTCAGCGGCATGAACGCGCGGATGTTGCCGACCATCTCCAGTTCGAGTCCGCCCTTGTTGGAGCCGACGACGCGAGCTTCGACGGCGGAGCCGCGAGTGATCTGGTCCCACGTCTGGCGACCGACCGCGCCTTCGCGCGAGAGGAAATAGAGTCCTTCGGCTTCATCGAAGCGGGTGACGACGAAGTCCATGATGGAGCCGATGCGCGGGGGGCGCTCGAACTGCTGCATGGAGACAATGCCCTGCGTCTTGCCGATGCCGGCGATTTCGACGAAGACCTCGTCACCGCGGATGGCGGCGATGCGGCCTCGCTTGACCTCCGAGGGAATGTCGCCGTCGTCCTGGGCAGGCGCGGCATCGCCCTTGGCCGCAGCGTCGGGCGCGCTGTCCTCCATCATTTGTTCCATCGACTGGCCCGCAAGAGCTTCATCGATTTCACGTTGCAGAGCCTCGTCAACGTTTGGCGTCGGCGAGCCGTCACTTGGAAGCTGTGTCATGTCGTGTGCTGTCCGTATTCCGATCGTGCGAGAAACCCACCAATGGGCACAAGCTTAACCTGAGAATGGGCGGAGGCCAAATCGTGCGGGAGAGAAAATGCAAAGTGAAAAAGGCAAAGTGAAAAGTGCAGAACGCCAAGTGCCGTGGCACCCAAGGCACGGCTTGGTCATCACCCCATGCGAACGCAGTTGGTGATTCCTTCCCGTTTTCCTATCCTTCATATAGGCATCACCGCCTTTCGAGAGGAGCCGTTTCATGTTTCGATTGCCGCTCGTCGCCTTCTGCCTGTTCCTGACGGCATTGGCCGCATTCCCGGCTCGCGCCGCGGACGCTGCCAAGCCCAACATCATCTACATCCTCGCCGATGACATGGGCTACGGCGACGTGAAGGCACTCAATAAGGACTGCAAGATCGCCACGCCGCACTTGGATCGGCTGGCGCGCGAGGGGATGATATTCACCGATGCCCATTCCAGCTCGGCGGTCTGCACGCCCACGCGATACGGCATTCTCACCGGTCGCTACAACTGGCGAACGAAACTTCAAAACGGCGTGCTGGGCGGATACAGTCGGCCGCTCATCGCAGCCGACCGCCTCACTGTCGCTTCGTTTCTCAAGCAGCACGGCTACCGCACGGCTGCCATCGGCAAGTGGCACCTGGGCATGGACTGGCCTCTCAAGGACGGCAACCCCGCGGATGACAAGGGCGACTTCGCTGGTGGCTACGGCGATGCCTGGAAGGTCGACTACACCCAACCCATTCAGAACGGGCCCAACGACGCGGGGTTCGATTACTACTTCGGCATCAGCGCTTCGCTCGACATGCCGCCTTACCTTTTCATTCGCAATCGGCTGGTGACCGCGGTGCCCACGCTCGATCGCGAACTCTGGCCGCGGCGCAAGGGCCCGAGTCGTGAGGATTTTCATCTGGAGGATGTGCTGCCCGCGTTCGCGAGTGAAGCGGTGAAGCAGATCAATGAAGGCGCAGCTGAGGCGAAGAAGGGCAAGCCGCTGTTTGTGTACATGCCGCTGAACTCGCCGCACACGCCGATCGCGCCGAGCAAGGAGTGGAAAGGCAAGAGCGGGATCGGCTCATACGGGGACTTCGTGATGGAAACGGACTGGGCTGTGGGCCAGGTGCTCGAAGCGATCGATCGCAACGGCCTCGCCGACAATACGCTCCTCATCTTCACCAGCGACAACGGCTGCTCCCCACAGGCGGACTTCGTAGCCCTCGCCAAACACGGGCACAACCCGAGTTACCTCTTCCGCGGGTACAAGGCGGATATTTTTGATGGCGGTCACCGCATTCCCTTCATCGCCCGCTGGCCCGGGAAGATCGCGCCCGGCTCCATCAGCGATCAGACGATTTGTTTGACCGACCTGATGGCGACCTGCGCGGAGATTGTCGCTGCGAAGTTGCCGGACACCGCAGGCGAAGACAGCGTCAGTCTGGTGCCCGCCTTCACCGGCAAGGCGACCGCGCCGTTGCACGAAGCAGTCGTGCATCACTCGATCAACGGCTCTTTCTCCATCCGGCAAGGCCAGTGGAAACTCGTGCTCTGCGCGGACTCAGGCGGCTGGAGCGCGCCGCGGCCCGGTGCGAAGGGCGCAAATGACCAGCCCGCAATGCAGCTCTTTGATCTGAGCAAGGATGTGGGCGAGGAGACGAACGTGATGGCGGCTCATCCGGAGGTGGTCGATCGTCTGACGAAGGTGCTGGAACGATTCGTCGCTGACGGGCGAAGTACGCCGGGGGTGAAGCAGAAGAATGATGTGACGGTGAACATTTACAGGCATGTGCCCAAGTAGGGCGAGCGGGGGGGCATTCGCGCGGGAAAACCCTCAGGTGCAGTCGATCCGGCGAGTGAAGCAGGAGAAAAAATCGAAGAAAAATGGACTTGATGTAATGGAAAGGTCTTCTCGATCGGTTCGCGTCGGATTAAACTGCACAAGGCATGGATCGAGGCATCATCTAAGTATGTCTCACTGCCGTTGAATCGGGTTTCGTAACCGCGGAGCGTCGGGTCTTCGCGGAGAAGTTTGATCGCTCTGGCACGTGCATGTCAATCCGTGCGGAGTGATACACAGAGTTTCGCCGGGATGTGGTTTGGTCGTTTCGGTCGCTCGTTCTGTCAGACAGCGGCTGCCATTCGGTTCGAGACGACGGATCACGGCTCAAGGCACACCCCGGCGACAGGCACGCCGATCATGCCGACGTGTCGACAATCAAGGAGACGAACCATGCTCGGTCAAGTCAAGTGGTTCGACCCCAAGAAAGGCTTTGGGTTCATCGTCGGTCCCGAGGGCAAGGACGTGTTCGTCCACTTCAGCCAGATCAAAGGCGACGGTTTCCGCTCGCTCAAGGATGGCGAAGAGGTCGAATACGAACTCGTCGAGGGCGAGAAGGGGTTGCAGGCGCGGGATGTTCATCGCGTGGGCAACTCCACGGCTGACGCGGGCCACCAGGCCTGAACCGTTCGTCGCCGATACCTTTCGGTTTGCCAGCAGTGCCGGGTTGACATTGCCGGTGTTCCTCACCACTCTTTTTCCGTCATGATTACACCTCCATCAGCGATGCATTAGCTGCAACGCGGTGGGGGCGGTCGTTATCATCATTCTCTCTGCCCGTGCTGTGCCGGGCGAGTATGATGATGTGAACCGAAGGGAACCCGACATGCATTCATCCGTTTCGCTGCGAATCCTCACTGCCATGTTGCTCGTGGTCTCCGCTAGCACTTCAAGCGTGAGCGCCCAGCAGAAGGATCCGCCGCTGCCTGCGCTGCCGGGGATCAGCGTCGATCGGGAGAAGAAGATTGTCGATCTTGAAGGCGTGATCATTCCGGCATTGCAGCCGGACTGGCTGGAGTTGCTCGCCTGCATGCCCAAGTCGCGCGAGCATGAGGCGATCATCCGTATCGCTGCCAAGCCGAGCCACATTCACACCTCGCTCATGCTCATCGGTCTGAAGGCGGGCACGCCGGCGCGGGTGGAGTTCAAAGGCGAGGAGCCGATCTACCATCCGCCCAAGGGCGACCCTGTGGCCGTGTGGATCATCTATGAGAAGGATGGCAAAGAAGTGACGATCCCCGCCAGTGACTGGATCGTGAATCAGAAGACCAAGGAGAATCTGCCCGACAACATCTGGCTCTTCACCGGCTCACGCCTCGTGGAGATCGACGGCAAGCCGGTGTATATCGCCGACGTCGAAGGCAACATTCTTTCCCTTGTCAATTTCGGCGATGAAGTCCTCGCCCGCAAGACCAAGATGCGCGGCGGCCAGGGCGGCGGCGGCGGCGACACCTGGGGTGCCAATCCCAAAGGCATCCCCAAGAACGGCACCAAGATCACCGTCCGCCTCACGCCCGCCAAGGACGACGGCAAAGGCGATGAGGGTAAAGAAAAAGAAAAGGCGAACTGATGCGCGGAGCCCCGTTGGGTGGAGCACCGTCCCGGCAGGGCGGTGCTTGAGGGCTGAGTGAGCACAAGCAGGCACCACCCTGCCGGGATGGTGCTCCAGACTTCTCACGATCGATTTGCACGCAGAGGCGCAGAGCAGACAGAGAGGAACGAGAGGGAGTGCCTGATCTTCGCTTGTTCTCTCTCCGCGCCCTCTTCTTCCTCTGCGCCTCCGCGTCAAGAAACGGACGACGTACCACGCCGTGAGTCGCTTCCTTCGCTAACATTCCGGCATGTCTGAAACCAATCGCCCTATCTCACCGGCTGCGATCACTGTAGGCGTGCTCCTCCTCCTCCTGGGCGCGGGAGCGGTGCTTTGGTCCATCCTTTCGCCTGGTGCCAACACGCTGGTGGTCTACTGTTCGCACGATCTGGTGTACGCCGAGCCGATTATTCGTGAATTTGAGAAGCGCACCGGCATCGAGGTGGTGCTCGTGGCGGATACCGAGGCGAGCAAGTCGCTGGGACTGGTGCAGAAGATTCTCGCGGAGAAGGATCGACCGACTTGCGATGTGTTCTGGAACAACGAACAACTCGGCATGATGGACCTGGCCAAGGCTGACGCGCTGGAGATTTACAAAGGCACCGGCTGGGAGCGAATGCCTGATCGCAGCAAACATCCGGCGGGCCTGTGGACCGGCTTCGCGGCGCGGATGCGCGTGTGGATCGTCAACACTGACCACGCGGAGGCGACGCAGCCCGGCTTGAAGAAGGTCCTGGAAGAACAGATGTCCCGCGTCGGCATCGCCAAGCCGATCTACGGCACCACGCGCACCCACTACACCGTCCTGTGGCACCTCTGGGGCGAAGAGAAAACCAAGGCCTGGCACATGGAGTGGCGCGAAGGCGGCATCATCGAGCTGCCCGGCAACGGCCCTGTCGCCCGGCAGGTCGGCTCCGGCACGCTTTACCTCGGCCTGACCGACACCGACGACGCCTTCGATCAGATCGATCAGAAAAAGCCCGTCGCCATCATGCCCGTCGAGCTCGAAAACGGCCACGCCGTCATCATTCCCAACACGGTCGCCATCATCAAAGGCACCAGGAAGAAGGATGCCGCCCGCAAGCTGGTGGACTTTCTGCTGTCAGCGGAAGTGGAGTTGATGCTCGCCGACTCGAAGGCGAGGCAGATTCCCCTGGGCCCGGTGGATGAAGCGAAGCTGAATGAGGATGTGAAGAAACTGTTGCCATGGGCGGCGAAGGCCTATCCGCTGGGCGCGCTGGACGAAGCGAGCGCGGAATGCCTGGCGTGGCTGCGCGAGGAATATGTGAAGTGAGAAGGGGAAAGTGAAAGATGGAAAGTTGAAAGTGAAAAATGTCGGTTTCCGTTCTCTGACTCATAGCTGATAGCTGACCGCTGATCGCTCCAAGCTCCTTCCATGAGCTTCACCACCGGCCTCATCTACGCGCTGGTTCGTGCCGCACTCATCGGCGTCGGTGCCGTCGCGATGGGCCGGTGCATCACGCGACTACTTCGGCCCCCGGTAGCGGAGAGCGGACCGAGTCGTTTCATTCCATTTTTTCTCGCCGCCATCTTCTTCATGCCTACCGTAATCGTCGGCTACGCCTACAGCGATGGCCCGTGGTCTCTCGTGCGCCACCCCTGGCTCAACGATCTGCTCTATTCGACGCTCCTGCTGCTCAAACTCCTGCCCATCGCAGTCGCGGCCCTCTACTTCGCGCCGCCGCCTTCGATTGACGCTGCTGCATGCCACCTGCGAAGGCTCGCGCCGCCATCGAGCACGATGGCCGCGCAGCGCATCAGGCAGGCGTGGCGCTTCTTCCTGCACGGGCCGTTGCGAGCGATCACGCTTGCCTTCGTCGCGGTGTTCCTGCTGGCGTTCACCGACTTCGAACTCGCATCCTTATTAAACAGTCTCGCCGGCCGGGAACACAGCGCGTTCACCTGGACCATCGCCCTGCACCAGGCCCAGCAGTTGAACGTGCAGTCGACGACGCTCGTCGCGTGGGCGGCCAGCGCGGCAGCGATTGAAGCAATCGTCATCATCATCGGTCTGACCATGCTCCTACGGGCCAGGCGAGGCAGAATCGGTCAACATCATCCTCAGACATCGGCAGGCAAGAGGCCTCGCGTCATCGGATGGATCACACTTGCCTTCGCTGCCATCGCGATCCTCCTCCTGCCCGGCTGGATCATCCTTCGCGGCAGCGTTGAAGGTGTGGCAAGTCTGCTGGCAAACTTCCGCTTCGCCGATGAACTCGCTTCGAGTCTGTACTTCGCCTGCGGGGCTACGGCTCTCGTGGTTGCAGCTCTGATGTTCCTGCCGCGCTCGCTTCGATGGGTGATCGCGCTGCCCGGCCTACTCGGCGGCATCGTGCTGAGCATGTTGATATTGTTGGCGTTTCAGTGGCCTGTCCTGCGCGAGCTGTACCACACGCCGGTGCCGCTGGTGCTGGGGCTGACGTTGCTGCTGCTGCCGGTGGCGGTCGTGTTGCGAGGTTTGTTCGATGCAGCCGAACCGGGCACTTCCGTACACGCCGCCCGCATGCTGTACGAACGAGGCGACGCAGCCCAGCATCGCGCGGGCCGTTCGCTCCTGTGGCACCTGCGCGGCCGGCCCTGGCTTGCGCTGGCGGCCATCGTCTTCACGCTCGCCTATTTCGAACTCGTGGTGTCCGTGACGCTCGCGCCTGTCGGGATGTCGCCTGCAATTGTGGAACTGTACAACCAGATGCACTTCGGCCAGCGCGCGGTGCTGTCAGCGACGGTGATGCTGACGATGGCGGTACCGGTGGTGATCGTCGTTGCGATGTGGGGCTTCCTCCGGGTGGGCCTCGCCGAGCCTCGGCCCGACCGCTAACCTGTGGGCATGTCCTTGTGGGTGTTGCAGAATGTGTCGGTACAGGGTTCGCCGCGGGCGCGGCTGAGTGATGTCACGTTGACGATTCAACCCGGTGTCACGGCGGTGCTCGGCGAAAGCGGGGCGGGTAAGACGACATTGCTGAATTTGCTGGTGGGTTTTGAGAAGGCGGGGCGCGGGACTGTGCAAGAGGAGCTGGGCGAAGAGCCGCTTTCGATGTACTGGTCGCCTTCCGATGGTGGGTTGTGGCCTCACCTTTCGGTGCGGGAGCATCTGCTTGCGGTGATGCCTTTGAAGGATGGGCGCGGGTGCGAAGGCGCAAGCGCGGCCGGGGACGTAGGCGAATTACTCGATTCCTTTGCGCTGGGCGACCTCGCCGAGGCGAAGCCTGCGCGACTGTCTATGGGCGAGCGCTCGCGCCTTTCCGTCGCCCGGGCGCTGGCGAGCGGGGCCAAGGCACTGGTGATGGACGAACCGCTGGCGAATGTGGATAGCGCCCGCCTGCCGCAGTTTTGGAACGCGATCCGTGAGTACCTTCAGCGCACCGGCGGGAGTCTCGTCTTCGCCACGCACAGCGCGGACACCGTGCTCGCTGAGGCTTCCCACGTGATCTGCCTGCGCGAAGGCCGGGTGATCTATGCAGGCGATGTGCAGACGCTTTATCGCAACCCTCCGACACTCGACGCCGCCCGCTGCCTGGGCGAAGTGAACTGGCTGACACCAGTCGAAGCGAACCTCTGGCTGCCGCCGACCCAGGACTCAGGACCCAGGACCCAGGACTCCGCCCTTCGCCCTGAACATTTATCCCTCGACATCGACTCGGCTGCTCCGCTCGTCGTACAATCCAGCAGGTTCCGAGGAATGCTGACTGATGTGACGTTGCAACACTCGCCTTCCAACTCGACGCGAACGTTCGTCTGCCGCTCGCCTGCCGGTGATCAGGGTGCGGCCAAGGCGGGTGACCGAGGAAGGCGCGGCAGGCCAGCAGAAGATCAACGAGTGGACGCGCTATGCGACCGT
>JBBDXA010000156.1:0-22573 GCA_040902585.1 Phycisphaeraceae bacterium
CTGCGTCGCGCGGGAGCCGGGCGGCATGGCTTCGAAACTCTCGCGCACACCGGTGATATCACTCACGCTGTCCAGCAGCACCTCCGCGCGAAGGCGGGTGCGGTAGTGGCGCGAGTGATAGCGGGTGTCCGCAATGTTTCTTTCATTGGGGATCGAGCTGAGTGAATACGCATGTGAAAGCACGATCGCGCGGATGAGCTGCTTCGAATCAAACTTCACATCGCGGTAATGCTGCGCCAGGGCGCGGAGCAGCGGTTCATTCGTCGGCGGGTTGGTGATGCGCAGGTCATCGACAGGATCGACCAGCGGCCGACCCATCAGGTCCGCCCAGATGCGGTTCGCGGCGACCATCGCAAAGTAATCGTTGTCCTTTGCAGTCATCCATGCGGCAAGCGATTCGCGCGGGTCGCGCGGGTCGCGCGGGTCGCGCGGGTCGCGCGGGTCGCGCGGGTCATCACTCGCCTCGAGCTTCGGCACCTCGCCGAACAGCGGGCGCGGCGGAAGCTTTTCACCGGTGATCGGATGGGCGACATCACCTGAATCGCCGGCGTAGATCACCTCTTCGCCGCCGGAGATAGGCGGGGAGAGTCCGGTGCCCTTGTGCTTGGTCTTCGCGAAGTAGGCGGCGAAGCTGTAGAAATCGGTCTGGCTCCATCTTTCAAATGGATGCTGGTGGCACTTGGCGCACTCAAGTCGTATGCCCAGGAAAAGCTGACTGATGAGCGTGGTCATCTCATCGGGGCTGCGGCGATCGCGGAAGAGAACCGTCGCGCCGTTGTCCCACGTGCTGCCCTTGGCGGTGACAAGCTCGGTGACGAATCGGTCGTAAGGCTTGTTGTCGCGGAAGCTCTGGCGAATCCAGTTGTCGTAGTTGAACACCGCCTTGATGCCGACTCTATATGGATTGGGTCGCAGCATGTCCGCCCACTTGTTGGCCCAGTGGTCGGCGTACTCGGGGCGGGCGAGGAGAGCATCGACGAGTTTCTCGCGCTTGGATTGAGATTGACTCCCCTCCCTCTTAGGGAGGGGCTGGGGGAGGGTCGCGTCAGCGGATGGCTGCGTGCCTGATTGATTCGTGCGGGTTTGATTCGTGCGCGACTGTTTCGCGATGGGGGTCTCGGTTGGTTGTGCGCTCGACCCTCCCCTAGCCCCTCCCTGGGAGGGAGGGGAATCAGAACCATCACCCTCAGATAAGAACGCGCGGGCCTCCTCAACCGTCGGCAACCTCCCGATGATGTCGATGTACACGCGGCGCATGAACTTCGCATCATCGACCGCTTGCGAAGGCGTGATGCCCAGGGCTTTGAGCTTCGCCCACACGTGGTCATCGATGAAGTTGTTGCGAGGCAACTTCGCGTAGAGTTCACCAGGCACGGCGCCGGGCAGCGGCGAGATCACCGTGAACGTGTCGATGCGGTGCATGTAGCGGGCCATGATCACCGACTCACCGGGGATGGTACTGATGGTGATGATGCCCTTCTCATTCACGGCAGCGACGGCCGCATCGCTGGATTGGAAGGCGGTGAGTGCGGTGACGTCGCGCGTGGAACTGTCGGAGTAGTGAGCGGTGATGCGGAGGGAAAGTTGATCGCGCGGGGCGAGGGTGGCGGACTTTGGAGCACCGTCCCGGAAGGGCGGTGCTTCGGCGGTACGGGGCTGAACACCACTCGAAGCACCGCCCTGCCGGGACGGTGCTCCACTGTCACTGACGGTCACGTGTGTCAGCTTCGGTTCGTGGTCGATGTGGCGCGGAACGCCCGCGGCGATCCAGCGACGAAGGAGTGTGTAGTTCGCATCGCCCTTGTCCATGCGGATGCCGCCGCCGTGTGGAAGCGTGCCGGTGGCTTTCAACAGGACGAGGCTGTTGTCGGGGCTGGCGGGGAAGATGCGCCGACCGCGCGCCTCTTTGGTCATTGCGTTGAAATCGAAAGCAGGATCGAAGGCGAGCAGTGAGAGCGCGAAGCCGTTCTGCCCGCGGGCCTTGCCGTGACACGCCCCGGCATTGCAGCCCAGGCCGGTAAGCACAGGCTGAATGTCCAGCTCGAAACTGAGCGCGGGCTGGGCTGGCGCACCGTGGGCGGGCGCGGTGAGCAGGGCTAGAAGGAGGATGGCGGAGAATCGCCTCATGCCGTTATCTTATCGGTAATGTCAGAAGGTCAAAGCCAGAGAGTTTGAATGATTGAAACAATAGCACCATCCCGACAGGGTGGTGCTGATCGCGTCCGTCAAGCGAAGGTGCACCGTGATCTTCCTGCTCTCTGATGATCACCGCTTTGATTTCCTGGGCTTTCATCCGAACGCGCCCAAGTGGCTGGAGACACCTGCGCTGGATCGCATGGCTCGCGAAGGCGTATATTTCGCCAATGCGTTTGTGTCGACGTCGCTCTGTTCGCCCAGCCGGGCTTCGATCTTGACCGGGCAGTACATGCATCGGCACAAGATCGTGGACAACCAGCGGGCCGAGCCTGCGGGCACCGTGTTCTTTCCGCAGTACCTTCAGAAGGCGGGCATGCAGACCGCGTACGTGGGCAAGTGGCACATGGGGCACGACGATGACCAGCCTCGCCCCGGCTTCGATTACTGGACCAGCTACAAAGGCCAGGGCGAGTACACGGACCCGACGCTGAACATCAACGGCAAGCATCAGCAACTCAAAGGCTACGACGCGGATGTGCTGACGGATCTCGCGATCCAATGGCTCGACAAGGAACGCAACAAGGACAAACGCACCGAGCGATACAAGTATGTCTACCATCACGGCACGTGGGACATCGATTCGTTCCACAATCTAGAGCTCGATCCGATCGAACGGCACAATCTCATCGATGTGCCCGATCAGCAGGAACGCATCGCGGCCCTGCACAAGAAGCTGTTTGAAGAGATGGACAAGTCCGGCGGCCTGAACCTGCCGCTGCGGTAGTTCGTCTGAGCCGCGAAGCCCAGAACGTGTGTGAGAAGCTCAGAACTGGAGCACCGTCCCGGCAGGGCGGTGGCGGAGGCGTGCGGTTCCCAGACCATTCGCTCGCTTACGCTTCGCGGCACAGACAAGGCAGCTCGCGCTCAGACTAAGCGCGGCGCGACCGCGCGTGAAGGCACGATGGTCGTCAGCATCGATCACGCTGACATTGGCCTGATGGTCGGCCGCGCCGAAGGCATCGGAAATATCTCTGAAGCAAAGACCGACCCGCTTCACGGATTCGAACTTTCCGGCAACGACAACATCTGGCGTGAAACGAAGGCGATCATTCAGGGCGACGCCGTCATCGTCACCAGCGAGCAGGTCGCCGCGCCCGTCGCCGTGCGTTACGCCTGTCCTCCGCATGCCGCCAAGGGGCAACCGTGGAACCTGTACAACAAGCACGCCCTGCCCGCATCGCCCTTCTGCTGCGACTGGAAGCGAATGCCCTACGACCCGGCCCGCAATCCGATGCGGAGGTAGATCCGGGGTGCTGGAAAAGGTCGCGGGTCGACGCCAGTTTCGCTCGACACCTATTGCCACCGCGAACCAATCGTTTACAATCCAACCCGTCAGGCAGCGAACTGCCTGGTAATTCCCCTTCTTGGAGATTCGGAGACCTCTCGATGAAAACATGCGGACACTCGATCGTGCGCGTCGTCACGGCAGCGCTGACCCTTCTTCTGGCGACCAGCGGTACTTTCGCCGTCGCCGTCCCCCTCGAGACCAACGCGACGGCCTCGTTCTCGCAGGGCGGCTTCTCCGTTGATTTCGCCGTCGATGGTCTCTCGCCCGTGACCAACGCGGGCGGCACGGGTTGGGCCCTGTCCGGCAGCGGCACAGCTCCCGGCGCCGGTGACGATGCGGGTTCCGCCATCGCCGTCTTCAAGCCTGTCACGCCGCTGGCCGCGGGCTCGGGCTACAACCTCACCTTCAGCATGTTCCAGGGTGGATTCACCAACCACACCCTGGGCAACTTCCGCCTCTCCTACACCACCGACCCCAGCGGCACCTTCGGCAACGGCGCTGACAACGGCGGTAGCGTCGCGGCAAACTGGACTCCGCTCGTCGCCACCGCCATGACCTCCAGCGTCGCCGCCAACCAGCCCACATTCCACACCATGCTGAACGGCACCATCCGCGTCAGCGGTAACTTCAACGAACTGGATACCTACCTGATCACCGCAGCGACCGGACCGGTTGCCTCGGCGATCACCGGCTTCCGGCTCGAGGCAATCGAGACCGCCGGACTGCCGCAGAACGGTCCCGGCCGCAGCGTCAATGGCAACATCGTCCTGCGCGAGTTCTCCGTCGATGCGCTCACCTATCCGCCGACCGAGCCGGGACAGGTGCTCCTGACCAACGCCACCGCCATCCTTTCGCAGACCGGCTTCTCCGTGGATTTTTTGATCGATAACAAGAGGCCGACCAACAGCACCGCCGGCGTCGGCTGGGCCAACAACGGGGCCGATCTGGACAATCGCGCCACCTTCGAAACGCAGGCCACGACCGCCACCGACGGCTCGGCAAGCCTGTTCAACTTCGAACTCTTCTCCGGCGGATTCTCCACCCATGAGGTCGGCAGGTTCCGCATCTCCGCCACCAATGCCGACCGCTCCCTCTTTGCTGATGGCAATGACAACGGCGGCGCGGGCGTCGGCGGCGAGCCGATCTGGACCGTGCTGGATATCACCAGCATCTCCGCCGCAAACCCCGGCACGATCTTCACGGAATTGCCGGATCAATCGATCCTCGTCAGCGGCGCGCTGTCGGAACTGGAGACCTATGTCATCAGCGCCTACGGCCCACTGACCGGCATCACCGGCTTCCGCCTGGAAACATTCCAGGACGCCAGCCTGCCCTTCGGCGGCCCCGGCTTCGGTCCCAACAACGGTAACTTCGTCATCCGCGAGTTCGCCGTCATGAGCGTGGTGACCATTCCCGAACCCGCCACGCTGACCCTGCTGGCCTTCACCGGCGCAGTGCTGCTCCGCCGTCGCCGCACGGCTTGAGAATCGTGTCGTTGAAAACCACTCACCCGGGAGGGTGAGGCTCCCGCAAGCCGCGCATCGTCCGCCGCAGGACGAAAGCGAATGCCTGACAGAAGTCTCGCCCTCCCTTTTTATGCACGCAGAAACGACTGTGCTGGTTCCATTCAGTAGATCGCGCGTGGAGACATTGGAGAGTTGGCGCGCACTGGCGTCGCGAAAGCGGTGAGCCTTGATCGTCGCCCCGCCCGTCTGACCCTGGCCTGTCATTGCCCGGACGCGTTCCCGATTGTGCGCCCATGTGCCGCCGTTCGCGCGATCAATACAAAACAAAAACCCCGCCTTTTCAGCGGGGCTTTCTATGAAATGGGCCATAGAGGACTTGAACCTCTGCGAAAACGCGGCTCCGAGCGTTCCATCAGGGGTAGGGACACACATAGGGACACACCATCTTGCGGAATGTCGTTCTGATTCCGAGCTAAGCAAAGTTATCAAAGCATGGCCAAGGCTGACACCTGAACAACGGGCGTCCGTCCTGGCTGTAGTGTATTCACAACGAAGCGGAGGGCAAAGTCATGAGTGAACCGACGATCCTGGGTGATGCAATTGCGGAGATGCTGCGTTCGATGGCTGACGAGTGCGAGGCGGTGGCGAGGTTGAGGGTGAGCGAGCGAGGCTCGGCGAGCGAGCGAAGGCGAAGCCCGGAGCGGGAACGAGCGAGGCTCGGCGAGCGAGTGACTGCGACGCCCGAACACACCGAGCCAAGGGAGCGGCGAGCGAGGGCTTTGCCGAGCGAGCGAGCCGCGACCGGTCCGCCGTCGTGCAACCAATACGTCAACGATGTCGCGAGGGGGATTCTCAATTGGGCGATGTGCAACGGCTGGAAGAAGGCGGGCGAGCTGGGCCGGTCAAGATCGGGGAGCGTCTACATACACCTTGCCAGGCGATCAGACGGCGAGCGTGTCTACATTCGCGTCTCGGATCATCGTCTTCCGCGTCGCGTTCCAATCATCGACCTGGAGTGGATCACGGTTGAGCATGGAAGCATCGGCGTGCGATGGGTTCGTGAGTGGTTGGACGAGAGGTCCGAACGGTAACAAAGAAGCCGCATCGGTCCTCAGCCTGTCGGCGGGACCTGGGCGGTGTGGAGCGATGTCATGGACGATATCACAGAACTGAGTGCGGAGTCTTCGTCGTCGATCCTCGTAGGCGAGCGGGCTGAGGATGATGCTGTCGCCATTGGCCGAGTGGTTCCCCGAGCCTCCGGTGAGGAGGCCGGGGAGAACTCGGGCGGTGGCGGCGGCGGAGCCGGGGGGTGCCTGAGTAACACCCCCCCTACAAACGGTCAGGACCGTTACAGCGGAACGGACACGTTGCATGTCTCGTACTGCATCGAGTGGGGTCCAGAGTTCGCAGAGATAAGCGATCAGTTGGAAGCGGCGAAGAAGGCGTCGGCTGAACGCGGTGACGTTGAAGATCAGCAGATCAAACTGGGCGGATACGTGTATACAGTCGGGTCGCGGGGGGTGGGCGGTGAAGACGGCGCGCCGTACATGGCGTACGTGCTTCGCAGCGGCGGTGTGGCACTGCTGTTGTCGAGAAAGGACAAGCCGAGCGGTCAGACACCAAACGTGCGTATCGAGTTCGGAGCGTTGGCGTGCCTCGCGGCCGGGGCACTTGACGACTTGGCGGCATCAGTGCGAGCGCGTGTATCGTCGTTCGGTGTTATCAAGCGCGAGTGCGTGGGTCGAGTAGACTTCTTCGTTGACCTGGCTGGCGTACCGGTTGCACCCTTCGTGAATGCCTTTCGTGAGAATCGAGTCATCACACGGGCAAGAAAGAACGCAGAGTACGGCGTGTATTGCGACGGCCACAATTCAACGGGCTTCACCATCGGAACTGATACACGATTGCGTGTCTATGACAAGGTGGCGGAGCTTGAGAAGAATCGGACGAAGTTCGCCGCATGGGTTGATCTGGAGTGGGACGGGAAAGAGCCGGATGAATGCACGCGCGTTGAATTCCAACTTCGGCGCAATGCACTCAAGGCGTACAAGATCACAACGCTCGATGAACTCGTTGCAGCTGCTGGCGGTATCACGGCTGACCTGGGCGAGGGGTGGTTTCGTCTGACGACTCATGCAGTGGATCGACGGAATCAGAAGCGGGCGCAAACAAGCGAGATATGGACCTGGGTGCAAGCTGGATACCGGCAGGTGTACGGCGAAGGCAGGCGACGGCGAGTGATGGACCGAAAGCGGGCAGACGTAGACGCGCTGGTTCGACAGGGGATGGGCTGCTTCGAATCCGCGTTGGCGATCATGGGTGGTTCTGCCGAGGGCACGGACGAGCTCGTGGCTCGGTTGCAAGCGAAGCTTGACGAAGTCGCGGCCAAGCGGGAGGAACGGAGCGGCGACGATGTATACACCTCCGTTGCGAGAAAGCGAAAGGCGTTTGAGTCAGCGTATCCAGTCGAGCCGGCGATGCATGCACGATTCCGGCAGTCGTACAAGGGAGTTGACAGTCGAACACATGATGTGTATCCTATACACAGATCGGTCAACCACTATACACGAGGTCACCATGAGCAAACACGACGATGACAATGCGGACGAAGGCGAAATTCGCGTTCAGGTTCCTGTGAAGGCCGACTATCTCCGTCGCGTGGATGAACTGGCAACGAAGATGGGCGTGGGTCGCGGGCGGATGATCGCGATGCTTCTGGAAGCGGGCGTCGATGACAATGACTGGATGATCAAGATCGTAACGTCGAAGTTCATGGCGCCAGTGGTGAACGTGGTGAAGGGGTGGATGGGTCGGGGCAAGGGTAAGGCAGAACCAAAGGGGATGTGATTTATGAGTGAAGGCGATCCGATCATGAGCTTACGTCAAGTGGGTGCATACCTGGGCGGCATGTGCGTAAGGAGCGTTCATCGTCTCATCGCGGCGGGGTTCTTGCCGCGGCCAATTCCACTGTCGCCAAGTGGGAAGAAGAAGGGGCTGCGTCAATCATGGGTCGATGCGTATGCTGATCGGCGAGAACGGGGGGTACAGCGATGAAGGAGTACGTATTCCGTCGTAAGCGGGTCCGGAATGGAAAGCGTCAGACGAGCCGGGTGTATACAGGCCGGTTCCAGCTTCCCGGCGATCTTCGCCCGACGGATGTACCGCTGGATGTCACGGACAAGCGTGTAGCGGAGAACAAGCTTCGGCAATTCGTTGTGAACGAAGAGCGGCGACAGGCCGGGCTGGTCATTCCTGCGGAGTTGGTGAACGGCGCATCGCGTCCGTTGTCGGATCACCTGGACGATTTTCTCAAGGACAAGGCGTCGCTCGGCAGAGCGAAGGACTATCGACTTCATCTTCGCAACCGCGTGAATAAGCTGCTCGCAGAGTGCCAGTGGAAGCATGCAAAGGACATCACGGCGGATTCCTTCGTGGCATGGCGAACGCAGCAAAAGGCGATGAGTGCCAAGACGGCGAATGACTACCTCGATGCGGCTTCGGGGCTGGTGAAGTGGATGATTTCACAGCGTCGCCTCGCATCGAATCCGTTGGCGTCGGTGGAGCGTGTCGACGGTCGCGGACGGGAGACCTTCGAACGTGCGGTTCTGACTGCTGATGAGTTTCAGCGGCTTCTACAGCATGCTGGCAGCAATCGGCGTGTGTTGTACCTCGTAGCAGTAATGACGAGTCTTCGGCGGGGAACGCTCTACAAACTGACCTGGGCCGATGTGCATCTCGATGAAGCCGAGGCGTTCATCCGCGTCCGGGCTGCACATAACAAGAATCGCCAAGAGCAGATTTGCGAGCTTCGTGAAGATGTTGTCGCAGAGCTTCGCCGTATTCGTCCCGCCGATAGCAAGCCGTCATCGCGTGTATTCAATCGAATCCTTCCGTACCGGCATACTGATTTTCTCAAGGACGATCTGAAGGCGGCGGGTATCACGCGGGAGGGAAGGGAACGGTTCGACTTCCATGCACTTCGTCACACGGCATGCACCTGGGCGGCAAACAGTGGCCAACACGGGCCGAACCTTCGAGCTTTCAGCGGCCACAAGACGGACAGGCAACTGAGCCGCTACACCCATCCGACGCGTGAGGTCGTTCGTAGAGTGGTTGAAACCTTTCCCCGATTCGACTTGGCGGAACGTGGGACACACATAGGGACACCCGGATCGGTCGCAGAGTGTCCGAATCAGTCCGTATCTGTCGCAGTTGGGAAATCGGCGGCTATTGCGAAGGGCCGCAATTCCAACGGGAAAACAAGGGCTTTCCAAGCTGAAAACGCAAGCCTCGGAGCGGGGAAAAGTGAATGGGCCATAGAGGACTTGAACCTCTGACCTCTTCCATGTCAAGGAAGCGCGCTAGCCAACTGCGCCAATGGCCCGTCTGGTGGGGATTATAGCCCTGGTCGATACCATCGCAACTGTGCCGGGCCGGGGGATGCCGGGCCGGAGGAGCCGGGGATGCTGATCACTTCGACGCCTTCATGTGCAGCTTCGCGAAGCGGATGTACACGTCCCAGTGCGCTTTGGTCACCGCGTGCTTGCCGGGGTCGTAGTGGTAGTGCAGCGTGGTGCCCAGCAGCTTGTTGAAGTCAGCTTTCTCGCTGGGATCGATGCCCTTCAAACCGTACAGCGCGTAGACCGGATTCGCGGCGATGAGCACCTGGTGCTGACCATCCGGGTTGGCCCACTGGTCCTGCTCGGCCGCGGTGAAGAGCACCGGGCGCGGGGCGCAGATCGCGACGAGGCAGTGCTGATCGAAGGGTAGCTTCTCCGTCTGATCGTTGAACGCCTTGAACGTGTCGCAAAACCAATGTGGGAAACTTGTGTTGATGCGCTTGACGGTTTCAGCCTTGGGGTTTTGATTGCGTGATGGGCCTGACCCGCCGCAGCCGGCCATGTTGGCGACGACGCCGGCGATGCGGTCATCGAACGCCGCCGCGAGCAGCGCGGCTTTGCCGTTGCGCGAGTGGCCCAGCGCGAAGATATGCTTCGCGTCAATATCACTGTCGCTGGTGAGATAGTCCACCGCGCGGTGAATGCCATAGGCCCACGCGCCGATCGCGCTCCACTCATGCGGCCCTGCTTCCTTCTGACCGGCGGGCCTGAAGAAAGGGAACGCGCCGGCGTTGCGATCGTTCTTGTCCGGCACCACATCGCCGTAGTAAAACGTCGCCACGGCGAAGCCCTGATCGATCGCGTTCTCAAACTCCCATCGCCCCGCGCTGGTGCCGCGGCCTGCATCCGTCGCCTTGTTGTCCTTCACGCCGGCTCCCGGGCGCATCCAGCCTTTGGCCAGCGGAATGGTCGGATCGTCGGTGGTGGTGTGATTGCCGTTGAAGTTAAGGCCCACGAAGCACGGCGCGCGACCGCCGGTCCCCTGCCGCGTGTTGGGGATGACGAGCAGAAGATCGATGGTCGGGCAGCCCTCGGGACCGAAGGCGATGTTGACGAGCTTTTTCGTGGCCTTGCCGCCGAGATAGTTCTTGTCTTCGGCGACCACCTTCGCGGTGATCCTTTCCGGCGCGGATGGGAAGTAGCCGTACATGTAATGTTGAAACAGATGCTTCAGCTCGGGGCGGCGCTTGGCTTCCCACTGCTCCTTCGTGGTGATGCGCGCTCCATCCAGGGTGACAAGCGGGTCGGGGAATTCCTTGATCACCGGAAGCGCTTCAAACGCCGGCAGATCATCAGCTGCGACGGACATCGCTGGAAAGATCGAGGATGCGAGAGCGAGAACGAGCATGGTGCGACAAACTGTCATAGGAGAATCTCCGCTGAATGGAACAGGAACCGCGAAGCACCCATTGTAGCGATCGTTCGGTCCGCCCCTCAGCCGCCGGCGCATTCAAACTGGTTTCCCTTAGCAACTGAACGGGTGATGCCCCGAGTCGCCGTGACACAGGGTGATGACAAGACTCCAGCAGACGCGTCAACCTCTTGCACGCGAAGCAATCGAATCTGCCATGGAGTTGTTCAACATGAACGGATCGCGACGAACATTGACCCTCCTTGGCGGTGCCTCGGTGACTTTGATGGCACCATCGGTACTCTTCGCCGCGGACCTGGGGCCTTACTGGCGTTTCTCCGGCGTGTTTCACCCGGCTGTGGCGCACTTTCCCATCGCGCTGCTGCTGGTCGCGGGACTGATCGAACTGTTCCGGTTCGGAAAGCGGACGAAGGTGCCGGGCGATCCGGCCTTCATCTGTCTCGTGCTCGGCGCGATCGCGGCAGTCGTGACCAGCGCGCTCGGCTGGGCCAACGCCGATGCCGGCGGAGAGTATCACGGCACCCTTGCAACCGTGCTCGATCAACATCGCTGGATGGGCGTGGGCGTCGCCGCACTCGCCATTGTCACCGTCATCATCGCCATAGCTTCACGTCGCAGGCAGGAGCGATCTCGTCTCCGTTGGCCCACGCGACTGGGGCTGGCTGCATGCGCGCTGCTCGTGGGCCTCGTCGGTTCCCACGGCGGCAAGCTCACGCACGGCCTGAACTACTACAACGAGGCGTGGGACACGCTTCAGTCTGAACTGCATCCCAAGCCCGCGACGGAACTGGCTTCGACGACGAAAGACAACTCCGCCGCGCCTGCTTCGCCGGATGTCGTGGCGGCAAAGAGCCTGGAAACGAAACCGGCTGCGGAACCCGTGTCCGTCGTTACTCCCGGCCAAGCACCCGCGGGGAACGACGCGAACCGAGACACCACTCCCGTAGCGCCAGACAACGTCAAGGCAGTCGCGACACCGGGCTCTGTAGCGCAGGCCGTCGCGGCCGCAACGATCGACTTTCACACGCAGATTCAACCGCTCTTTGCGACCCACTGCCACAAGTGCCACGACTCGTCGAAGAAAAAGGGCGAGTACCGGATGGACGATCGCGCCGCGGCCTTCGTGCCGGGCGACTCGGGCGAGATGCCGATCGTTCGCGGCAACGCGGAGGACAGCATGCTCATCAAGGTTCTTGAGGGCAAGGGCGATTACGAAGACACGACGATGCCGCCCAAAGGGGCGCGACTCACCACAGAGCAGATCGCGCTGGTCAGGCAATGGATCAACGAAGGAGCGGACTGGCCGCAGTAAACGCGGCGAATGCCGGTGAAGTCATTCAATCGATCTATATAAGGAGTATCGACATGGTCGTAGCATCACATCGCCGCAACTGGCTCAACCGAATCAAGCAGGTCATGCGCTCGCGCCACTACAGTTGGCTGGCGGAGGCACGCGACGGCGAACCGATCGACCGCGTGATGGCGGATGTCGTGGCGGATGTCATGCACATTTGCCGGAGGCAAGGCATCTCGTTCGACGAACTCATGCAGCGGAGTCGCTCGCAGTTCGAGGTGGAAGAACGGGAGGCGACGCGCGTCTGAGTCGTGTCGCCTGCCGCCAAAGTGCATGCTTCCAGCAATCATCTTGCATTTGAGGTTCCGGTCTCCCCTCGAATCAGGTAGCATGGTCATGATCGCGCTGCCGAAGTGGCGGCGAATTGACTCTTGTCACCTGCGAAAGGGGGACCGATGAAACCGATCCGCAAGGCTCTGATTTCGACTATGGCCATCATCGCGATGCTTTTTTCGTTCACTGCCGCCAACGCGCAGCCGCTGGCGGAGAACGTGCCTGCCGATGCTTTGATTTACGTCGGCTGGCGCGGCGCGAGCGACCTGGGGCCGGGCTATGAAGGCTCGCATCTGCAAGCTGTGCTCAAGGCCTCGAATCTCGCCGAGCTGGTGGAAGACTTTCTGCCCCGCGCTCTGGGCGAACTGGCGGAACAGACGCGGCTCGATGTGGACATGCTCGACATGCTGGGCACGATCCTCGGTCATGCCTGGAAATATCCCACCGCGCTTTATTTCGGCGGCATCGAGAAGGGCCCCAACGGGCGGCCCAATGTGAAGTTCGCTCTCTTCTGCAAGGCGGGCAACGACGGCCCGCGTCTCGCCCGGCAACTCAACGGCCTCTTTGAAGAGTCCGGCGCGCCCGTCCGCGCCGCTGAGGCCAACGGCCTTGTCACCATCGCGATGGGCCAGCTTCCCGGCGGCGACAAGCTCGCCAAGAGCGTCCGCTTTACCGCTGCGATGAAGGAGGTCGGCAGCGATCCCGTGCTCGCCGTCTATGTCGATGCCGAGGGCCTGATGACAATGGCGGAGTCGATGATGGACGCGGAACTAGGCGAGGTCGAGGAGTGGCGCGCGGTGCGCGATGCGATGGGCCTGACCAATCTCAAGCGCTTCGCCCTGACGGCCGGCTTCAAGGAAAAGAACTGGGCGACGAATATCTGGATCGAAGCGCCGGGCAAGCGTCACGGTCTGCTCGCCCTGATCGACGGCAAGCCGCTTTCAGATGACGCGCTCAAGGTCGTGCCCAAGTCGGCGGCCTGGGTCGCGGCCGTGAACTTTGACGTCGCCCGGTTCATCCCTGAAATCCGTCGCGGCCTTCAACTCTCAGGCACGCGAGCTGGCCCAAGATTCGATGATGCCCTTGCCGAACTTCGCGACACGCTCGGCTTCGATCTTCAAAAGGATCTGCTCGAAGCGATGGGCGATGAATGGATTGTCTACAGCGACAACAACGTCGCGGGCACCGGCATGCTCGGCATGGCGGGCATCAATCGCCTGCGCGACCCGAAGAAGTTTGAGGCGAGCATGAAACGCCTTCAGGTGGTCGCGGGTGAAGTGCTTCAGCGCGAAGTCGGTCGCGGGGGCGGGCCGCGATTCGAGTTCAAGACGTTCCGCATGGGCGGGCGCACGGTGAATTATCTTTCGATTCCCGCGATCGCGCCGGCCTGGACGATCGAAGGCGACATGCTCGTGGTCGGCCTTTATCCGCAGGTGGTCGTCGCCGCGGCGGATCGCCTCAAGGCCGGCGGGCCTTCGATCCTCGAGAACGAGGAATACATCAAGCTTCGCAAGAGTCTTACGACCGCGTCGAATCCCAACATGATCGGGTTCTTCGATCTGCCTCAGACCGCCGGCGAGGGGTACCAGACATCGCTGCTCATCTCGCAGTTTGTGATGGGCATGGCGGACATGTTCGGACTCAACGCCCCGCCGATGGTGCTGCCCACGCTGCGCGACCTGCGCCCGCACCTGGTGCCCGCAGGGCTGGTGACGTGGAGCGATGAAAAGGGCTGGCACCTGGCGGGCTCGACGCCTTTTCCCGGCGCGGAACTGCTGGCGACGCAGCAGTCGGTGATGGTCTCGGTGCAGGCGATGGCGGTGGGCGTGTTGCTGCCTGCGCTCGGCTCAGCGCGGCGAAACGCGAGACAGATGCAGTCGAGTACGCAGGTGCGCGGGCTGATTCAGGGCTGCATCAACTACGCGCCCGGCAACAAGGATAGATTCCCCGACAACATCGGCATGCTGGTCGACCTGAACTACTTCACACCTGAGTACATGTTCTCACCGATGGACGCGCGCGGCATCACCATTCCCGCTGACCTGATGGAATGGGAGAAGGCCAAGCGCACCGCCTGGCTCAACGAGAACACGTCCTACTGCTACATCACCGGCCAAGTGGATGACACCGACTCCACCAAGGTGCTCATCTTCGAGAAGCTGCACTCACCCGGCATGACCGGCGTCGCGGTCGGGTTCCACGACAACCACGTCAATTGGATGACCGTTCGCGAAGCCAGCGCTCTGATTAAAAAGCAGACCGGGCGCACGCTGGAAGAATGGAGCGAAGCGAAGAATCCCGGCGCAGGCGGGAAGTGAAGTTACTGAATGTGATGTGGAGCTGCTGCATCGGGTGATGTTGTACTGCTGCATCGGGTGCCACGGCTCGACGAGGAGACCCGTGCCGTCGAGCTGGCGTCATGGATGAAACGTGAGTTCAAGGTTATCCGCACGGGTCTTCGTCGGCGGACCTCCTCGACCCGTGGCACCCAAACGGTGCTGTCTTTTTCGCCAGCCTCACCTGCCGCGACGCTTCTTCCCGCCTCGCTGGCCCCCGCTCCCGCCGCCCTTGGTGCCCGCACTCCTCGGCGGCCGCTTCACGCGCTGCTTCTCACTCTTCTTCGGCAGCGGCTCAGGCTGCTCATCCACCGGAGCGGAGCGCGAGCCATTCACAAACCGCTGCATCGCATCCGGCAGCGGCGACTGAAACTTCATCGGCTGGTTCGTCACCGGGTGATCGAAGCCCAGCTCAGCCGCGTGCAGCGCGAGCCTGCGCTGCTTCCAGCGCGGGTGCCGCGCCAGTTCCGCTTCGTATCGTTCATCGCCCAGCACCGGATGCCCTGCCTCGGCGAAGTGAACGCGAATCTGATTGCGCCGACCTGTCTCCAACTCGACGCGCATCATCGTCGTGCTGCCGAGCCTTCGTTCCACTTTGAAATGCGTGATCGCAAGCTGGCCCTTGTCGCGTTTCGGGTCCTGCGTCGAGTAGCGGTCCAGGTTCCCGCCTGTCGCCAGGTAGGAACGGAACGTGCCTTGCTTCGCGCCGGGCTGGCCGTTGATGATGGCGAAGTAAACCCGTCGCGGCTTGTGGGCTTCAAACTGATTGCGCATGGCTGCGGCAATCGCAGCCGACTTGGCGACCACCAGCAGACCCGACACGCCGCGATCCAGGCGATGGCACGGATACGCCCGGTCCCGCGCCATCCCGCGCGTCACGTGCAGCGACACCCGCGCCATCAGCGTGTGCTCGTCGCCGTCCGGCTCGGCCTTGGGCACCGTCAGAATCCCCGCGGCCTTGTCCACCACGATGATGTGCTCATCTTCAAACACCACAGTAAAAAACGCATCCGGCTTGGTCTTCGGCTTCTCGTGGTAAACCTGCTCGCGATTGAACTTCACCTCAACCAGATCGCCCTGCCCGACCCGCGCAAACGTCTGCATCTGCACCTGCCCGTTGACCAAAACGCAGCCATGATCGAAGAGCCCGCGAATCTGCCGGCGCGGGAGACCGGTGAGCTTCTGCACGATCAGATCAGCGCGACCCGCGTCGGCGGCGGGAACGTGACACGATTTCGTCGAGAGCGGCAAGGCGGGCCTCATTCCTGAACGGGATGCAACAGGCGGGATTATAGAGGCGATCGTGCGAACCTTCCGAACGTGCCTTTCACCTCCGCGCACTGGGCCTTGTTCATGGCTCAGGATCGCCAGTAGCATGATGATGAATCCCACGCGATGGAACCCGGTTCGATTCACCAGGGACTTCACCCGATGCTTCGCAAATGCCTTACCGCGCTGCGCGACCATGTGCCACTCTTTCGCCGGCTCGAACGGCTGCCGCGCCAGCTCCTGGGCTTCAGTCCGTTTGCAGGTGATGTGAAGCCGCGGCGCGTGCGCATCTTTCAACTGCCCTCAGGCCGGCCCACCCTGCCGTTCCCTCACCCGTGGAATTATCAGGAGCCGATCCGCATTCTCGAAACCTTCTTCCACCGCGCCGATGCGGAGGAAGGCTCGCCCAGGCACACGCGCTACCTCGAAGCGCCGTGGTTCGCACCGGTCCTTGTCACGCGCGATCCCGGCCTGATCCGCGCAATCGCCACCGAAACCGGCGACAAGCCCGGCCAGTTCGACCGCGACACGCTGCCTTCGGTCGGCATTGCCCGCGCCACAGGCAAAGACACGCTGCTCTACGCCAACGGCGCGACGTGGAAGCATCAGAAGCGGCTCTCGACGCCGCCCTTCGGCAGGACCACGCTCTTTCAACCGGATCAGTTTCACGAGTTCGAAGAAACATTCCGCCACACCGTCGCAGCGCGGCTCGAAGCGATTCACGAACACCTGCGCACCAACAAGCCGCCGGTGCAGGTCCAGCTCGAACCGGAAATCAAGGCGGTCATGCTGGAGATGCTGGTCAACAATTTCTTCGGCGCGGCTGTTCCTTATGAAGAGATCCGCAATCGCTTCGTGCCCGCTCTGGAACGCGTGATCGATCACATCGTGCGCGACACGGTCATCAACAAGCTCGGCCTGCCCCTGCACTGGCTGCCGAGCGTGAGTCGGAGAATTGCGCAGGCAAAGATCGCGCAGGCGGATTTTGAAACGCTGACCGATATCGCCCTGTCCACGCGCAAGGAGGGCAAAGGCCTGTGGCGGCAGTTCAAGTCCGAAGCGCCCGATGAGATCCTTCGCAGCAATATCAAGGTGTTTCTGGCCGGCGCGCTGGAGGCGACCACTTCCTACGCAAGCTGGGCAATCGCGCATCTGGCGCGCAACCTGGAGGCACAGGAAAAGCTTTATCAGGAAGTGAAGGATGTGGAAGCCTACACGCCCGAGGGGTTGGAGAAGGCGACGTATCTCAAAAACGTACTCGACGAAACGCTGCGCCTGACGCCTTCGCTCTACTTCTTTCCGCGGCGGGCGACCGCGGACACGTGGATCGAAACGACCGCCGGCCAAAAGCTCTGGGTCCCCAAGGGCACGCACATCCTGCTCGACGTCTGGCACGCGAATCGGCACGAAGACCACTGGGGCGTCGCGGTCACGGGTTACCCGGCGATCGACTTCGTCCCCGAGCGCTGGGACAACGTTACCGCGCAGGACCGCGGCTCAAAAGACCTGCTTCACTTCGGCTTCGGGCACGGCCCGCGCTTCTGTCCCGGCAAGCACCTGGGGCAACTCGAAGTCGCGCTCGTGGTCGGCGCGATCGTGAAGCTGTTCCGCTTCAAGGCGGTCCATGCGGAGAACGCGGCACGGGCGGGGGTCTCGACGAAGCCTGCTGACGGCGTGCTGGTGGAGTTGGAACTGCGCGAGGCGATCGGGGAGCGCGAAGCCGCAAGCGGCTAACTGTGCATCGCCACATCCGCGATCTTCGGATGCACCAGGTGCTGATAGATGCGATACGGCAGGCGCACCGCTTCGTCGTGCGAGCCGCCGTTGAAGGTGATCTCTTCATCCGCGGCGAGCATCGGGCTGACGTACACCGGCACATCGTACAGGTTGCCGAACGGCGGCTCGGCGCCGACTTCGCAGTCGGGGAACCAGCGGCGAAGCTGGCGCTCGTCGGCCAGCGTCACCTCGGCCGCGCCGAGCACGCTCGCCGCCCTCTTCAGGTCGACCTTCTGATGCGCAGGCAGCACCAGCATCGCCGGGCGCGCGCCGTCGGCGATGACGATGACCGCCTTGGCGAAGGCGCGGCCGGGCGTGTGCGTGTCGGCCGCGGTGCGCTGGGCGGTGAAATCGCGCAGGTGATGAATCACCTCGTAATCGACCTGCTGCTGATCGAGAAACTCCACGAGACGGGAAGACAGATGAAGCATGTCACACCTCCGTGTGAGTGATGGGGAAGGGACTCCTTGGTGGAACTGCCAAATTAAAGGACCGAGCGGATGGGATTTCCACTCCCGGTTTCCGCCGGCTTGGGGTGCCACGGGTCGAGGAGGCTCGGCGACGAAGACCCGTGCGTCGGTCCGTGATCGTCCATGAATCGTTGCGCATCAGGCGCTGGGCACGGGTCGGCGTCGGCGGCCTCCTTGACCCGTGGCACCCGATTGAGGAATCACACGGTCTTCTTGTCGTCGTACTCCCGATCCGTGATGATGCCCGGCTGCGGCACGGGGTACCTTCCGTTCTCATCACACTTGATCGGCGGCGGCGAGTCCATCGTCCACTTGTCGCAGCCCGGCGCGAGCTCGACGTTGGACTTCATCAGGTTGTCCATCGTCCACTCCCGGCCCGTATGCGCCGCGACGCGGCCGAGCGTACCGGTCATGCTCGCCATCACGCCGTACTCGACTTCGCTGTAAGGCTTGTCGTTGCGGATGGCTTCGATGAGGTCGTTCCACTCGTTGTCATAAGGATTGCGTTCGTGGATCGCGACCTTCGACTCCCACAGTTTCTTCGCGCCGTCGGGCTTCTGCGTGGTGTACGTGCTTGAAGGAAGCCCGCAGTCGCCGCTGGCGGAGAGAACCGCCGAGCCTTTCGTGCCGTGGGCGTAGCTGGCGTAGATCGGTTCCGCGCCGTCCATGCAGCGGCCGTCGAAGTGGAGCTTGGCGCCGTCATCGAAGGTGTACTCGACGCCGTAGCTGTCAAAGTTCTGATCGACGTAGTCGCCGCGATAGTGCCTGCCGCCGGTGGCCTGCGCCTTGACGGGCCAGGAGCCTTTCATCCAGCAGAGGTGGTCGACGATGTGGATGTAGTAGTCGTTGAACGCCCCGCCGCTGGCCCAGAGGAAGGAGTGGAAGCGGGAGATCTGCCAGAGCAGTTCGCTGCCGGTGCCGGGCCATTTGTGGCTGCGGAAGGAGGCGAGGTTGCCGCCGGCCATGCGGTAGCCGCGCATGGAGACGATGTCGCCGATCTCGCCGTCGGCGATGCGCTTCTGGGCTTCTTGAAGAGCGCGCTGATGTCGGGACATGAGACCGACGCCGACTTTGAGTCCCTTCGCGCTGGCCTTCTTGCCGAGTTCGAGCATGCGGCGGGAGGTCGGGGCATCAGCCGTGAGCGGCTTCTCCATGAACACGTGAACGCCCTTCTCGATCGCGTAGGTGAAATGCACCCAGCGGAATGCGAGCGGCGTGGTGAAGATGGCGATGTCACCGGGCTTGAGGCAGTCGATCGCGCTCTTGTAAGCATCGAAGCCGATGAACTGGCGATCCTTGGGCACATCAAAATTCTTGTCGGTGAACTTGCGGTTCAGATCGTTGAAGCTGCTTTGAAGGCGATTCTCGTAGACGTCCGCCATGGCGACGAGTTTGACCGGCTGACTGCGCACGCCCAGCGCGTTGGCGGCCGCGCCTGTCCCGCGACCGCCGCAGCCGACGAGCGCGAGCTGGATCATGCTGCTGTCAGCGGCGTGAACCAGCGGCACCGCCATGCCCGCAAAGGCGGAAACGGCAGCGACCTTGCCGGTGTTGCCAAGAAAATCGCGGCGAGTGGAACCCTTCTTCTTCGATGCGGTCATGGGAATACTCCGGGAAAAATAGTTTCGTTCGCTTCAGATGATTGTCGCAGCCTCGCGCCAGGTTTCGACGGGCAGGATGACTCGCTTCGATTGTCGTGGTTCAGTCTGGAGATTGCAAGAGAAATCAGAATGAGCAAAACTCCAAATGACAAGCACCAAAACTCAAACAAGCTCCAATCGGAAGGAATCAAACCAAACAGTCAAGCAGAAACCGCGATCGCACGATTGCGTACCGATTTCACCTGTCTTGATTGGTTTGATTGTTTTCATTTCGATTTGCTTGGAGCTTGTTTGTGATTTGGTGCTTGTGATTTGAGGTTTTCGGCTCCTCCGACTAATCCAACGGCAGAATCACGACCTTGCGGAACTCGATCGCCGTGCCTTCGGTTTGCAGGGCGATACAGCCGGGCACGTGCTGGCAGTCGGTGACTTCGTTTTGAAGGACATCATTGATCGTCACGGTCACCTTGCCCTGATGCACGCGGATCCTGGTCTGATTCCACTGGCCCAGTGCCTTCTCGCTGGCGGCCCCCTTCCGGGCGACGTAACCGCTGACCGCTTTGCCCTGAGCCTTGGCGGAGAAGCCGCCGATGAGCCAGAAGTCGCCGGCCTTCTGGTGCAGAAGCTGCATCTCGATGCACTTGGGCTGCACCGCATCATTGCTGCCAATCATCAGCCAGATGCCTGAGTCGCCACCGTTGCCGGGCCAGCGCCATTCGACATTGAGTTCATAATCGCGGAACGACCGCATGGTGCGCAGGTAGCCGCGGGCGCTGCCGCTGCATTGCAGCACGCCATCCTTCACGCTCCACACGCCCTCCGCGCGGGCGCGTTGACCGTCATGCACTGCCTGCCAGCCGGCAAGGTCTATACCATTGAATAGAACGATCTCGCCCGTAAGCTGGATGGGAAAGTTCAGCTTCGCCGTCTTGCCTTCGCCAGCCGCCCACGCCTTCCAGGCTTCCAGTGTCAACTGCTTGCGACCCGCTTCATCCTTCGCGTCAACCTCGTGGCCCTTGCCGCGCAGCCAGCGCAGCGAACGCTCCGCTTCCCACTCGATGGCGAACGTCTTCGATTCGAGCAGGCGCACAAGGGTGTCGATGCAGGCCCGCTCGCCCAGATCGCCCAGAACCCGGGCCGCGGCAAGCTGCACCTGTTCGCTCGCATCGTTCAGGAGCGGCTTCAGGTCAGCGATCGCGCCTTTGCCCACCGCTGCGCCCAGCGCGGCGACGCCCAGCGCGCGGGTCGTCGCGTCACTGTCCTTGAGCAACGCGGCCAGCGTCACGTGATCATCAGCCGTCGCCGTGGTGACCAGCGCCCTTCGCGCCGCCGAGCGCAGCTCCGGCGTCACGAGAAACGAAAACGACTGCACCATTTCGCCCGCCAGCCCTTTGAGCCTGTGCTTGTCGATCGCATTCAAGGCCGCTTGAAGCACCCGCTGCTGCGGCTCATCATCGCGCTGAAGCAGCTTCTCCGCCCGCCATTTCACTTCCGCGTCCGAGCTCGCCGCGGCCCTGTTCAGCGCCTGCCGCGGGAGCACGGGCAGGGCGTTGATCGCCGTGTGCGCCTTCTCACGCGTGTCGAAGTCATCATCGCCAAGCTGGGCGATCAGCTTGGTCACACTCTTCTGCTGCTGGGCGGTGGGCGTGAACTGGCGCAGATAGGAACGGAGGGACGCGGCCGTCGGCTCGATGCCGTGCTTCTCGAGCAACTCCGCATCAGGGTCCGCGAAGGCGGGCGAACCCACCTGTGCCGCGATGGCAGCGAGAACCAGGCACACTTGTGGAATCCATCTTCGCATCAGCATCCGCTCCGGCGGGATCGATACACCATACATTTCTAAGGAAAGCAGGAAGCAAGGAAAGCAGGAAAAGAATGGACTTGAATCAGCCCGGGACATTCCCGATTCACTTGCTCACCTGAATTGAAATCCTACCTTCCTCATTTCCTGCTTTCCTTAGAGATCCGTTTGGTCCCCTTCCGTTCGCTCAAGGCAACTCACGGATCCATAGATTGCGGAACCGCACGGCCGAGCCGTGATTCTGAAGCAGCATCGGCCCCTTCGCGACGATCGGCTTGCCCTTCGCCCCGCCCGTGCCGTCCTTCACTTCCACATCCTTCTGCACCTCTACGCCGTTGTGCCAGACGCTGATGCGGGCCGGGCTTTCGAGCTTGCCGTCCTTGTCGAGCCTGGGGGCGATGAACTGGATGTCAAGGGTCTGCCACTCGCCGGGCTTTTTGCAGACATTCTTCGAAGGCGGACTGAGAGTGTAAATCGACGCGCACTGCTGCGCGGGCTTGTACGGATTCTTGTTGAACGAATCGATGATCTGCACTTCATAGAGCTTGTGAATGTAGACGCCCGAGTTGCCCTTCTGTTTCGGATCGTCCGGCAGGTTGAACTCGATGTGCATGTGAGCGGAGGCGAACTGGTGCTTGCTGACCAGATTCCCGCCGCCTTCGGTGATGATGAGTTCGCCGTCAGCCAGCTTCCACGCGGGCTCCTTGCCATCGTCACGCGTGAAAGCTTCCTGCGAATTGCCGTCGAAGAGGATGACCGCGTCCTTCGGCGGCTTGCCGTCCGCGTAGGGCCGCGCCGGTTCGTCGGCATCGGCGATTGCTCCGAAACAGAACAGCAGAAGTAGCGACGTAATGAACAAGTGCGCCGACCGCATCACTGATCCTTTCATCCGGGGAGTAATAGAACGGAAAGAGAATGGTACCAAGCCCGATGGCGAGGCTTTGCGAGCCGTCGGGGTACTTGGTCCTGAG
>JBBDXA010000157.1:0-22518 GCA_040902585.1 Phycisphaeraceae bacterium
GGACTCGCTTACCCATGGCACCCAAACAATAGTGCCGTTTATTCTTGGCACACCCGAGCCGCGAGCGGTTACTTCTTGAACTCGCCCGCATCGTAGCGCTGCCAGAATTCTCGCGGCGACATGCGGGTGTCCAGCGTGGTGCCGATCTCCTGGAGACCGGGCATGTCGCGGATGAGTTCGATGCCGTGCTCGATCTTGGCGGGGTCGAAGATCAGGCGGGTGAGATTCATGCGTTCGAGCGGGCGCAGGTCGGTGATGTTGGTGTTGCCGATGTGCAGTCGTTGGAGTTGAAGGAGGCCGGCGATGGGCGTGAGGTCGGTCACGTGCGTGCCGTAGAGCGTCAGCGTGATCAGTTGCCTGCAACCGGCGAGCGGGGAAATATCGCTCACCGGCGTGCTGTTGAGCCAGAGCGAGTTCAGCGGCATCGTCGCGAGCGGGGCGATGTTCTCGACGTGCGTTCCCAGCAGGTTCAGCGAACTGATCGGCATGCCCTCCAGCGGCGAGAGATCACTGATCGGCGTGCGGCTCAGGTAAATCTCCACGATCGTCGCGCCCTTCAGCGGCGACAGGTCGGACACTTTCGTGCCCTCGAGATACACCGCATCCAGCGGCATGCCCTTGAGCGGCGACAGGTCCGTCACCGGGTTCTCGGACAGATCGATCATGTGAAGCTTCATGCCCGCCAGCGCGCTGAGGTCCGACACATTGCACTCACGCAGTGAGAGCACGATGATCTCGTCCCCATCGGGGGGATCCACCTTGGCGTTTTCCTTCAGGTCCGGGTTCTTCACTTTCAGCGCGGCATAAAGCTTGTTGATCACGCTCTTGGCGTCTGTCGTGCTCAGCGCTTTGGGCGTGGTCGTGGGTGTCGTCGTCGGAGCCTTCGGTGCCTCAGCTTTGCCGCAGCCGGGAACGGAGGACAGCGCAGCCGCCAGCGCGATGAGGGTGATGATCTGGATTCGTTTCAATGGGAGCTTTCGCATCAAGGCTTCGCGGGTGTGAAGATGAGTTGCACCTGCTGCTTCTGGGCGAGTTCGAATTCGCACAGCCAGCCGCCGTTGGACAGCGGGACCATATCGACGGAGGAGGTGAGCGAGACCAGCGGCAGCGATTTGAAAATGTCGCCGGGCAGCTTGCCGACCTCGGCTGATTTGAGGCGGATGGAAAGCATTTCGTCATCGGCGACCATCGCGGTCGCCTGTCCGAGCGTCACGTTCGCGCCTTCGATCTTAATCTCCGCCTTGCCGGCGTCAGCGGTTCTCCAGAGCGGCACACCGGGGCGGTCCGGATCGTTCTCGGTGTAACGCACCTTGATGGTGAAATTGCCTGAGGTGTTTTTCAGGCGGCCGGCGAAGACATCGCGGCGCAGTTTGTTCCACAGCGCCAGCACGCTGGGCGGTGAGGCGCTGAGGTCGGAGCGAAGCTGGTTGGCGACGTTCTCCGTTTCGGTGAACCCGCCGCCCGCCGAGGCGACGAGGGCATCGACCGCGCCTTTGCCCAGCACTTCATCGTTCTTGAGAACCAGATCGATCATGCGGGTTTCGCTTCCGTAAGCCTTGACCCATTGCGAAGCATCGGGAAGTTGGCCGTCGGCGATAGCGTTGCCGAACCAGGCGGCACCGGGCGCGCTGTCGCTCTTATCCAGCAGCAGGCCGGTGGCGTAGGGCCCCTGGCCGAGGATCGATTCATACACGCGGAGGCCGAACTGGTATCGGTCCTTCTCGCTCGGCATGCGCTTGAGCGCCTGATCCAGAGCGCGATGCGAACCGAGCATCGCCTGGGCCGAGGCTTTGGCGGCTGCGTCGTCGCCGCGCAGGACGATCTGAATCAGGGCATCATCCACCGGCTGGCTCTGGTGACGCGAGAGGAACTCGACCACCGCGGGCGGTGTCGGTGTCTGGGCGATGGCGATATCCAAGAGCAGTCGCGCCCACTTTTCTTTCGCCTCCGCTGCGGCCTTGTCCATGTCGAAGAGGAAGTGCCTCAGTCCCGCCCACGCCATCGCGCGGATCTGCGGGTTGTTGTTCTGCACGATGGTGAAAAGATTGTGACTTGTCGAAAGGACCGGGATGCGTGCCTTCAGCGCGGGCTTGTCGCCTGAGCCGGGGGACTTGGTGGGCGTGGCGGGAGCGGGCGCTTCGGGGGTCGCTTCAGCCTTGACCAGCACCGCTTTGTTGAGCAGGTCCGCGACGGTGAAAATCTTCTTCTCATCGCGAATGCCCATCAGCGTGTTGAGCCATTCACCGGCCACGGGTGAGTGCGGTGCCAGTTCGATCACGGCATGAACGATCTGCGCGAAGCGGGCATCGGTCGCCTTTTCCAGTTGAAGGTTGTTGACCAGGGCACCGGCAAGCGTGGTGTTGGCCTTTGCGGATTCGACCAGAGCAGGCAGGAGTTGGGCAGGCGGCGGTCCCTGCGGGTCGATGAGGAATGTGTTGATGGTCGACAGCGAAGCTTCCAGGCCCGCCGGATCGCCGGCCTTGGCGGAGAGCATGCCCTGCACGGCTGCGAGCTGCGAGGCGACATCGAGAATGCCCGCCTGCATCGCCTTGGCCATGAGCGCGGCGGTCGCTTCGGAAGGATTCACCGCCAGGTATTTCATCAGGATGCCGCTGGTCCTGGCGTCCTTCGCGGCCAGCAGTTGATCGACCAGTTTGAAGTTCGAGTCGCCGACCTTCATGCCTTCCAGCAGCTTGGAGCGCGTGAAACCCATCGCCAGCAGGCGGAGCGAATAGAGATGGGCTTTACCGCCGGTGAAGACTTTCAGTGCGTGGTCGGCAGGCGTGGCGGTCACGATGGTGAGGCCTGTTGACGCCTGGGCCCCGCCGGTGCCCACGGCTGCCTGAAGCGTCTGGAGCAGGTCGAGCGGAAATTCCCAGGGCAGCGGCTCGGGCCCGTCGAAGTCGAGCGTGGGAAGATTCGAACGGGTTTCGTACACCGCCCAGAGCGTCTTGGGCGCGGGGCCTTTGAACTCATCAGGCAGCTTGAGCACCACCTTGGCGATGTCGCGGTACTCGACCGCCTTGCGCCGCCACTCGGCTTCTTCGGTATTTTTGCGGCGCTGGAAGTCGTTGGCGTTTTCACCGGCATTGCGAACGATGCGCGGAGCCGCTCCGGGATTCATCGCTTCCAGTGCCTCGCGACTCAGCTTGAGCTTGTACCAGCCTTGGCCGGCGGGCACGGAGGCATTGAAGATGACGCGGTCCAACTTCCAGGAGACGGTGCCATCGGGCGAGAGCGTGATCGACTTGGCGAAGCGAGGCACGTTCACCGGCAACGCCTTGTCGCCCACCGGGTTGATCTCCGTGGTCTGCGCCGGTGTGGTCGTGGCAGGCTGATCGGTCTTGTCATCGACAAGGTGCCAGGCGAGGAATCGCGCGCCGCGAAGCTTGACGCCGACTTCGGAAAGATCGACGGGACCCTTGGACACGTTCATGAGCAAAGGCACGCGCACAAGAATGCGACCGGGGCCTGCGGTGATCTGCCAGATGTCATCCGTCACGCTCTGCGCCGGAAAGACGGAAGGGGCATCGAGCAGGGCGTTGAGGTCGATGTCCACTTCGACTTCGCCCTGCACGGCGTCCTTCGGTGCGGCCTTGGGAATGGACAGCGGCGGGTCGGCGGCAAAGACGGGCGACAATACGGCGGCGACCATCCAAGTCAGCGCGCCAAGGAGAAGCGATCGGCGGACGCAGGCGAGACGGGATCGGACGTGCATCATTTCAAGACGCTCCCTGATGAGTAGTGCGCGAGTTGGGATTGATCCGGTGGACCGCATCGAGGCCCAGCGGCCAGAGTCCGGACACCGATGGCAACGAGGCGGGGGACATCGTGGCGGAACCCTTGCTGGCGGGACCGGCGATGGCGGCAGGCGATTCTGATTCAGACCACCGCAACTTATCCTACCAGCAGGGTAGGCGCGCATCCAGCAGCGGGATGATCCGAGCGATGAAGAAGTCAAAGTCGAACGCCCCTCTCTCCACCGGGGGCAGGGAGGGGCAGGGGGCGGGTCGAGCGCACAGGAACCATGTCGCCTGGATTTAGAAGCGCCATTGCCCTGCTTTTCCACAGACTTGCATGGCGTAAACCCTGGATCAGGCAGAACCCGGAGGCTATCTGCCCCTTTCCGTAATTGAGAGCATAGCGTCACCATCTTGCCCACTTTTTAAGCACGATAGACACGATATGCGCGCTTGTAGGTCGTTCCGGCCATTCCATTCGCATTGGTTAGGAGTAGTTCAAGTTGCGTGATATGCAAGGCTTATGGGATTTTCGTGCAGGGTGCGCGATCTAGTGGCACTGGCGTTGCATTAAGGAGTCGGACAAGGGCCGGGCTGTCCGGCCGATAGGCGATACCACTACCTCGAGGAGGTCCATTGTGAAACGTTGGATCACGTGTGCAGCATTGATAATCGTTGGCGCGGGCATCTGGATGTCCGGCCCAAGTCAGGCTTACGGACAGGCCGACCCACCCAAGGCGACTGAACCGCCCGTAGCACCGGCCGAGCCTGAAGCGGCGCCCAAGCTCACCAAGGAGCAGGCCGAGGCCGAGGCCGAGGCCAAGACCAAGGAACTGCCTTCGGGTTTGCTTGAAGCCTATTCCTTCAAGGTCAAGGATGAGACTGACAAAGACAAAGGCTGGACGGTCAACCTGGTCAGTATGAGCGACTTTCGCACCAACAACCTCTGGATCATGATCGCCGCCATGCTGGTGTTCATCATGCACCTGGGTTTCGCCATGGTCGAATCCGGCCTGACGCGTGCGAAGAACACCGTCAACATTCTCTTCAAGAACACGCTCATCCCCTGTATCGGTCTGGTCATGTACGCCACCTGCGGCTGGCTGATCATGTACCCGGGTGACAACTGGATCATCTCGGACATCTTCGCCTTCGGCCTGGGTATCGGCGGCGGTCCTAAGGGTGATCTTGCGGGCAACAGTCCCGCCTACGGCCCCGGCACCTACACCGTCTGGACCGACTTCCTCTTCCAAGGCATGTTCGCCGCCACTTGTGCGACGATCGTCTCCGGTGCCATGGTTGAACGCGTCAAGCTTCTGCCGTTCCTCATCTTCACCGTGCTTTTCGTCGGCATCCTCTATCCGATCACCGGCTCGTGGAAGTGGGGCGGCGGCTGGCTTGCGGACATGGGCTTCACGGACTACGCCGGCTCAACGCTCGTTCACGCCGTCGGCGGTGCGGGCGCTCTCGCCGGCTCACTCATCCTCGGCCCGCGCATCGGCAAGTACGCCAAGGACGGTACCGTCCAGCCCATCCCCGGCCACTCCATGCCTTTGGCGACCATCGGTGTCTTCCTCCTCTGGTTCGGATGGTTCGGCTTCAACGGCGGCTCGGAACTCTCCGCAGCGCCCGATGGCGTGTCGTGGGTCCTTGTTACCACCTGTCTCGCGGCTGCCGGCGGCGGTATCTCCGCGGCGGCGGTCACCTGGATCATGGGCGGCAAGCCGGACCTCTCGATGACGCTCAACGGTATTCTCGCCGGTCTCGTCGGCATCACCGCAGGCCCCGATGTCCCCAGCTGGCTCGGCGCGTTCGTCATCTGCGGTGTCATCCCCGGCATCATCGTGTACTACTCCGTCCTCTTCATCGACAAGCTCAAGATCGATGACCCCGTCGGCGCCATCAGTGTTCACGGCGTCTGCGGTATCTACGGCACCCTGGCCGTGGCGTTCTCCGGAGCCTTTGAAGGCAACTTCGGCAACTTCAGCGTGCAGCTCATCGGTACGCTCGCCTGCTTTGCCACCGCCTTCATCTTCGCCTTCGTCGTCTTCAGTGTCCTTAAGGCTACCATCGGCCTGCGGGTCAGCCCCGAAGAGGAAATCGAAGGCCTCGACCTGGGCGAGCACGACATGGCCGCGTACCCTGACTTCCAGCAGACCTACATCAAGAGCTACCACGCTCGCGAAGTCTGACCTGCCGCAAGTCCAAGTGATGATAGTGTGACAGTTGATTAGACAACCAAGTGAGAGGCCCCCCCGATGGCGGGCGGGCCCTCCTGAACCTCCCAAGAACGAACCCCGAAAGGAATAGTCGTCATGCACATGATCGAAGCAGTCATCAAGCCCTCGGCTCTTGACGCGGTCAAAGCCAAGCTCTCGGGCCTGGGCATCCTGGGCGTCACCGCCCTGGAATGCAAGGGCTTCGGCAAGCAAAAGGGTCACACCGAACGGTACCGCGGCGGACGCATGGACGTGGGCTTCGTGCCCAAGATCCTGCTCAAGATCGCCTGCCGCAGTGAAGACCTCCAGAAAACCGTGGACGCCATCGTCGCCGCTGCCCGTACCGGCAAGGTCGGCGACGGCAAGCTCTGGGTCTACAGGCTCGACACCGTCATCCGCGTCCGCACGGGCGAAAAGGACAACGACGCACTGTAGTCGCCCCTCTGAAATCTCAACGCACACCTACCCGCACCGCGGGCTCGGCCGACCCCCTGGGCGTCCGGCCCCGCGGTCGGGTTTTTTTTGTTGCTCTATCGCGTTCTTGTTGACCCGCCCGCTTTTGTTAGCGGCAAGGCGCGGTAAGATGAAGCCTGATGGGGCTGCGATTCCGTTCCGCTCGACTGGGTGCGTTCATGGGCAACCGCAAGGCATTCACCATCGTCGAACTGCTGGTGGTCATCGCCATCATCACCCTGCTCATCTCGATGCTCATGCCCGCCCTGGGCAAGGCCCGCTACAACGCCCGCCTGGTCGAGTGCCAGATCAACATGCACTCGCAGTGGCTCCCGCAGACTGTGCTGGCGGACGACAACCAGGGAAAGTTCTGGCGGCACAACGATCACAGCGCGGATTACATCCGCAGCAACAACGCCGCGGACAGCCTCTGGGAAAAGATTCACAAAGGCGGTTACCTCACCGATGGCCGCGTCACCATCTGCCCGGTCATCAAGTCTGAGCCGGGCACCAACGTCACGCAGGGCGGCGGCTACCTCACCTACGTCGATGCCTACTGGAACTCGAGTGACTACGGCCCCTGGCATAGCAATCAGCCGCAGATTCTTACCTCCTACCTCTGGTTCGCCAACTACGAAACAGGCAACGGCACCTTTGCCTACGGCTTCAGCACGATTTACCTTTCGACCACCGACGGCCCCGAACCGAAGTGGCCCAAGACCATGAGCGAAGCCACCAGCAACCGCGCGATGATCACCCACCGCATCTCCGGCGGCCCGGGCTACGCGAATCACAACCTGGGCCACCGCGGCATCGGGCTTGCCATTTCCGCGGGTGAACTGCTCCTTGGCACCACGGATCAACCCGTCTGCTTCGCCGATGGTCATGTCATCGTTCGATCGCAGGTCGAGATTCAGGCCCGCACGCTGATCTCGACAGGCGGCATCGGACACTATTTCTATTGAGATGGACTCGGCGCCGAGGCCTGCCGATGTATTTTCTGTCCCCTGTCCCCTGTCCCCTGACTCCTGTCCCCTGATTCCTCGCCTCAATGCCCGAACAAACTCGTCGGTTGCATCATCCCCTCGGCATCGAAGTACGCCATCGCCTCTTCCGTGGACTTGAACACCTTCGTTGCCGTCTCCGTGATGAACGGGCTCGGGTTCTTCGCCGGCTTCCAAACCACGTACACTTCCTTGCCGTGCTCGAAGGCATGTTGCAGCTCGCGCTCCACGCCGCTGGACAGCCCCGGCATCGGACCGGCTGGCCCCGGCAACTCCGGCACGTAGCTCACGATCATATCGCTCTGATCTACCAGCTTGAAATCGCGCATGTAAATCTGGCCGTCGATATCGCCGGCGATGTCCAGAATCTGCTTCACACTCACGCGCAGCTTCGCGCCCTTGCGCTCAGGCCCCGCGCTGACTTCGATAAAATCCTGTCCTGTCTTTGCGGCCTCGATCGCCCAGTCCAGCAGCAGCTTCTCATCCACATCGCCCGGGTCGAAGGTGACAAAGCTCTTGGCGATCGCCGCGCGGAAGGCATTGATCTCCGCCTTTACTTCGGGCAGGTTCTCCACGTGCGTCATCGGAAAGCTCGGATACACCTTGCGCATCTTGGACCGGCAGATCAGGCGGTAACACGTCTCGAGTGTTTCCACGTGCCTGCCGCGCGACAGGATAAAGAACCGGTCCATGCAGCCCAGCGCCTGGGCGAGCAGTTCTGTCGCCATGATCTCTTCCTCGCGCCAGACCATCAAATCTTTGAGCGTGGCGTCGATGGTGTGATCGCGATGCAGGCGGTCATGCACGATTTCGATGTTGTCGACCAGGCAGATGAGCGTGTCCAGTTCGAGCTTGTGAAGCTGATCGAAGTCGAACGCGCTGAACAGGCCATGCCGCCAGCGGAAGGTGGCGTGGGTATTGACGATGATGTTGGGCTTGCCTGCTGACTCGGTGATGATGTCCTTGAACGCTGCGCGGCGCAGCGATTGCAGGCGGGAAAGGGGCAGGTCGAGGATGCGCCCCGGCTTCACATCCGAAGCCTCGCTGTACATGATGTCGCCCACGTGATAGGGCTCGATGGACTCGCCGCGTTCGCCGGCCAGGTTGACGACCTTTTCGACGTATTGCTTCTTATCCATGCCGACCTGGCCGGTGATGATGGCGCGCATGAGGCAACTCCAAGTGGGAACGAAGCGAGCGGGGCGGATTATATCGGTTTGGGAAGACCGGCCACGACGTCCCTCAAATTCGCCTGCCGCAACAGTGGACTTTCCGCCCGCCATCGCGCATCATGTGTCTGTCTCACTGGTGGAATTTCTTCGGGACTGCAACCTCTTTTTGGCGAGGTGATTGAAATGAACAACGTGATCATTCCCGTTCTGGCTGCGGACGTCTGGCAGACGGTGCTTATCGCCGTGCTGATCATCGTCGCGCTGATCGTCCTTTTCGTGACCCTGCTCATGGGCCGGTTCTTCAACCTCTGGCTCCAGGCCAGGTTGTCCAACGCGCCGGTCAGCTTCATGGCGCTCATCGGCATGATGTTCCGAAAGGTCGATCCGCGCGTGATCGTCCTGACCCGCATCCAGGCGATGAAGGCAGGCATTCACATCTCGACCGACCAGCTTGAAGCGCATTACCTCTCAGGCGGTCGCATTCGTACCGTGGTGAATGCCCTGATCGCCGCGGACCGCGCCGAGATGGAACTGCCCTGGGATCGCGCCTGTGCGATCGACCTGGCCGGCCGCGATATTTTCGAGGCGGTGCAGACCTCCGTGAACCCGCGCGTGATCGATTGCCCCAACCCGGCGGGCGGGCGCATGACCATCGACGCCGTCGCCCAGGACGGCATCCAGCTCAAGGCCAAGGCCCGCGTGACCGTTCGCGCCAATCTCGCCAAGCTCATCGGCGGTGCGACGGAAGAAACCATCATCGCCCGCGTCGGCGAAGGCATCGTCACCACCATCGGCTCGGCGCCCAGCCACAAGGCCGTGCTCGAAAATCCTGACCGCATCTCCAAGACCGTGCTCGAGAAAGGCCTGGACGCAGGCACCGCGTTTGAGATTCTTTCGATCGACATCGCGGACATTGACGTGGGTGACAACATCGGCGCGAAGCTCCAGGCCGACCAGGCGGAGGCGGACAAGCGCCGCTTCCAGGCCGAGGCTGAGAAGAGGCGCGCCGCGGCTATCGCGGTGGAGCAGGAACATAAGGCTGAGGTGCAGAAGAACCGGGCGCTGGTGGTGCTCGCCGAGGCGGAGATTCCCAAGGCCATGGCCGAGGCGTTCCGCAACGGCAACCTGGGCATCATGGATTACTACAAGATGCGCAACGTGCAGGCTGACACGGGCATGCGCGAGAGCATCGCGGGTGATGCGGGCTCGAAGCCGGCGGGGACGTGAGTTTCAACCGCCTGATGCTTTCTTTTTCCAATACTCGGCGAAGGCTCGCAGTCGCGGGAGCGATTCGCGATCCTTTTCGCGCCCTGTCGCCTCTTTACTCATGATGATGTCTTCAATGTGGCAGACGGGGAAGCCTTGAACGTCCACGCGCCTGCTCCAGGCATCGGAGAAGTCATCAATGCCATCAGGCGCAAAGATCAGGTCGAGATCGAAAGGGCCGGTCTTGAGTTGAACGAAATCCTTTCCTCGAACGATGTCAGATGCCTGCGAAGGCGTCAACGAAAATCCTAATTCGGCAAGAGCCGCGACGATGGCTCGGCCGTTGCTCTCGGACCGTTGCACATAGATGTCAGCGTCCTGCGTCGTATCCGGGAAGCCGAGGAGGACGGCACCAGACTTGCCAATGAACAGGTACCGCACGTCATGACGAGCAAATGCATCGCGGATTTCCTGCGCCTGTCGGAATTCAAACACGGTGATACCCCAACCAGCGAGGAAGATTGGCTTCGCACCACTGCCGGTACTCCTCCATCGTTTCAAACGAACGATAATCGGCATCGTCCATCACAGGTTTGTAGGTTTTGATGAACGCATACTTCATCCGTTGCTCCAGCGGCCTCTTCGCCGCCGCTTCAAATTCCTCCAACCACTCCTTGGGAATGTGTGAAAGATCAGACTCGGTCTTTTCATCTGGCATCGATGGTATTGTACGCCCCTCGCAGTAAGGACGTACACATGCCCAAGCCCATCATCCTCGCCACATGGTCCTTCGGGAAGAAGGCGGTCGCTTCAGGTTGGCCGATTCTTTCAGCCGGCGGCAGCGCGCTCGATGCCGTCGAACAGGCGTGCATCACCGTCGAGTCCGACCCTGAAGTTGATTCCGTCGGCCGCGGCGGCTTGCCTGATCGCACCGGTCGTGTGAGTCTCGACGGCTGCGTGATGCTCTCGCCTTCGCAGTGCGGTTCGGTCTGTTTTATCCGTAGATACAACCATCCGGTTTCGATCGCCCGGCGCGTGATGGAGCGGACGCCGCACGTCATGCTGGCCGGCGAAGGGGCGGAGGCGTTCGCTGCCGAGCAGGGCTTTATGCAGGAAGAGCTGCTCACGGAAGCGGCCCGTGCCGCGTGGCAGAGGAAGATGGATGAACTGAAGAAGGACGGATCCAACTACGAACGCGTCGCGGCTGCGGCGAATCGGGAGGAGAGTTCCGAGTTGCGGGTTCCGGGTTCCGAGTTGGCTGGGGCCGGAATTCAAAACCCGGAACCCGGAACCCATAACCCGGAACCTCATCACGACACCGTCGGCGTCCTCGCCCTCGACGCGCGCGGCACGCTCGCAGGCGCCTGTTCCACCAGCGGCCTGTCGCTCAAGCTGCCTGGTCGCGTCGGCGATTCGCCCATCATCGGGCACGGGCTCTATGTGCATCCCAACCACGGCGCAGCCGTCGCCACCGGCAACGGTGAACTGGTCATGGGCACGTGTCTTTCGTTTCTCGCCGTCGAAGGCATGCGACGAGGCATGAAACCGAACGAGGCGCTGCATGCATGCATGCAACGCCTCGTGGAGAGTTTCAAGTTGGAAGAGCATCATCAGGTGGGCATGATCGCCCTGACGCCTGAGGGTGACTGGGCACAGGCCTCGGTGCGCGATGGGTATCGCACGGCTGTGCGTCACGCCGCGTGCGATGATCTCATCGATGCGCGATGAATCCGGCCCTGTACCGCGGGCATCGCCGGCGCGGCTTCAGGCATCGGCAGCATCTTGTAATCAACCCACTTGACCAGGTTGAGCATCTCGCCCGGCTGGCCCACGACGCGGTACTTGCCGGGGCCGTGGACACGGTCCACCGCGCGCTGGGCGCAGAGTCGCCGGCCTTCGTACTCTTGCGGGTCCATCGGAATGCCGACGCGGTTGGGCCTTGCTTTGCCCTTGCGCTTGGGCGTGTGTTTGTTGTGGTTTCGTGTGCGTGTTCGTGTGGTTGCAGTCATCATGGTTGTGGTCTCCGTATGGTTAGCCGTTGGAAGCTGGTCGCTCGCGGCTCGAATGATCAAGAAAAAAGCCACCCGGCTCGCCGATCGGGTGGCTTGCGGCAGAAACGCGTTGCCTACACAGCCACGCGTCCGCCCTTTTGGAGAAGCCGGTCGGACGCCCCTGGTTCATTCGTTTTGTTGTTGGTTTGATTGTCGAACCATCGTGTTCGCTCCTTTCAGGGGCTTGTCACGCCGCAGCGGTCGTTGCCGCAGGCGTGCGGGCGTCCGCCCGGCTTCTGCATCTCAATCCACTTCACGTCTCCATCAATCCCTTTTTGCAAAGGTGATGCCAGACCGACAGTAGGCAGGTGTTTCCCCGCGAAAGGGGCGCAGATGCCTTCCATTTGCCTCAGAATGGGCTTATTCATCTGAAACCGGAGATGACATGTCGAAATAACGATGGATCGTTAAGCACAACAGAAATGACCTGCCTTGCGTTTAGGCAGTCGCGGATTTCCGGGAGAGGTCTATTGACGCGCACTGATGCATCGCTGATTCACAGAACCGTAACACAGCTTCATCCACGCCCGCCCAGCGCAGCGTGACGACGTTGAAATGATCGGCACCCTCGGCTGCGACGAATCCACAGTCGTCGCGCCCGCTGGCCTGCATGATGACGTGAGCGTGGTCCTCGGCAGGCAGGTTCACATCCTGCGTGCCGACAACGAAGAGCACCGGCACGCCAATGCGCGTGATCATGTCCAGCGGCGCAGCCTGATCGATATCCATGTCACGCTGATTGCAGAATTGCTTCATGCCGCGCACCGCCCAGTCGGCGCTGAACCATTTCGCGTATCGCCTCTGATAGGAGCGGATGGCATCGGTGAAGCGCGCAAAGGGCGCGTAGGCGACGACGCCTGCGACACGTTTATCCTGGGCGGCGTGACACAAGGAAGATGCTGCGCCCATGGAGACGCCCATGGTGATCACGCGGTTGTCGATCCAGCCGCGGCGAATGCTTTCGTCGATGACATGGCCAAGGTCGTGTTGTTCCAGGACGCCGAGCGTGGAGTACCTGCCGCCCGAGCTGCCGTGCCCGCGCTGATCGAACATGACAACAGGATGTCCCGCGGCAGTGAGGACGCGCGCCAGGCGGAAGTGAAATTCTTTCGTCTCGGTCCAGCCATGCGCGAAGACCACGGGCAGGGCGGCAGGCAGCGGCGGGAGATTTCCCTTACCGCGCTCGACGACGAGCTCGCGCGGGTGCTGCGGCGGAAAGTAGGACGCATCGAGCGCGACGCTGTCGGCTGCTTTGACGGTGAACGACTCACTGATGAGATCGTTGCCGCGCCTGCGATTGGAAAGCTGCGCCCATCGCGAAGGGGCGATGCGCGGAATCTTGAACGTGGCCCACGCCATGAGGCGCGAGAGCCAGTCCATGGGGCCGGGCTTGTTGGGGTCGTGGGGCATGAGGAGTCATCCATCCCGTTTTCGTGAGTGAACGCTCTGCTTGATCGCGGCTGCTCCGGCATATCAAAGTGGAGGAAACGCTTAAATACGTAAAATGCTGAAAAAACGCAATTTATGTGCTCTTGTCATCGCCGCGAGGGCAATCGATAAAACAGATTCATGCCCAAGCTGGAAGGTATCTCGCCAGTTTTCGTGAAGATCCGACCCTTTCATCCAACTTGATGATGCCAGCGTCGATGGTGGCGGCAATGATCTGCGAGACGGTGGCGCTCTTCCTTTCCGGTAGGTTGAATCGTTCACGCAGCGATTGATTCGTCATATGTTCGCGCATGACCCATCGCAGCGCGCAGTGCTGGTAGATAGCCACGCAGTATTGGAACAGCTTTTTGTTGTCGAATTGAACCTTCGCCTCTTTGAACTCAAGTCGCTGATGTTCTGAACGGTGTGCCCGCCAAAGGTCAATCTGTTGGGGTGTGGTCGCCATTCACTCATCCGCCTGCTGCTCGTCGTCCACCAGCATGAACTTGACTTCCGCCTCCGCCGCCAGATCCTTGCCGACGAACGCCCGGCAGCGCATGTGGGCGATTCGACTGCGCACGCGGATCGCCTCGGCTTCAAGAATCAACTGATCGCCCGGCGTCACGGGCTTGCGCAGCTTCACGCGGTCCAGGCTCAGCAGCACCGCCAGTTTGCCCGTGTTTTCCAGGCTCTGGCCGATGAGCACGCCCGAGAGCTGCGCCATCGCTTCGACCACCAGCACGCCCGGCATGATCGGCGTGCCGGGGTAGTGCCCCTGAAAGAACGGCTCATTGATCGTCACGTTCTTGATGCCCACCGCCCGGCGATCGCCTTCCAGTTCGATCACGCGATCGACAAGCTGCATCGGATAGCGGTGCGGCAGCATGCGCGAGAGCTTGCGGATGTCGAACACCGACTGCGTCGCGGTCATCTGCTGATAGCGCTGCGAGCGGGTGTGCTTGATGATGGCGCGGACCAGGGCGTGGTTGAGCGAGTGGCCGCTCTTGAGGGCGATGATGCGGCCCTGAATCGGCGCGCCAAGCAGGTAGAGATCACCGATGAGATCGACGATCTTGTGGCGCACGGGTTCGTCATCGAAGCGCAGCGTGTTCTTGCCCATCGGGCCGGCGGGGCCGATGACCAGCACTTCATCTTCGCTCAGGTGTTTGCCGATGCCCATGGCCCTCATCGCGCGGGCTTCAGGTTCGAGCAGGAAGGTGCGGGCGGGAGCGATCTCGTGGGCATAGTTGCCGTTGAGCAGATCGAAGGATCGCAGTTGCCGGCCCAGGGCCGAGCCCTTTCCGTAATCCATGTCGTAGACAATCTGCATGTCCGATTCATCGGCGGGCAGCGCCATGGCGACGGCCTCGCCTTGCCTTACGACGATCGGCTCTTCGATCACGACGCGGCGGCGGGGCGTCTTCTGTTCCGCCAGGCCGGCGGCGATCAGCACTTCCAGAAACGGCATGGCGGAGCCGTCCATGCCCGGCACCTCGGGGCCATCGAGTTCCACCAGCAGGTTGTCTACTTTCAATCCCGCCACCGCGCTGAGGCAATGCTCGGTCGTTTCCACGACGGCGTCGCCCAGGCGAATGGCGGTGCGCCGGTCGCGCTTGATGACGTTCTGCACCAGGGCGGGGATCTGCGAGCCGCCCAGGTCGTGGCGGACGAAGATGATGCCGGTGTTCTCGGGCGCGGGGCGGAACGTCAGCGTCGCGGGGGCTCCTGAGAACAGGCCTCGTCCCTTGAGCGAGTTCGGATTGGCGATGGTGTGCTGAAGTTCCATGCGGGCAATGGGTGAGGCGGTCGGTCTGGAGCCGAGGTGCAGGAAATACCGCGACAATCCCCTGTAGGCATCGACGCGATACGAGGCAGAGTGCAGGGCGTTAATTATATCCAGTCCGCCCGCGGGTCTTAAGTGGAAGGCGAATCGTCCTTGGCTTTGAGCGATTTCACCAGTTCAGGGAGCTTGCCGAGCAGGGAGTGAATGCGGAAGAATTGCCGGGCTTCGCGGGCGGGGCAGCCCATGTATTGTCCGCCCGGGGCCGGGTCGGCGAAGACGCCGGACTGCGCTCCGATCCTGGTGCCTGCGGGGACGTTGACGTGATCGGTGATGCCGACCTGTCCGCCGATCATCGCGCCGTCACCGATGGTCACGCTACCCGCCAGGCCGACCTGTGCGACGACGATCACGCATCGGCCGATGTTGACGTTGTGGCCGACTTGCGCCAGGTTGTCGATCTTGGTGCCTGACCCGATGACGGTCGCGCCGAACTTACCGCGATCAATGCAGGTGTTGGCCCCGATTTCAACATCATCACCGATCTCGACGGTGCCGATCTGCGGGACCTTGACCAGTCCGCGTCCATCGGGCGCGGGGCGGTACCCGAAGCCGTCGGCCCCGATGACGGCACCGGGGTGAATCTGGCAGAATCGGCCGACGGTGCAGCGCTCGCGGATGACCACGTTGTGCCAGATGATGCAGTCGCTGCCGATCTTCACATCATCATTGATCATGACGTTGGGATAGAGCGTGGTGCGGTCGCCCACGATCGCGCGGGGTCCGACGATACAGCGTGCGCCGATGCGCACATCCTTGCCCACCTGGGCGGTGGGATCGACGATGGCGGTGGGATGAACCGCGTCGCTCATGCCCGCCTGCGGCAGAGGCGGGGCGAACATCTTCAGTACTGTCACCATCGCCAGCTCGGCATCAGGCACGCGAATGAACGCCCGGCCTTCACCGGGCCTCAGGTCGGGACCCACTTCCTGGCTGACGATTGCCGCCGTCGCCTTCGATGTCGTCCATCGTTTGACGAACTTGCCCGTTCCGATGAGCGTGAGGTGACCGGCGGCGGCCTGATCGATACCGCACAAGCCGGTGATGACCAATTCGCCCGGGCCGGTGAGCTGACCTTTGAGCAGATCGCAGATTTGCTGGACGGTAAAGCTTGGGATGGAAGGCATGTCGGGGGCATTCTAGCGACAGGATGCACAGGGCGTGTGGACCGGGGAGGGTGAACGTCCGGGGTCCGGGGAAAACTATCCCTGGGCATTCCACAAAACACAGAAACCCCCGGCGCGGGCCGGGGGTTCTAAGTTTGGCTTCGTCAGACAGCGAGTTACTTGCCGACACCCGAGGTGAACTCGTTGTCCATCTTGGTGCGCACCTGCTCGGTCAGGTCCAGTTCATCCGCGGCCCAGATGATCTTGCGGGCGTCGATCTTGTCCCAGAGCTGCTCGCGCTTGGTGATCTGTTCCTGGGGCTGAAGCAGCTTCAAGGGCTGCTCCTTGATGAGCACCATGTTGTAGCCCGCGGCGAGGGCGACGCGTTTGGAAACGTCCACCATCTTGTTGTAGATGTGTTCCATGCGCATGACTTCCTCGCGGCCCAGCTTGGCCTGCTGGTACGCCAGCCAGACGTTGCGGTCGAGGGCGGCCCGCTCGTACTCTTCCTGCTTGCGGTCGAAGTTGGGGTCCGTGCGCAGGATAATCCCCAAGTCCTGCTGCAATTCCAGCAGTTTCTGCTGGCGACGCTGGTCTTCCTGTTTGACGAGGTCGGCCATGGTCTGGATCTCGGCCTTGGCCTGGTTCCATTCGCGGAGGTTGTCGTAGATCTTGCGGACATCCACGACAGCCGCGCCCGACTTCTGAGCCGAGGCGGTGGTAGAGCCGGCCACAAAGGCGGCCACGACAGTGAGCAGGATGCAGAATCGCTTGGCGTTCATCAGAATCGGTCTCCAGTGATGGTTGCGGGGTGGTGTGTGCGTCCGTGGCCCTTGTTTTGCGATGCCGACGGTATTGGGTGAATCACGTTTGCCGCTTCGCTTCGTCCTTAGAATCGGTCCGCCGTGCCGCTGTGGCCGAGCCTTTGCCCGTCTGGGCGGTTATCGGGCGGCGGCGAGGCAGCATACCGCAGGTCGCGCCGAGTTGCCCGCGATATCTACCTTACTCCGAATCGGCCTGCGGGTTCGCGAATTCGCCCAGGTCCGGTCCAAGAAGCCGGGGGCTGGGGTTAAGGCTCGGCGAAGCCCGGGCCGCGGGGGGCACAAGGTTCATCGGGCCGGGGCTTCGCGGACTCCAGCCCCAGCCACCCCCGGCCGCGTAAAACGGAAGTGCCAGGTCGAAGCTGAAGAATCGGATCTCATCGCCCTCCTGTTTGAGCAAGGGGAAGGCGATGTCAAAGGCCAGCGGGGCATTGCCCAGGAAGGGGATTTTGACGCGGATGCCCATACCGATTGAGACGCGGTATTCGTTGAGGCCGAAGTCCTTTTGAACGGTGCCGGTGTCGATGAAGACGACGCCGCGAAGGAGTTCCTCGTAAACGGGGAAGTTGTATTCGAGTCCCAGGAGGAAGAGCCAGTCGCCGCCGACGGGATCGTCACCTGTTCGAGGCGGTGTGATGTTGGAGATGATGCCGCGAGGTCCGACGCCGCGGAAGTCGAAGCCGCGGAAGCTGCGGTGGCCGCCGGCGAAGTGGCGCTCGAAGATCGGAGCTTCGTTGTTCTCGATGATGTAGCCGGCCTGGGCGCGGAGCGCCAGCACGGTGGGCCTGCCGAAGAAGTCCTCATCCACTTTCCAGTACTGATGAAATTCGACGCCCAGGCGCGTGAAGTTGAAGTCGCCTCCCACCGCGCCGACCCGCTCGATGCCGATGTTCAGCGTGTTGCCCTGCGTGGGGAAGATGCGGCTGTTGGTGGTGTCGCGGGTGATGGAAAAGCCCAGGCCGCTGATGGCACTGCCGCCCGCCACGGCAGCCACATCGACCGGCGCGAAGAGATCGACCGAGCCGATGTTGATCAGCTCATAGCGAAAGTCAACCTGTGCCCGCCAGATGTCGCCGAAGTATTTGCCCACGGAGAGGAATCCGCCGGCGCGGCCTTCATCGAAGTCCTCGCGCTGGCGGTTGAAGTAACGCAGGCGGGCATCCAGAAACAGCGGCGTCTCAAACAGGTACGGCTCGCGGAAGCGGATGGCGAAGTTGTTGTACTCGGCACCGGGCTGAAGCGTGATGGAAAAGTACTGCCCCGCGCCGCGGAACGCCTGCCCGGTGAACATCTCGCTGGCATCGTCAGGCCAGTCGCTGATATCGAAGTTCTTCTGCACCAGATCCACCGCGCCGATCAGGCCCGTGTCCGAACTGACCGCCGCGCCGAAGCTGATGGTGCCGGGACGATCCACTTCCTTTACTTCGATGAGCACATCGCGGATGTCATCATCCGGCGAACCCAGCAGCGTGATCGACGCCTGATCGAAATAGGGCGATTCGCGCAGGCGGCGCTCGGTAAAATCGATGCCTGAGCGATCGAAAGGCCGGCCCGGTTCCATCCCGCGGATCTCGCGCAGGATGACGTCGTCCTTCGTCAACGTGTTGCCGCGAACGTCGATATTGCCCGCGAAATGCTGCTTGCCTTCGGAGATGCCCACCACCACTTCGACCTTCGGCTCGCGCTCGAAGTAGATGCGGTCCAGGCCTTCGGTTCCATCGCGCTTGCGCAGGCGCATCTCGATGTGGCCCAGCTTGCCGTACAGATCGCGCACCGCTTCGCGACTGCGGCGCTCCCGGTTGGAGGAATACACATCGCCGACTTTCAGGCCCAGATTCTCCAGGATCTGAGCCTGGGGAAACAGCAGCTTGCTGTCGGTGAGCACCGGCCGGCCGTCTTTGTCCATTTCCCACTTGCCGACGCGGATCGAGCCCACCGTGTACAGCGGGCCTTCGTTGATCAGAAACGTGACGATGGCGTCCTTCTCATCGGGCGAAATATCGACCCGCCTGCCCACTTCGCATTCCAGGTAACCGTGATTGCGATAGTAGGTGCGCAGCCGCGCCACGTCGCCGTCGATCACTTCGCGCGACAGATGTCCCTTGCGGAAGATGAGCAGGTAGGTTTCCGATTTGATCTCGCTGTTCAGTTCACCGTCGCTGAAGACTTTGTTGCCTTCGAATTTGATGGAGTGAATCGATGCCAGCGGTCCTTCGCGGATCTGAAATGTGAGCAGGTTGCGCTCGCGCAGGGCGTCGGCGTCGAAGGTAACATCGACCTGAAAGTAACCGGCGTCCTCGTAAGCGCGCTTGATGCGGTCGGCACTCTGGTTGATCAGGTGATCGCGCACGATGAGCTTCTTCGTCTGTTCGTCCTGCACGGGCGGGTCCACGCCGTCACCGGCGCGAAGCAGCACCTTGCCCGGCATCCAGCCGGTGGTGCCGAGGTAGCCGAGGATTTCCTGATCGGTGAAGCGTTTGTTGCCGACCACGCGCACGTCCGCCAGCACGAGCTGTTCGGAAAGATCGAAAGTGAGAATGACGGTGTTGTCATCCTTGGGCGTGACCTTCACCTGCACCGAGGCGAATCGGCCCAGGTGGGTGATGCGCACGATGTCCGCCTCGACGGCCTTGGGGTCATAGGGCGTGCCCTTGACCGATCGAATCTGGTTGCGGACCAGGAGTTCCTTCACGTCCTTGAGACCCGTGATGCGGACCTCGGCAATGGGACGATTGGCGAACTCGACCACCTGGGCCGCCCGGCTTTGGGCCGAGGGCTGCAAGGTGAACGCTATCGCTAACCCGAACAATAAACCGCGCAGGTACGTGCTCAAACGACGACCCTTTGAGTCAGGAGTGAAGCGGGGAAGTTTAACGGCAAGCGAAGGGCGATGTAAAGCGGGTGAAAGGAGGGGTTGAACTCCCCTCCCTTTTAGGGAGGGGCAGGGGGAGGGTCGAGCGCCCGTTATCTCCTGGGCTTCGATTCAATTCGACATGCCTGACGCCTTGCTCCCGCGCCTCCAACCGGGTTCAATGCGTCAATGCCGGACGCCGCCTCTTCTCACGATCGCCGCCTGTTCGCCCGGCTGCTCAACGGCGTGGAACGAGCGGGCAACGCGCTGCCCGACCCCATGACGCTGTTCCTCGTCGGCACGCTGGTGGTGCTGCTGCTGTCGAGTTTCGCGGCTCACTACGAGTGGAGCATCGACAAGCATGTCGTGGAGACGGTCGTCGTCGACGGCGTCCCGACGCAAACCCAGGTGACCAAGACCGTCACGGCTCAGAACCTGCTCTCCCGCGACGGTTCCTTCTGGGTGATCGACAACCTGGTGAAGAACTTCACGGGCTTCGCCCCGCTGGGCGTCGTGCTCGTGGGCATGCTCGGCATCGGCGTGGCCGAGAAGACCGGCCTGATCGGCGCGGCCCTGAAGCTCTTCATGCTCGCCACCCCGCGCAGCCTGCTCACGCCCGCGATGGTCTTCCTCGGGATCATGTCTTCGCTCGGGCTGGATGCCGGCTACGTCGTGCTGCCTCCCGTGGCCGCGGCCCTGTACAAGTCCGTCGGTCGCTCGCCGCTGGTCGGCCTCGCGGCAGTCTTCGCCGGGGTCTCAGCCGGGTTCAGCGCCAACCTGGTCATCACCGGTCTTGATCCGCTGCTGGCGGGCCTGACACAGGAAGGCGCGCGGATCAGCGTGAAGGATTATGAAGTCGCTTCCTCCGCCAATCTCTACTTCATGATGGCGTCGACCGTCGTACTCACCTTCGTCGGCTGGGCGGTCAGCTCCTGGCTCGTTGAGCCGCGCTACCGCAACCGACCTGCCCACGAAGGCGGACCATCGGCCGTCACCGAGGATGATCTGAAAGCACGGCAGCTTGCGGACGCGGAAAGGCGCGGCCTCATCGCCGCGACGATCGTCTTCCTCATCGCCGTCACCGGCGTGCTGCTCATGATGCGCAAGGACGGCGCGCTGTGGGATGCGCCCGATGCCAAAGGCTTTCCGCGCATCGTCAGCGCCATCGTCCCGCTGCTCTTTTTCGGCTTCGTCCTGCCCGGCATCGCTTACGGCATCGCCACTCGAACCATTCGCAATGACAAAGACGTCGCCTCCCTCATGGGCAGGACCATGGCCGACATGGGCCCTTACATCGTCCTCGCTTTTTTCGCGGCCCAGTTCGTCGCCTGTTTCAACCACTCCCGCCTCGGCGAGATGCTCGCCCTCGTCGGCGGACAGTGGCTCCAATCCGCCGACATGCCCATCTGGCTGCTGCTGTCCCTCTTCATCCTGCTCGTGGCCTTCGGCAATCTCTTCATCGGTTCCGCCAGCGCCAAGTGGGCCTTCTTCGCCCCCGTCTTCGTGCCCATGTTCATGACCGGGGCGAAGATCAGTCCCGAGCTCACGCAGGCGGCCTACCGCGTGGGCGACTCGGCGACCAACATCATCTCGCCGCTGAATCCGTACGTGATCATCATCCTTGTCTTCATGCAGAAGTACATGCCCAAGGCAGGGCTGGGCACGCTGATGGCGCTGATGCTGCCGTACGCGCTCGTGTTTCTGATCGTGTGGATCATCATGCTGGCGGCGTGGGTGACGATCGGCATCGATCTTGGCCCCGCCGGTCCGCTGTTTATTCAGAGTTTGAATCCGGGTGCGGGCGGGTAAGATGGAAGTGTCCGGTGGGCTTCACGTCGGAGTGCTTCCATGAATGATCAGCCTGGGCAAGGCTCGTGCTGCGATGAAGTGCGTGGACGCATTGGCCGCGCGTTCACGCTCGTCGAAATGCTCTTGGTCATTTCCCTGATTATGCTCCTGATCTCCATGCTGCTCCCTTCCCTGGGACACGCCAAGGCCAATGCCCGCTCGGCGATCTGCAAGTCAAATCTGCATCAGCAGACGATCGGACTGATCGCTTACTCGGACATGACGCGCTTTTACCCCGGCGCCCACACCTGGAGCCACAACACGCCGGGCAACAACTGGATCGTCTGGGCTCCGCGCCTGCGCGAGTACACACAGAGCGCCAGCACGGAATGGTTCTGGTGTCCCGAGGCCGGGGAGAACGCCGAGTGGAAAATAACCTACGGCAGCGGCCTGCCCGCCAAGTACGGGTACAGAACAAACGAGGTGCGCCTCGAATGGTACACGCCCTTCAGCTACGGCTACAACAACTGGGGCACGCGCGATTTCTCCGTGCCGCAGTACGGCCTGGGCGGGCTGACCGAACATCCGACCTGGGGCGAGCTGCCCGCGCGAAGCGTGCGCCAACCCGCCAACATGATCGCCATCGGCGATTCGCAGGTCGATGGCGTGTGGGACGCGTTCATCGACACCGATCAGCCGCAAGAGTATCCGGCGATCCGGCATCCCGGTGAATCGTCCAACCTCGGCTACGTGGACGGGCACGTCGAATCCAATCGCCTGAACATCATCCTTGCGCCGGAGAACCTGGGCAAGTGGAACAACGACGGGCTGTATCACTG
>JBBDXA010000158.1:0-21356 GCA_040902585.1 Phycisphaeraceae bacterium
CTCGGCTAAGCCCGTATTGTGCACACGGAAGGGAACCCATTCACAACATCACCCGATGGCGCCCGCCACAGAAGATGGGCACGCCCGTGGTTACTCGACTGCGTCGATTCGATATCATTCGCGTCTGCGACCACGGGATTCTTTTACGATCGAGATGAGGAGTCTTTTGAATGACACTGAGCAAGATTTTCAAGGCTTACGATGTACGGGCGATTTATCCGGACCCGTTGAACGAAGCGGCGGCGTGGAAGGTCGGCTGCGCGACGGGGCAGTACCTCAAGCAGCACGTGGAGGACGCCGAGGGTGATCTCGCCTCGCTGACGCTGCCGCACACGGTGGTGATGAGCCGGGACATGCGACCGCACTCGGAGTCACTTTCCAAGGCGTTCATCGAAGGCGTGCTCGCGTCGGGGATGAACGTGATCGACGTGGGCATGTGCGACACGAGCTTTATCTACTTCGCGATCAATCACCTCAACGCGGCCGGCGGCGTGCAGGTGACGGCCAGTCACAATCCGATCAACTACAACGGCTTCAAGATCAGCGGCCCCTATGCCAAGCCTATTGGCGCGACGACGGGACTCAAGGTCATCGAGGCGATCGCGGAGAAGATTGATGATCCCGATTCGTTCGATGGCAAAGGCGCGTACGAAGAGCGCGACCTGTGGGAGCCGTATCGCGAACACGTGCTCAAGTTCTACACGCCGCCGAAGGGTGGCCGCGTGCTTAAAGTCGCGGTGGATGCGGCCGGCGGCATGGGCGGCAAGCTGGTCCCCAAGGTCTTCAGCAATCTGCCCGGGCTTCAGATCATTCCGATCAACATGGAGATCACCGGCACCTTCGCGCACGATCCGAATCCGCTGGTGCCGGCGAACATGAAGCCGACGCAGGACGCGGTGCTCAAGGGCAAGGCGGACATGGGCGCATCGTTCGACGGCGATGCGGACCGCTGCATTCTCTGCGATGAAAAGGGCGAGGTCATCGGCTGCGATCACCTGACCGCGCTGCTCGTGGATCACTTCACGAAGGACGAAAAGGGCGCGACGGTGGTCTACGATCTGCGTTCGAGCAAGGCTCTGGAAGAGGCGATCACCAAGGCAGGCGCGTGGCCGAAGAAGGGCCGAGTCGGGCACGTGTTCATGAAGGCGACGCTGCGCGAAACGAAAGGCGTCTTCGGCGGCGAGCTCTCGGGCCACTTCTACTTCCGCGACAGCTTCTACACGGACTCCGGCGCGATCGCCTTCGCCGCGATCCTGAGCGTGCTGGGGCAGAGTGATAAGCCGCTGAGTGAGATGGTCGCGCCGTTCAAGAAGTATCCACAGTCCGGCGAGATCAACTTTCGCACGGAAGATAAGGACGCTGTCCTCGCAGAGCTGGAGAAGAAATACGCGGATGCGGCGATCGACAAACTCGATGGCGTGTCGATCGATGATTGGAGCAAGAAGGGCTGGTGGTTCAACGTCCGCGCGAGCAATACGGAGCCGTTGTTAAGGCTGAATGCGGAGGCGAAAGATAGGGCGACGCTGGCGGGGTTAATGAAGGAGATCAAGCCGATGCTGGGGACGGAGGATCATGGGCATTGACGTAGGCGGCGCACGAGGGAAGCTTTCTTCGACGAGGTCACAATGGACCGCGAATCTGTCAAAGAGCGGTTACTCCAGGAACTGCTGAGTGTCGGTTGTTGTGGCCAACAAATACCGATGCCCGGGTATCTGTCAAGCTTCATCGGTCACGACGACATTATTCGATGTGGTCACTCTGCTTCCTTCGACGGGCGATTCTGGCCCGGTAAGCTGGTGTTGAATGTTGCAATAGGTGAAACGATCTCGGTCATCATTACTTTCGGTGCAGCTTACTACTTCGCACCGACTGAATTCCTGGCTGAGGCACTTAAAGAGGCATTCAGGCGAGACACCGGGGAATACGCATCAATGATCGATGCATCCGTCTGTCACCAGTTCGATTTGCAGGACGTCGCGGTTTACACATTGCATGCCCGCGCGGGAATGACGACTGACCAACTTTGTGAAAAGATGAAGTTGGCGGGTTTCGCTTCATCGACGTGGAAATGTGAATTTGTCACCATGCGGTTGGCGTCAGCTCTCTTGGTAGTTCGAGCAGGAACGCCTGTTTCCAATTGCCGAGCGATTGGAATCCGCGGGTCCCCTGATGGCACAGAACTGGAACGGATCGCGACAGCAATTGGGGGGATGGATGGATTGCAGATCAACGAAGACTGGACAATTCAATCTGGTTTCTGACTGTGGATCCGCTGGCGTCAGTCTTGATACCCCTCCGCATGATCCTTAAACCACCGCCACGCCGTCGCCACGATCTCATCGAGGTCCGACTTCTTCGCCTGCCAGCCGATTGCATTTCTGATCTTGTCCGCATTTGCGTAAAGCTGCGGTGGATCGCCCGGGCGGCGCGGGCCTGTTTTTACGGGAATCGCGTGCCCTGTCACTCGCCGCGCAGCTTCGAGCACTTCCTTCACGCTGTAGCCGCGCCCGATGCCGAGGTTGAAAAAGTTCGCGCCCGTGAGTTTCCCTTCCTGCATCGCTTCCATCACCGCGATGTGGGCATCAGCCAGATCTTCCACGTGAATGTAGTCGCGAATGCAGGTGCCATCGGGCGTGTCGTAGTCTTCGCCGTTGATCTGAAAGTGCGGCCGCTGACCGAGCGCGACCTGAAGCAATACGGGAATGATGTGTGATTCAGGATCGTGATCTTCGCCGATGCTACCGTCACTGGCGCAGCCGGCGACGTTGAAGTAGCGCGGGGCGGTGAAGGCGAAGTCGGGCTTTGACGCGGCGTAGTCAATGAGCACGCGCTCGACGAACAGCTTCGACCAGCCGTAGGGATTGATCGGCCGCTGCGGCATGTCCTCGACGATCGGCATGCTCGCCGGTTCGCCGTAGGTCGCGCAGGTGGAGCTGAAGACGAGCCGCTTCACACCCATCTTCTCCATCGCGATGAGCAGGCTGACGGTGCCGGCCGTGTTGTTGTCGTAGTAGTTCAAAGGCTCGGTGACCGACTCGCCGACATACGCCAGCGCGGCAAAGTGCATCACGCATTGGATCGCATGCTTGCCCAGGGCCTGCGCGACGAGTTCGGTATCGCGCAGATCGGTCGCTTCGAAAGGGACTTCGCCGGGTACCGCCGCGCGATGGCCGCGGTGCAGGTTGTCCATCACCACGACGGCGTGACCCGCCTCGCGCAGGCGTTTGACCGCGTGTGATCCGATGTAGCCCGCGCCGCCTGTGACAAGTACGTTCATGGGAAGGGTTCCGGGCTCCGAGTTCCGGCCGTTAGCACCGGGCTTTGCCCGGCGTGAACGTATCAGTGCAGCAGTTTCAGCAGCGCAAACGCGCCAACCAGCAGCACCACGAACACCAGGCTGAGGATGTTGAAGTACTTCTCGATGAACGTTTTGATCGGCGGGCCGAACTTGTAGAGCAGCGCGCCGACAAGGAAGAATCGGCCCGCGCGGCCGATCGTCGAGCCGATCACGAACATCACGAACGATATCTCAAACACACCGCCGGCAATTGTGAACACCTTGTACGGAATCGGCGTGAACGCTGCGATGAAGACGCACCAGAAGTCATAGTCCTGATAAAGCGTCTGCACCTTCAGGAAAATCTCTTCCTTAATGATGTAGCTGAAGAAGAATCCAGAGACCGCGTGCCAAAGAGCGAATCCGATGAGGTACCCCAGCATCCCGCCCAGTACCGAGCCGAGCGTGCTGATGAAGGCATAGAAAAACGCCCGCGTCCTTTTCTCCAGCGTCAGCGCGATCTGAAGCACGTCCGGCGGAATCGGGAAAAAGCTCGACTCGGCGAAGCTGAGGCAGAACAGTGACGTCGTGCCGTGCTTCGAATGGGCGAGCGACAGCGTCCAGTCATACACGCGCCGAGGAATCGCCCACTTGCTCACAGGCTTGATCCGCACGGCGCCGCCCTCAGCCAACAAGGCCGGCTCCAGAGGTTTATCGGACGGGGTTGTCGCGCTGGGTTCGTTCATGTTCGCATTCGATATCGGCAAGATCTCTTCCATGACAGAAACATCGGCAAGATGCGGTCCTGAGTCCTGAGTCTTGAGTCACGGGCCGTTTCTACCAAGCCCGATGGCGAGGCTTGGCGAGCCGTCGGGGTATTCCAACCCTCATGCTCCCATGCCCAGGTACGCCTTTTTCACCTCATCGCTCCTGGCCAGTTTCTTCGCATCGCCGCTCATCACGACGGCTCCGACCTCCAGCACATAGGCATGATGCGCCACTTCAAGAGCCATGCTCGCATTCTGCTCCACGAGCAGGATGGTCGTGCCTTCGGAGTTGATCTTGCGAATGATGTCGAAGATCAGCTTCACGAGCTGCGGCGCCAGGCCCAGCGAAGGCTCGTCGAGCAGCAGCAGCTTCGGCCGGGCGAGCAGGGCGCGGGCGATGGCGAGCATCTGCTGTTCGCCGCCGGAGAGCGTGCCGGCATTCTGCTTGAGCCGTTCTTTCAAGCGCGGGAACAGAGTGAGCACATGCTCGAAATCCTTACGGATCAGGTCGTGATCAGTTCGGACAAAGGAGCCGATCTTCAGATTCTCTTCGACGGTGAAGTTCGGGAAGATGCCGCGGCCTTCGGGCACCTGCGCGATGCCTTTGCCGACGACTTCGTGAGCCTTGGAGCCGTTGAGCGGCTTGCTGTCGTAACGGATCGAGCCGCTGGTCGCGGGAAGGAGCCCGCTGATGGCGCGGAGCGTGGTGGACTTGCCCGCGCCGTTGCAGCCGAGCAGGGCGACGATCTGGCCCTTCTCGACCGACAGGGTGACACCATGCAGCGCCTGAATGGCACCGTAATGCACGCAGAGGTTGTCGACTTCAAGTAGCGGCATGAGAGTTCTGAGTCCGGGGTCTTGTGTCCCGCCTTCCAAGCCCAATGGCGAGTCCGCGAGCCGTTGGGGTATCGGCGGGGCGGCAAGCTCGTCATCATCGCAGACCCCGACGACTCGCCGAGCCTCGCCATCGGGCTTGGGGTTCACGGCCCTGCGCTCGCCGGTTCGCCCAGATACGCCTTGACCACATCCGGATTCTTCTGCACTTCGCCGGGCGTGCCCACGGCAATCGTCTTGCCGTAGTCCAGCACCATAATCTTCTCGCAGACCTTCATCACCAGGCCCATGTCGTGTTCGATGAGCAGGATCGTCAGGCCGAAGCGCTGGCGGATGGAGCGGATCAGGATAACGAGCTCCTGCTTTTCACTAGGGTTCATTCCCGCCGCCGGTTCATCCAGCAGCAGCACCTTCGGCTCCGTCGCCAGGGCCCGGGCGATCTCCAGCCGGCGCTGATCACCATAAGGCAGATTGCGCGCCAGGTCGTCGGCCCGATCCTGCAAATCAATCGCTTCGAGCAGTTGATGCGATCGCGCGGAGAGCTCCGCTTCGTCGAGATAGTACTGCCTGGTGCGCATCAGCATCTGAAACATGTTCGCCTTCGTTCGCAGGTGACAGGCGACGCGCACATTGTCGAGCACGGAAAGATCGGGAAACAGGCGGATATTCTGGAACGTACGGGCGACGCCTTCGCGGGCGATCTTCCAGGGCGGCAGTCCCAGGAGACTGCGTCCGCCGAGTTGAATCGCGCCGTGATCGGGCTGATACACGCCGGTGATGAGGTTGAAGGCGGTGGTCTTTCCCGCGCCGTTGGGGCCGATGAGACCTTGCAGATCGCCGCGCTGCATGGTGAGCGTGAAGTCATCGACAGCCTTGAGACCGCCGAAGGCGATGGAGACGTTGCGGGTTTCAAAGAGGGGTGTGCTCACGCCTTCATCTCCGTGGGCAGGCGTTTGCGGCCGGGCAGATAGTCCCACACTTCGCGGATGCCCAGCAGTCCCTGCGGGCGCAGGATCATGATCAGCACCAGCGCGAGGGCGAAGAGAATCATGCGGTACTGCGCGAGGTTGATCTGGAAATGCAGCGCCAGCGCCCGCGCGATTTCCCAGACGATGGTGGCGACGGCGACCATGATGATCGCGCGCATCGCCTTGCGCTGCCTGAACACAGCGAGCAGGAGGATGACAATCAGGCCGAGAATCCAAAGATGCGGCGGGCGCACGAGGAACTCCGAGAGCAGCGTGATGACCGTCGCGGCGATGACGGTGCCGCTGATCGAGCCTTGTCCGCCCAGGACGACCATGATGAGGATGTCGAAGGATTTGATGAAGCCGTAGTCACCGGGGTTGAGCACACTGCTCTGATGGGCGAAGAGGCCGCCCGCGAAGCCCGCGAAGCCCGCGGCGAGGACGAAGGCGGCGACTTTGTACCGCGTGGTGGGCACGCCCATGGACTCGGCGGCGATCTCGTTCTCACGAATGGCGAGGAACGCCCGGCCATGACTGCTCATGCGCAGCCGGAACGCCGCGAGCAATGTGAAGCAGGCAAAGAGCACGACCCAGAACGTGGTCGTCATGAACGACAGCCCGCTCATGGCTGATGCGCCGCCCAGGTGCGTGTAGCGCTGGAAGTAGGGCGTGCTCTGAATGTCCGCGACGGTCTTGAGTTGGCCATCGCTCAGTTCCATGAGGAGCCGGATGATATCGCCGAAACCGAGGGTGACCACGGCCAGGTAGTCGCCGCGCAGGCGCAGCGAAGGCAGGCCGACGACCAGGCCGATGAGCGCCGCCATCAGGCCGCCGACGAGGCAGGCGGCGAGGAAGAGAATATCGCCGGCGGTGAAGAGATTGCCCGTGAAATCCGCCAATGGGCGTGACCAACTGAGGATGCCGTGGGTAAACGATTCATCGCCCCAGACATCACCCAGGCCGCCGTAGTAAGTGAATGCGCCGGCCGTGTACGCACCGATCGCCATGAAGCCCGCGTGACCGATGGAGAACTGGCCCGTGAAGCCGTTGATCATGTTCAGCGACACGGCCAGGATGATATTGATGCCGATGTCCATCGCCAGCTTCACGTGCAGCGGCTTCATCAGCGGGGCGGCCACGAGATGAAACAAGAGCGCGAGACCCACGCAGGCCAAGAGCGGCAGCAGGCTGCGTGCCGCCAGACGCGGCGCGGAGAGCTTGGCGGGTTGCACGTCGGCTTCGGGCATGATGAACAATCTACTGAAACACTCTGGTGTTCAGGGCGAGCGAGCCAACACGAAGTATCACACTTTCGTCCGCACCGGTTTACCCATGATGCCCGTTGGTTTGGCAAGCAGCACGACAATGAGCAGGGCGAAGACGTAAATGTCGGACAGTTCCGGCGACTGGTATCGGCGCGTGAACTGTTCGAGCAGGCCGATGAGCATGCCGCCGAGCATGGCGCCGCGGATGTTGCCGATACCTCCGACGACCGCGGCGACGAATGCCTTGAGTCCGAGCATGATCCAACTGAGATCGGCCGGCTGCTGAACCTGGCGGTACTTGAGGATGTAGAGCGTGCCGCCTGCCGCGGCGAGAGACGTGCCGATGAAAAAGGTCAGGCTGATCACGCGATCGACGTTCACGCCCATCAGCGCGGTGGTGTCCACATCGTGCGAGACGCCGCGCATCGCCAGGCCCACCTTCGAGCGGTACACCAGCCGGTCCAGCGCAAACATCAGGCCGATCGCCAGGGTGAGGATGATGACATCCAGCGTGTAGATCGGCACATCGCCCAGGTGAAACATCGGCAGCGAATCGTTGATCAGCGCGGTCATCGTGCCGGTCTCAGTGCCGAAGACGAACGGCAACTGGCCCGTGTTCTGAATCAGGAGCGAGACGCCGATGGCGGTGGTGAGGATGTTCAGACGCGGTGCCTGCCGCAGCGGCCGATACGCGAGTCGCTCGACGAGGACACCCATGCCGCCGCACAGGACCATCGAGATGAGCATGACGAACACAGCCGCGAGCACGCCGCCGATGCCTGAATCAGCGGAGAATCCGAGTGACGTTGCGATGATGAGCGAGAGCCAGGCCCCGACCATGACCAGGTCGCCGTGGGCGAAGTTGATGAACTGAAGCACGCCATAAACCATGGTGTAGCCCAGCGCGATCAGCGCGTAAAGGCTTCCCGTGGATATGCCGTGAATGAGCGTTTCAAGCATGTGTCTGGCTCCCCTCCCTTCCAGGGAGGGGCTGGGGGAGGGTCGAACGAGCGGACCTGCCCAAGTCTGTTCTCATTCGGTCAGATCAGTTCTTCGGCGGATCAATCGTCGTCACGTACTTCTCTTTGCCGCCTTCGATCTTGAGGATGACGATGGGCTTGAGCGTGTTGCGATTCTTGTCGAAGTTGATGTCGCCGGTGACGCCCTTGAAATCCTTCGTCTCGGCCAGGGCCTTGGCCAGGTCCTTGCCGCTGAGCGAGGGGGCGCGCTCCATCGCATCAAAGAGCACATTGGCCGCGTCGTACCCGAGTGCCGCCAGCGCGCTGGTGCCTTTGCCGTACTTGGCCTTGAAACGCTTCTGGTAATCGAGCGATTCGGGTCGGCTGGCGTCGTCCGGGTCGTAGTGGTTCGAGTAATAGCAGCCTTCGAGTTTGCCCTCAGCCTTCTTAGCCAGGTCGTCCGTCTCCCATCCGTCGGCACCCAGCAGCGGCACCTCGATGCCCAGCTTCCGCGCCTGGATCGCAATGCTCGGCACCTCGTTGTAGTAGCCGGGGATGAAAACGATGCCGGGCTTGCTGTCGCGGATGGTGGTGAGTTGGGCGCTGAAGTCGACGTTGCCGCCGGAGTACGCCTGCTTCGTCGTGATCGTGCCGCCGAGTTTCTTGTACCACTCCTCGAAGTTGTCCGCCAGGCCCGTCGAGTAGGGCTGCTTCTGGTCGTACAGGATCGCGGCCTTCATGGCTTTGAGATCATCGATCGAGAACTTGGCGCAGGCGTAGCCCTGGTCCGGGTCGATGAAGCAGACACGGAAGATCATATCGCCGACCTTCGTCACTTCGGGATTGGTCGAAGAAGGGCTGATCATCGGCATACTGTTCTGCTGACAGATCGGCGCGGCCGCGAGCGACTGCCCGGACGCGACTTCGCCGAGGATGGCATCCACCTTCTCGCCAATGAGCCGTTTCACCGCGTTCTGCGTTTCGGAGGTCTGGCCCTTGTTGTCTTCGACGAAGAGTTTGATCACCTTGCCCTTGACGCCGCCCTTCGCGTTGCGTTCTTCCACCGCCATCCGGATGCCTTCCTCCGTTGTCTTGCCGAAGGTCGCCTGCTGACCAGACAGCGAGAGATACGCGCCGATCCAGATTTCATTGTCCGGCTTGCCGCCGCCGCCACAGGAGGACATTGAAAGGATCGCCGTGCTTGTCGCCGCGATGACTGCCATTGGGAACCAGCTCAATCGTTTCATCGTGTGTCTCCAGAATCGTCCCGGTTATCTGTTCTTGTCACAAAGCGGAAGGATAACATCACCGCCGCGCGAAGGGGCGGCGCGACAGATTATCTGAGTGTCGCATCGTCGTGATCCACTTTCACCAGGCGTGATCGGCCAAGCTTCTCGCGGATCTGCACGTTGAGCCGGTGCAGCTTCTGATCGATGGCTACGTCATCGCGCGAGACTTTGAACTTGCCTTCCATCTGGGCGGAGCCGAGCTGATCGACAAAGCCTTCCGTTTTGTCACTGAGCCGCAGCGTCGATTGCCAGATGCTGCCGGCGAAGGTTTCGCCGTCCAGGTCATCCTTCGGATAGAGGTAGCCCGCGCCGGAATAGATGCCGACCTCGTTGCCGGAGAAGATGATGTACTGAATCGTCGCATTCGTCGCGGTGGGATCAACAGGCGTGCGGCCGGCTTGCGGGTTCCAGAACATGCGGATTGTCACGACCTGCGTCGGCGCCTCCGGCTCACCGGCGAAGAGCACGATGGTTGCCGTGTTGCGGTCGGCGGCGGCGTAGACGCCCGAATCAAACGCGCCTTGGAGCGTGACGTTCTCATCCTTGGCGCTGCGCATCACCAGGTCGCCGCCTTCGCCGCTGAATCCGCCAAAGAGCGAAGGCAGCGTGCGCCAGTTGGAAGGCTGAAGCGACGAACACCCGCCCGCCAGCAGGCAGAAGGCACCGGCGACGATCAGCGGCAGCCGCGAGAAGCACAATCGGCCGAGTGGTCGGAAACGTCGGATCACGGGTCCATCCTTTTCTGACTGGGTTTGTCTGGCTCACTGGTGGAGGCAGACGGGGCGGCTGTCGTTGCGTCCGGCAATGAGACAGCGGGTTCATCTTTCTTCACATCCGTGTCGGCAGGCGATTCCCCGCCTTCCGTTCCCGCCTCAGGTGACACGGGTGACACGGGTTCAACCTTGGAAGCGGCGGGAGCGGGCGCTGCCACAGGCGCGGCCGGCGCCTCGTTCGGCACGGAACCGTTGCTCTTGCTAATTGTTGCGGGCGAAGCGATCGGTGCGGCGGCAGGCGCGGGTGCAGCGACCTGTATCGGCGCCTTCGCCGGCGCGGGCAATGCCGCCTTCACCGCGGGCTTCATGCCCAGGAGGGACAGCACATCGCGCTCCACAATCAGCCGCAACTGTTCGCGCGGCACGCTCGGCAACATCGTGCCCTGAGTCAGCGTGTTCACCGAATAGATCGTCGTGATCGCCCGTTGCGGCGTGCAGAAGGGAAAGTCACTGCCAAAGAGCAGGCGATCCATCACGCCCTGGTGATGAGCTGATTGCAGCAGGTTGTATAGCGGCCAGGGCCGCGACACGATGCTGGAGATATCCGCGTAGACATTGCGGTGCTTGCCGATGAGCACCAGCGCCTGATCGATCCACGGGTGGCCGACCTGCGAGATGATCAGCCGCAGGTCGGGAAACTCCCGCGCGACTTCATCAAAGAGATAAGGCTGCGCGAACTCCAGCTTGGCTTCGGAGGACAGATGCGTGACCGATTGCACGAGCACGGGCAGATCCTGCGCGACGCACTGCTCGTAGAGCTTCATCGCCTGCGTATGAGCCGGGTGAAACGCCTGGCCCGCGGGGCTGATGGTCACGCCTGAGAGGCCGAGGCTGCGGACGCGCGCGACCTGTTTCAGGGCGTTGCCTGCCAGCGGATCGAGCCCTGCGAAGCCCAGATATTTTTCAGGCCTGCGGGCAACATACCGCGCGATCTGTTCGGCGCTGATCGAAGCGCCCAGGTAGCTGCTTTCGAATCCGAGGATGACCGCGTGCTGCACCGGCTCCATCGCCGCGTCATGGGCCGTGGTCGACGCATCAGGCCGATCCCAGGGCTGCGTCGCCGAGCGCAGCATCCGCGCAGCGGCCCCGCGCCCAAGCTGCTCGGGCGACTCCCAGATGTGGGTATGAAGGTCAACGATCATCAGCGGCGCATCCTGCGGCCCAAACCGGATATACGGTCAAACCATCCTTGATTCTAACGGAGAACGCCCGCGGACAAAAGGAGGGGAAATTCACAAGTGAAAGGTGCAAAATGAAGAGTGGTAAGTGCAATCAAAAGGTGCGACTTCAATTCATAGCTGCGGAGTCCGCCCCGCAGCTTCGCCCATGCTCACTCAATGCCCGCCCGCCTTCGCGTCGTAGTCATCCGCCGCCAGCAGCCCGTCGAGCTGCGCCGCATTGTCCGGCTTGATCTTGATCAGCCAGGCGTCCCCAAATGGATCGCGATTGACCAGCGAAGGATCGTCGGCGACTTTGTCGTTCACCGCGACGATGGTGCCATCGATGCCGCAGTAAAGGTCGCTGGTCGCCTTGACGGATTCGATCTCACCGAACGCTTCGCCGGCCTTGATGGGCCCGGCCTTCTTGCGGAAGTCGACATAAGTGATGTCGGTCAGTTCATCGACCGCGAACTGGCTGACGCCGATGACGACGATGTCGCCTTCGAGCTTGTGCCACTCGTGCGATTCCAGGTAACGACGATCCTTCGGGGAAGCCATGCGTGTACTCCGTTCGGGTTGGCCGCGATGATAAGGCAGGCTCGCGCGAAGGACAACGGGAGCGCGGGAGCACCATCCCGACAGGGTGGTGCTATTGGCTGACGACCGCCCGAAGCGAAGATCGCAAGATGGGCATCCGCGCCGGAAGCCATCGATGCAACGAGCGTCACGAAACGCCGGATGACAACAGCACCACCCTGTCGGGATGGTGCTCCCGGATGGTGCTCTCACTTCAGCGTCTTCGCGAACCAGTCTGTCACCCTGGCATTCATGTCGCTGCGCCAGCGCGGATGCGTGAACGCGTGGTCCGCGCCTTCGATCAAGTGCAGTTCGACAGGCACGCTCGCCCGCTTCATCGCATCGACAAACTCCGCCGAGATCGCCGGCGGCACAGCCGTGTCGCCCGTGCCCTGCACCACCAGCGTAGGTCGCGGCCGCTTGACGCAGTCGCTCACCGAATCGAGCGTCAGCACATCGTCGAAGAAGCTCGGATGCAGACAGTGTGGCCCCAGCTGCACGCCGCTTGCGGCTTCGCCTCCGCCTGTCCCCGGCGTATCGCAGCGGCCTTCGCGCTGGGCGTGCCGCGCGATGTTCGTCGCCGTGGTCGGGGCCATCATCACCAGCGACCGGTAGCACTCGACGCGGGCGGTGACGCAGCCCGCCAGCAGGCCGCCGAGGCTGAACCCGAGCAGGCCGAGGCGCGAGCGATCGACGAATGCCTGGCTCTGAAGCCACTCGGTTATGCGCAGGGCATCCGCCAGCTCGCCGGTGACGAGCATCTGTTCAAAGGAACCATCGGATTCGCCGGAGTGAAGAAAATCAAAGGTGACGGCCGCGATGCCGCGCGAGGCGAGGGCGCGGGCGAGGCGGACGAACATGAATCCGTTCTCGATGCGCGTGCCGGTGAAGCCATGTAGCAGCAGCACGGCGGGATGGCGGCCTTCGCGCACAGGGCGATACGACATGCCGCGGATCGTCAGGCCGTTGTGGTCGACTTCGATGGCTTGCTGGCGGATCAAGGGGGAAAACTCCAAAGACAAAAGCTCCAAATCACAAACAAATCTCAAGTCGCATATCTTCAAATCTCAAATCGGATCAGGCATCACGGCTGCCCCGAAGCCCTTTGAAGTTTTGTCTTTTGGCGATTGGAGCTTGTTTGAGATTTGATTCTTTTGTCTTTGAGATTTCGGTTCTAAGGCTTCACCGCCGTCGCTCCACCTTCGACCGTCTTTGCGGGTTTCACCTTCGCCACCGGCTGACCTGTCGCCTCTTTCGCGGCATCGACCAGCCAGCCGCCCGTCACGCCGATGACCAGTGATGCGAGCGCGGCGATCATCGCGGCCGTGCGCCGCGGCGGGTTGTCGGCGACGGTCGTATCCGGCGCGGGCTCGCTGAAGTAGCACACGGAAACGACACGCAGGTAGTACACCGCGGAGATCGCGCTGTTGAGGACGGCGATCACCACGAGCCAGGTGTAATCATTTACCGCCGGGCCGAAGAGATAAATCTTGCCGAGGAAGCCGACCAGCGGCGGCAGGCCCACGAGGCTGAGCATGCTCAGGAGCATGATCGCCGCAAGGATCGGATTGCGCCGTGACAGGCCGGACAGATCGTCGAAAGTTTCCGCCTCTTCGCCCTTGGCTTCGAGCGATGACAGCACGGCGAAGGCGGCGAGGTTGCCCAGCCCGTAGGCGACGAGGTAGAAGAGCACGCCCGCGTGACCGTTCTTGAGGGCCGCGGTGGTGAGCGTGGAGCCCGCCAGCAGGCCGACGAGCATGTAGCCCGAGTGCGCGATCGAGCTGTAAGCGAGCATGCGCTTCACGCTCGTCTGCAACAGGCCCATCACGTTGCCGTAGGTCATGGTTACGGCGGCCATCACCCACAGCAACACGACGACTGGCTCAGGCAGCTTGCCCGGCACGAGATCGATGAGCAGCATGAGGGCGATGAAGCCGGCGGTCTTGGGCACGAAGGCGAGGAACGCGGTCACCGGTGTGGCGGCGCCTTCGTAGACATCAGCCGCGTAGAACTGCATCGGCGCAGCGGCGATCTTGAAGGCGATGCCCACGATCGCCAGCACCAGGCCCGTGATGAACAGCGGCGAAAGGCCGTTGCCCGCGGCGATCTCGCTCGCCAGATACGCCTTGATGCTGGCGAAATCCGTGAAGCCCGTCGCGCCGTAGATCAGGGCGAATCCGTAGAGGAAGATCGCCACGGCGAGCGCGCCCAGGAAGAAGTACTTGACCGCCGACTCCTGCGCGATGAGCCGATCGCGCGTCACGGCAATCATCACATACGTCGGCAGACTGACCAGCTCGAGCGCGAGGAACAGCCAGGCCAGATCACCCGCGCCGGCGCAGAGCATGACGCCGGTGAGACTGAAGAGGAAGAAGGCGAAGAACTCGCCGCGGATCGAAGTGGCGGGGTCGAATGGTTTGCCTGCATCGCCTTCGGAGTCGCGCGTGGCGGCGAGCTTGTCGGTGACGGTGCCTGCGACCATGAGCAGCAGCACGCCGATGCCCACGACGGCGAGCTTGATGTAGACCGCGATATTCGGCTGCGTATCGAGCTTCTCCTGCGCGATGAAGGCCGGGTCGCTGGTGATGATCACCGCGACGCCTGCGAGGACCAGAGCGCCGGCCGTGATCGCGGTGCAGCTCCTGCGCACGGCAGCGCTGGCGGACAGACCCACAAGCATGACGGTCACCGCGCCGCAAAGCATGATGATTTCAGGCCAGAGGAAGATGAGCTTTTCGAGCATAATGCTCATGGCGTCACCTCCGCGTGGTCATTTCGCTCCGCGAGATGAGAAGGGGCCAGCGCGGCCTGATGTGTCATCCTTTCATTCTCATCGCGTGCAGCCGTCTCCTTCGGCGGCGCGACGTAGGGCGGTGACACCGGCTCGTTCTCCAGCTTCCGCTCAAAGACCACGCGGCTGGCGCTTTGCGTCAGCATGCGCACCGGTGTTTCCACCGTCTTCAATATCAGATTCGGGAACAGACCGAAGAGCAGGCACAGCACCGCCAGCGGCACCAGCGTCATGATCTCGCGGGCGTTCAGATCTTTAGGGGCTTCATGATGGCCGTGTGAGGCTGCGTGCGGGTCGTCGTGCGAATCCGCATCCGGCTCATGATGCACCGGCGGCACCTTCAGCGGCCCGAGTACGACTTTGCCAACCATATAAAGGATGTAGATCGCGCCGATGATCATGCCCGCGCCGGCAGGGACCGCGAACCAGGGGCCGAGCACGGAGGTGCTGGTGAACGTGCCCATGAGCGTGGTGAACTCGCCGACGAACCCGTTGAGCCCGGGCAGCCCGACGCTGGCCATGCAGAAGAAGACCATGAAGAAACCCCAGATGGGCATCACCTTGGCCATGCCGCCGTACTGCCGCATCTCGCGGGTATGGAAGCGTTCATAGATCATGCCGACACAGAGAAACAGAGCCCCGGTGGAGAGGCCATGGTTGATCATGTAAGCGACTGAGCCGCTGGGTCCGATGACATTGCCGAAGGCGAACAGGCCGAGCACGCAGAAGCCCAGGTGAGACACGGAGGAGTACGCGATGAGCTTCTTGATGTCCTTCTGCACCCAGCAGATCAAGCCGGCGTAGAGGATGCCGATGACTGCGAGCGTGCCGATGACCGGGGCGTACTCAACCGCGGCGAGCGGGGCCATGGGAATCGCCAGGCGCAGGATGCCGTAGGTACCCAGCTTCAAGAGGACACCCGCCAGGATGACGGAGCCGGCGGTGGGGGCTTCGGTATGCGCCAGGGGCAGCCAGGTATGCACCGGGAAGATCGGCACCTTCACCGCGAAGCCCGCGAGCATGGCGAGGATCACCCAACTCTGCTGCGCGAGCGACATGTGCTGGGCCGCGAGCGTGAGCGTTTTGATGTTGAACGACCACGAGCCCAGCGCGGCATACTCACTGGGCAACTTGTCCGTCGCCAGTTGCAACGTCGCGGCCGCGTTGCCCTGAATCCCCGCGATCACATCAGGCGTGAGATGAGCATTGAAGAACGCCACGAACAGGACGCCCGCGAAGGTGAGCATCGAGCCGGTGAAGGTGTAGAGAAAGAAAATCTTTGCGGCCCGCAACCGCTGCGTCGAGCCCCAGATGCCGATGAGGAAGTAGAGCGGCACCAGCGTGAACTCGAAGCAGATGTAGAAAAAGAGCACATCGGTGGCGACGAAGGTGCCGATCATCGCGGTTTCGAGGATCAGCAGCCAGACGAAGAACTCCCGGATGCGTTCCTTCACCGCGCTGAACGAGCCCAGGATGATGATGGGCATAAGGAACGTCGTCAGCAGCAGCAGCCAGAGCGAGATGGCATCGACGCCGAAGCTGAAGGAGAGTCCGAAGGCTTTGACCCAGGTGACGGTCGTGGTGACCTGCATTTCGCCGGAGCGTGACCAGTCGAACTGCCCGATGACGAGGATGGAGAGCAGGAAGTTCGCCAGCGTGGTGACGAGGGCGATGACGCGGTCGTCCTTCTCCTTGGGCCCCAGCGCAATGACAGCAGCCCCGGCAAGGGGAATCAGGAGCAGGATGAGGAGCAGGGCGGAAGTCATGGGGCAGGGTTCAGGGTTCCGAGTTCAGGGTTCCGAGTTCAAAACATTTTCGTTTAGCGGTAACGCCGCAGGCGTCCACGTCGGCATCGCAATCAGGTTGTGAGTTTCCACACCACGATGATCACCAGAATCGCCACACCGGCGACCATGCTCAGGCCGTAGCCTTGCAGCACGCCGCCCTGGAGCGGTCGCGTCAGGCTGCCTGCGAAGCGCGGGATGAAACCCGCCAGCGAGACGAGCGGTTCGATGATCAGGCGATCGAACGCGAAGCAGATTTCACCGAGCAGCCGCAGCGGCTTGACGATGAGCTTGTCATTGAGTTCATCGATGTACCACTTGTTTTCGAGCGTTCGCACCAGGCCGGGGAAGCGGGCGGCCACATTGCGAGCGGCCTCGCGGTTGAGCCAATGGAACCAGCCTGCCAGCAGGATGCCGGTGATGGCGATGGCGCTGCTGATGAGCATCATGGCTGTGTGCAGGTCCATGCCCAGGAGCTTGGGATGATGTTCGCCGTGTGCCAGGTGGATGGCCGCGGTGGAGTCGCGAATGGAATGCTCGACCCATCCGCCGAGGAACAGGCCGGCGAAGATCGCGCCCAGCGCGAGCACCACCAGCGGTCCGTTCATCAGCCAGGGCATCTCATGCGGCTCGTGATGATGCACGACTTCAATATCACCGTGGCCGTGCGCTTCGTGCCCATGTCCGCCGTGGCCTTCCCCTTCGTCCCTCCGTCCCTCCGTCCCTTCGTGCCTCTCTACTTCATGCCCATGCTCATCGCCCATCTCATACTTCTCTTCGCCGAGAAAAACGCGGAACCACAGGCGGAAGGTGTAGAACGCGGTGAGGAACGCGGTGAACAGGCCGAGAATCGCGAGGAAGAAAAACTTGTTGTACGTCAGGTGCAGGTGGCCTTCGCTGTCAGCGGCGAAGGCGCGGGCCATGACGTCAGCGAGGATCATGTCCTTGCTGAAAAAGCCTGCCGTGAGCGGGAAGCCGGCCAGCGCCAGGCAACCGATAAACATCAGCCAGCAGGTGACGGGCATTTTCTTTCGCAAGCCGGACATCTTGCGCAGGTCGAGTTGACCGGCCAGGGCGTGCATGACGGAGCCGGCGGTGAGGAACAAGAGGGCTTTGAAGAAGGCGTGGGTGAACAAATGAAACACGCCGCCGACGGTGGACATCACGCCCAGCCCCAGGAACATGTAGCCGAGCTGCGAAATCGTCGAGTAGGCGAAGATGCGTTTGATATCGTATTGGCACAAGGCAATGGTGGCGGCGAAGAGGGCGGTGAGTCCGCCGACGATGGCGACGACGGTGAGCGCGTAGGGCGAAAGGTGCGGGCTAAAGAGCGGAATGAGCCGGGCGATCATGTACACGCCGGCAGTGACCATGGTGGCGGCATGGATCAGCGCCGAGACCGGCGTCGGGCCTTCCATCGCGTCAGGCAGCCAGACATAAAGCGGAAGCTGGGCGCTCTTGCCGAACGCGCCGAGCATGAGGAGGAACGGAATCCACCAGTCCAGGGCCGAGCCCGAGACGCCGCCGGGCAGCTGCGCCGCGTCGACCCCCGCGTGGGCGGCCTTCACGGCAATCTCGGAGAGAACCACGGTGTCGTAGTTCATCCACGTAAGAAAAATGCCCAGGGCAAAACCGAGGTCGCCGATGCGGTTGACGATGAACGCCTTCTTCGCAGCCGCGACAGCCGAGGGCTTCTCGTAGTAGTAGCCGATGAGCAGGAACGAACACAGGCCGACGCCTTCCCACCCGAGATAGAGCAGGACGAGATTGTCCGCCATGACGAGCGTGGTCATCGCGAAGATGAACAGGCTCACCGCGGCGAAGAAGCGGGCGTAACCCTTATCGCCGGACATGTAACCGGCGGCGTAGATGGCCACGAGCGTGCCGATCCCGGTGACCACAAACAGCATGAGAATCGTGAGCGGATCAAGGAAGTAGGACATGCCCGCGGTCAGGCCGCCGACGTCGATCCAGTTCCACGCGGTGACGATGCCCTGCCCCGCTTCGTACTTGCCGGGCGAATACGAAGGCACGGATGAAGCGACGAACACGGCAATCAGAAACGCGCCGAAGATCGAAGCAATGCAGATCGGGGCCGCCAGCTTGCGCAGCGACTTCTTCGCGCAGCACACCAGGCAGAGCACAGCACTGAGGAAGGGGAGCCAGGGGATGTACTTTGCTGCGTCCATACTTGATCGATCAATCCCGCATCGCGCTCCACGCCTGCGCATCGAGCGTGCGCTTGCGGCGGAACAATAACACCACGAGTCCCAGCGCCAGGGCCGCCTCGGCTGCGGCGATGGTCAAGACAAAAATCACAAACGTTTGCCCGCCCGCATTCATATGAAACCGGCTGAACGCCACCAGCGTGATGACCACGCCCTGGAACATCATCTCGGTGCAGAGGAACATGATGATCATGTTTCGCCGGGTGATGAAACCGATCAGCCCCAGCGCAAAGAGCACCGCCCCCGTGAGGAGGAAGTGCGAGAGCGCCAGACTGTCGAGCGGGTAGTTCAAAGTTCCAGGTTCCAGCCGCTTGCGGCTTAGCAACGTCCTGCAAAATCCATCTTCAACACCCCATCAATCCAGCGAACCGCGCTGCCTCGCAATCACCACCGCGCCGATGAGCGACACCAGCAGGATCACGCCCGCCAGTTCCAGCCCCAGCGGATTGCCTCGAAACAGTTCGATGCCGACCAGTTCGACATTCTCAACCTCATCCGCATGCACGACGCTTGCGATCCGCTTCTTCGTTTTTTCATCCACGCCTTCAAGCACGCCGGCGGCGGCCCTGCGATCCGCATTGAGAATGCGAGGCTGTCCCGCGACGCCTTCGCCAGCGGGAATGCCTTGCGTAATTTCCTTCGCCGTCAGGCCGCGGGCGGCAGGGTTGGGCACCATCGGCCGAAACGCCACGTTTAAGAGCGTCGCCAGCAGCAGGAAGCCCGCCACGATCGCCAGCGCCGGCTCCCGCGCGACGCGTTCGTATTCAGTAGATCGTGATTTTGGATCATCTTCGCCTGCCTCGGCCGCCTCTTCGCTCTGGGCCGCGAGCATGATCACGAATACGTAGGTGACGAGGATCGCACCGCCGTAAATAATGACCATGCCGAAGGCCACGAACTCCGCGCCCAGCAGCAGGAACATGCCTGCCGAGGCGAGGACGACCATGACGAACCACAGGGCGGAGTAGACGGGTTGGGTGTGAGTGATGACGCGCACGGCTGCGGTCAGGCCGATGAAGCTGAAGATGTAGTAGTAAGGCATCGCGGCGGAGGCGACGCCGAGGTCGTCGCGCTGGAAGAGGGTGCGGCCGAGGTAGAGCCACAGGCCGCCCAAAGTGGCCGCAGCAAGAAACGCCCCGATCTTGCGCGGGTTGTAGCCGCGGCGGGGCATCATCATGAAGAGCGCCACAGCGCCGAGCACCGTGGCGGTGTATAGACCGTAAACTTCAACCATGACAGCGGTTGCGCGCGCCCTTGCGGAAGCACGCCCTGGCGCGGTTCAGCACACGGCTGGCCGCGAAGGGCAGAGCATAAGAGCGAGGCCGAATCTATGCAACAAATGATGTTGTCCACAGAGGACAGGAGTCAGGAGACAGGGGACAGGGGACAGGGGACAGGAGTCAGGAATCAGAACTAAAACAGTGTGACCAACAAAAGCCCACCCACTCCCGTGGGTGGGTTCTGCATCACCCCTCAAGCCGCGACATGCATCATCTCTTCATCCTCGCCATCAATCTCCCCCACAATGATCGCATCCTCATCCTCTTCCATCGCCACCTCGCGGGCCGCGTCACCCTTCACCCACGGCCCCGGAAAGAACAGTCCGCACAAAATGAAAAAGCCTGCGAGCACCAGCAGCACCAGTCGCCGCGGCCCCGTCGACAGGCGAATCAGCATCGAATCCATCTCAACATACGGCGCGTAGTCCAGACCCACCACAGGCTGCGGGTGATGCAGCCACTGTTCGAGCGAAGCCGCGGGCATCGGCTGCAACGGCGCATCCGCCAGCTCCTCAGGCGTTCCACCCGCCAGCCACGCCTGCCTTACCTTCCACGCTGAGGCGAGTTCGTCAGGCAGTTTCACGAGTGAGCCATGGGCCGGCTTCTGGCGGAGTTGTTCAAACGCCAGTCGCTCCAGCAGGACGGGGTCGTTGGATTGCAGGGCCAGGGCGAACTGCTCGTAGCCTTCCACCGTTTCCTGCTGGCGCGACCGGCACAGCTCGATGAACCCGCGTTCCCACTCCGCCTGCTGAAGGTCGAGCCAGGCCGGCACGATCGCCAGCGCGGCAACGATCGCCATGCCGATGAGCAGACACGCCCAGCCGACGAGGTGGTTGTAGGCCCGGGAAACCGGGTGCGGATTGACAGAAGAGCCAGGGACGGACATTACGCACTTGTTATCGGTAGGCTAGCGTTTTGAGCGTGAATCGAAGTGGCTCATCCCGACTTGAGAAGTTCGCCGGCCCTAAGCTTTATCTATATGTTGTGGTCACCTATCATCTGCGCTCCATGACCGACCCGAAGTCCAACCCTGCACGCAGCCCCAAAACCGTCTACCTTGAGACCTTCGGCTGCCAGATGAACGTGCTCGACAGCCAGCTCGTGCGCGGTCAGCTTCAGGGCCTGGGCTACGAAATGACCGAGGACTGGAAGTCGGCCGATGTCGTCCTCTACAACACCTGCTCCGTCCGCGAACAGGCGGAGAACAAAGCCTACAGCCGCATCGGTTTGGTCGGACTGCGGAAGAAGACCCATCCGGACATCGTCCTGGGCGTCATCGGCTGCATGGCGGAACGCGACGGAGTCGATCTCTTCCGCAGGCATCCGCAGGTCGACCTGATGTGCGGTCCCGGCGAGCTCGACAAGATTCCCCTGCTGATCGATAACGTGGTGAAGACCCGTAGTT